>NZ_CP094723.1:1530426-1860852 GCF_025558585.1 Staphylococcus sp. IVB6214 | reverse complement strand
TTGATGGCGCAGATGAAATTGACCCAGAACTGAATTTGATAAAAGGCGGTGGCGCTGCGTTATTCCGTGAGAAAGTAATTGATGAAATGGCTGAACAGTTTGTCGTATTGGCAGATGAGACAAAGCTTGTCGATTATTTAGGACAAACGTTTAAGTTACCTGTCGAAGTGGATTGTTTTAATTGGCGACTGGTCTTACAACGCATTGACGCACATATTGAAGGAACAGTTGAATTGCGTATGACAGACGGTGAACCACTCGTCACAGATAATGGTAATTATATTTTGGATGTACATTTAACTGAAAAGACGGATCCTTATGCATTTCATGAATTTTTAATTCATTTGACGGGCGTTCTAGAAACGGGCTACTTCTTAGATATGGCTACGGAAGCAATTGTTGGTACACAACAAGGTGTAAAAGTCTTAAAACATTAATATATAAAGCGGGATGTTCGCATTGTCGAACATCCCGCTTTGACTATGATAATGTTGTTTTGTTTGACGTATCAATATCTGATTCGCTTGTCACTTCAGTTCCCGATTCGGAAGTGGCAACTTCTGAATGTGTATCGATAGATGTTTCTGATGCTGATTCTGAAGTAGCAATCTCTGAATGTGTCTGAACGACGGGTGTTTCTGCTACTGTTTCAGCTTTAGCCGCTTGGCGTCGACGGCGGAAGAAGTTGAGAATGCTGAACAATACACCGAGTGTCACAACGACAATTGCAACGCCACCGGTACCGTAAGCAAGTACTTTCATTGAAAAGACATCGCCGAGTTCTTCACTGAAAAAGAAGACTTTCGCAAAGTTCATAGCAGCATGGAAAACTGTTACGATGTAAATCGCACGTCCACCTGTACCACGAATGAGTTCGCCGATAATCATTGAGAATGAAAAGACATAAATGGCACTATACATAGTGTAAGGCATACCAAATGCAGTATTTACATCCCAAATCAAATATAGGAAGCTGACAAAAACATTTGCGAAAAAGTGAGGCATTTTTGATTCGACTAAGTTAAACAAATAGAGACGGAATCCAAATTCAATGAAAAATGCCATTAATAAGTGACCGATTAAGATTGTCCAAATCGTTTCTGATAAATCTTTAGCTTGTAATAAGATGAAGCTGTCAGCATATGTATTGAACATATACATTCCAATGATAAAAATAACTAGCGGGATTGCCATCGCAAGTAATAAGCGTTCAATCACTTTAAAGTTGATGGTTAACTTGAGACCGAATAGCTGCTCGCGCTTGTGCTTAAAAATAATCAAGCATACAACTGCGGCGATAAATGGCCCTAGACTATTAAGCGCAAATACAAAAGGCTTAAAGCCAGACGCTTTTTGGAAGTCTTGTAAAATCAGCGGGCTTGCATAGGCTAATATAAAGAAAATAAAAATAGACATTGCCCATTGAAAGCCTGAGATACGCGATTGATTCATATTAAATCCTCCGTTTAAAGGTTCACTATTATAGTAAGTATGAGTCATGATTGTCTGATATTTCGTAAACTGTGTCGTTATTGTGATATAGGGTTGAGTCATCATAAATTTGCATCCTGAGAAACCAATTCTCAACAGAACTAACACGATTTTGGCAAAATTTGATGAGCGATTTTGATCGCTACTCAGATTCTGCTCAATCCCTAACCGCTTCTTTCACAACCTCGTGATGTCAGTGTTCAAGAAGCAGGGCTTTCGACAGAACGTCGCAATTCCGCAAAATAAAAAAGCTATTTTGAGAATTGCTTGGGTTCTGCTCAATCCCTAACCGCTTCTTTCACAACCTCGTTTAATAATATGTTACCACACAGTCAATCAAGTCTCGATAATAATCTATGCCCCATTATAACCATAACGATACAATAAATAAATTGTTTCATAATATTTATCATCTAATTGTAAAGAAACGGTAGTGCAGTTGAGATACAATTTATATGACAAAAGATATTGCATGTATATTCATGAAGGTTTGAAAATCATGTATCAACACACGTATACTAGAAGTAAGAGAAAAGAGGGGGACGAAGTTATGTATCAACAGCCAAATAAAGACATATGGACAGGTCGTTTAGATAGTGAATCAGATCGTGCTGCATTTCGCCATTTTCAAACGGTTGCGTTTGGTGACCTGTCGTCTGAAGTAGAAGATAATCCAGGTGTTGCACTGCTCGGTTATGCAATTGATGAAGGTGTAGCCTTGAATCAAGGGCGCATCGGTGCCAAAGAAGGTCCAGACGCTATCCGACGAGCATTTTCTGGATTACCAACGATGTCAGATATGCCAATCACTGACTACGGCAATGTGACGCATGATGCCGATACATTATATGAAACGCAGCAAGCCTTTGGACAATATGTCTCGCAACTATTACAACAACACTCACGCACATTCTTGCTTGGTGGTGGGCATGATATTGCATATGCACAGTATCTGGGTGTGCGCGCAGCCAATCCGGGGAAATCTATTGGTGTGATTAATATCGATGCACACTTTGACAATCGTTATGCGGAAACGTCCACATCAGGTACAAGCTTTCGTCAAATGCTGGAACAAGATGAACAATTGGATTACTTTGTTTTAGGTATTCAACGTGCTGGTAATACGCAGAGCTTGTTCGATTATGCCGATGAAAGTCAAACTGAATACGTTCTTGCAGATGAATTGAAGGGACGTATTGATCCACGTATTCGTAATAAAATCGAGAGCTTTATTCATCAACACGATGTCATTTTGTTTACGATATGTATGGATGTCATTGATAGTGCATATGCACCGGGTGTAAGTGCGCCGGCAGTGTTAGGCTTAATGCCGGGTGTGGTCTTAGAGTTGGCGGAACGTATATTACAGTCAGATAAAGTGACGTCTTTGAGTATCGCAGAGATGAATCCAACATACGATATTGACAATCGAACGGCAAAGCTGATTGCACATATGCTGACGTATCTGATTCATGATTAAGCATTAAATAAGAAGTATAGATATCTTTTCAAAGTGAAGGGTATTTATGCTTCTTTTTTGTTAGACTGTCCCCCAATAATGCTGACAAGCTGCCACTAAATCTTGAACATGTGAACCGTATTGGCGATGGCGTGCATAGTTAATATAAATAGTCCGCTTGATGGTTGGGAGAATTTTGATGGCACTCAAGCGCTGTGTGTGGCGTGACTGATAGTACATTCTTGGAATTACCGCATAGCCCATACCTTGGTGAACAAAGTTCGTCGCCGCTTCAAAACGTTCGACTTCCATGACGATATTTGGTCGTTCTTCCAAATGTGTGAAATAATCCTCGATATGCTTACGAACTTGATAGGGTTTGTTCGGAACGATGAGTGGCAGCCCTTTAATTGAGATAGATTTTTGTTGTGAGAACTGATCTTCAGGAACGAGTAAGACGTAATCTTCTTCATATAAAGGAACGGATACGACATCTTCATGACGTATTTGATCGTTAGAAATCCCTAGATGTAGTTCAAAGTTAATAAGTTTCTGTGCGAGTATTTCCGGATTTAATGTCTCGGTAATTTGATAATGCTGATCCGGATGTTTTTGCTGATGTTGCTGGATGACTATGGAAACCCAATAAGCCGTTGATTCAATTGTAGACATTTTAATTTTTGGTGTTTGACTCAATTTCAAGTCATACATGCGTTCCATCGTTTGATGATACTGTTGCACTAATGTCACAGCATGATTGTAAAATTGTATGCCTTTTTCAGTAATAGTCATCTCTTTCGTACTGCGTTTTAAGAGCTGATAACCTAAGTCGTGTTCCATTTTTTTTATAGTTGCTGTGAGTGAAGGTTGACTGATGTGTAATGCTTGAGCTGCTTTCGTAAAACTATTGCGGTTGACGACTTCAATAAAGTATTCCAACTGTACGATTTTCATATATGCCTCCTGTTTATAGTTTTAAGTTATCAATAATTAGTTTATTAATATTAGTTATTTATAGAATAGCATACTACAATGTGAATGAGGACGATAAATGTGTCATGTCACAATAAAAAGGTATTTGGAAAGATAGCAAGTATTGAAATCAGATAATTCCGAACGTAAGAAAGTAACAAAAATTTTAGGTGCTTAAGTCACAAGAGAATATACAAAGGGGTGATGTGATGAATAGACACCAACGAGAAACACGAAGGAATGACATGAAGGGGAAAGACATGTGGCAGTTCTGGGTGTACAGTGGACTCGGTATTATTTGTTTTTTCATACCACTGCGATTAGGGGACAATGAAACGATTCTAGTCGATCATGCGCATTTAAGTTTTAGAGCATTGATGGGAGAAGCAATGCCTTACTTAGCTTTAGCGATGATATTAGTCGGTGCGTTGTTACCATTGAAAAGAAAAGATTTTCAGAAGTCCGTGACAGATGCAATTTTAGTCATATTCAAAATATTGGGGGCTATCATCGGGGTTATGTATGTCTTCAAAATAGGACCCGCAATTCTATTCAAAGAAAGTTACGGTCCGTTCCTATTCGATAAATTAATGATGCCATTAAGTGTACTTATTCCAATCGGTGCAGTGGCACTCTCATTGTTAGTCGGTTATGGACTTTTGGAATTTATCGGCGTACTCATGCAACCGATTATGCGACCAATATTCAAAACACCGGGTAAGTCAGCGATTGATGCGGTAGCGTCATTTGTCGGCAGTTATTCATTAGGATTGTTGATTACGAATCGCGTATACAAAGATGGGATGTATAATAAAAAAGAAGCAGTCATTATTGCGACTGGCTTTTCCACTGTATCTGCGACGTTCATGGTGATTGTAGCGCGGACACTTGACTTAATGAATCACTGGAATCTCTATTTCTGGCTCTGTTTAATCATTACGTTCACAGTAACAGCTATTTCCGCACATCTACCACCGATTTCTAGAGAGTCGGAAGCTTATTATGATGATCAACAAGGTGAGCAGGAAGAAGCAGTAGAGGGGAGCCGCCTTGTTGCAGCATGGCAAGAAGCGAAAAAGCAATCTCATCAGTCGTTACCATTGTTAAAAAATATTTGGGTGAATATCAAGGATGGCTTAGAGATGACGATTGCAATCTTACCATCTATTCTATCCATTGGGTTTATTGGCTTGTTATTGGCAGATTACACACCTGTGATTGATTGGCTGAGTTATATTTTTTATCCAGTCGTTTATTTGTTCCCAATCGCTGATCAAGCATTGCTGGCAAAAGCATCAGCAATATCCATTATTGAAATGTTTCTGCCATCATTAATCGCAGCACAAGCAGCATTAGAAGTTAGATTTGTTGTCGCAATCACGAGTGTTTCGGCGATCATTTTCTTCTCAGCATTAGTACCGTGTATTTTGGCTACTGAGATTAAAATTCCTGTTTGGAAACTTGCTGCAATCTGGTTTATCCGTGTTGTTTTGACATTATTAATTACGATTCCAATCAGTTTATTGATTTTCTAAAACAAAGGAGAGATGTTTTATGTCTAGAGTTGTAAAAGCGAAAAAAGGTTTAGATATTGAGTGTAAAGGATGGGAGCAAGAAGCAGTTTTACGCATGTTATACAACAATTTAGATCCTGAAGTTGCAGAACACCCAGATAAGCTTGTTGTTTATGGTGGTATCGGTAAAGCTGCACGTAACTGGGAGTCATTTGATGCGATTGTCAATACATTGCGTCGCTTAGAAAGTGATGAGACAATGCTTGTACAATCAGGAAAACCAGTTGCTGTGTTCAAGACACACGAAGAAGCACCACGTGTTTTACTGTCTAACTCTGTACTTGTACCCAAATGGGCAAACTGGGAACACTTCCATGAGTTGGATCGTAAAGGCTTAATGATGTATGGTCAAATGACAGCAGGAAGTTGGATTTATATCGGTTCTCAAGGGATTGTACAAGGGACTTATGAGACGTTTGCCGAGCTTGCCAATCAACACTTTAATGGTTCATTAAAAGGAACAATTACTTTGACGGCAGGTCTTGGAGGCATGGGTGGTGCTCAGCCACTTGCAGTCACAATGAATGAAGGAGTTGTGATTGGCGTAGACGTGGATCCGTCACGTATTGAAAAGCGTATTGAGACACGCTACTGCGATATAATTACTTATTCGTTGGATGAAGCACTTGAACGTGCACAAGATGCGAAAGAGAAGGGTGAAGCACTTGCGATTGGTTTAGTTGGCAACGCAGCAGAAGTGCATCACGAAATTTTACAACGTGGCTTCAAGATTGATATTGTGACAGACCAAACATCTGCACACGATCCATTGAATGGTTATGTACCTGAAGGGTATTCATTGGAAGAGGCGGATACGTTGCGTGAAACAGATCCAGAACGCTACGTGACATTATCGAAGCAATCGATGAAAAAACATGTAGAAGCGATGCTTGCATTCCAACAACAAGGTGCAGTTGCATTTGATTACGGTAATAATATTCGACAAGTGGCATTCGATGAAGGGTTGGAACATGCTTTTGACTTTCCAGGTTTCGTACCAGCATATATTCGACCATTGTTCTGTGAAGGAAAAGGGCCTTTCCGCTTTGCCGCACTGTCGGGTGATCCGAAAGATATCGAACGTGCAGACGAATTGATGCGTGAATTGTTCCCTGAAGATGAAAAACTGATGCGTTGGTTAGATATGGCAACTGAAAAAATTGCATTCCAAGGCTTACCATCACGCATTGCATGGCTTGGTTATGGTGATCGTGCCAAAATGGGACTTGCATTGAATGAATTAGTGCGTAAAGGTGAAATTTCTGCACCTATCGTTATCGGACGAGACCATTTAGATGCAGGTTCGGTAGCGTCACCAAACCGTGAGACAGAATCAATGAAAGACGGTTCGGATGCAGTTGGTGACTGGGCGATTTTAAATGCGCTTGTGAATACGGCTGCAGGTGGATCATGGATTTCTGTGCATCATGGTGGCGGTGTCGGTATGGGTTATTCATTACATGCCGGTATGGTAGTTGTAGCAGATGGAACAGAACGTGCAGAGCGTAGATTGAAGCGCGTCTTGACAACAGATCCTGGTATGGGTGTTGTAAGACATGCTGATGCAGGTTATGATATTGCGATTGAAACAGCGAAACAGAAAGATGTTGATATGCCAATGATTACACGTAAAGGTGAGGATAAATAATGAATGATTTAATCATCCAAAACATTAAACAATTGATTTTACCAAAATCGACAGATCGCCCATTAAAAGGAAAAGAATTGGACGAATTGAAGATTGTTGAAAATGGAACAGTTGTTGTAAAAGACGGTCGAATTGTTTATTCGGGTCCTTATACAGATGAATATGAAGCACAAGAAGTGATTGATGCGTCACACAGTGTTGTTTCCCCTGCACTCGTAGATGCACATACACATCTCGTGCACTGTGGTTCTCGTGAACATGAGATGTCGTTGAAACGCCAAGGCCTGTCATATCTTGAAATTTTAGAACAAGGTGGAGGTATCTTATCAACAGTTGAAGCTACGAGAACAGCAACAGAAGATGAGCTGTTTGAGAAGGCTGAACATGATTTGTTGACGATGATTCATCACGGCGTATTAGCTGTTGAGAGTAAGAGTGGCTATGGCTTAGATAAAGAAAATGAACTGAAGCAATTATATGTATCACGCCGTTTGCAAGAGAAGTATGGCATTGAGATGCGTCATACGTTCTTAGGACCACATGCTGTTCCAAAAGAAGCGGCATCTAATGAAGCTTTCTTGCAAGAGATGATTGACTTATTGCCTGAAGTGAAAGAACTTGCAGACTTTGCGGACATTTTCTGTGAAACAGGTGTCTTTTCAATAGAAGATTCAAAGCGCTATATCCAAGCAGCGAAAGCACAAGGCTTCCGTGTGAAAATTCATGCCGATGAAATCGATCCGCTAGGTGGACTTGGTTTAGCGATTGATGAAGGTGCGATTTCAGCAGATCACTTAGTCGCAGCAAGTGATGAAGATAAAGAGAAGTTAGCAAATACAGATACTGTGGCGGTATTATTACCGGGAACAACGTTCTATCTCGGCAAAAATGATTATGCAGATGCAAGGGGTATGCTTGAGAACAATGGTGCCATTGCCATTGCAACAGACTTCAACCCGGGTAGCTGTGTGACAAATAACTTACAAATGGTGATGGCGATTGCTGCGTTGAAGTTGAAGTTATCTCCGAATGAAGTATGGAATGCAGTAACGGTGAATGCGGCGAAAGCAATGGATGTCGATGCAGGTACGATTAATGAAGGTGATAAAGCCAATATCGTCCTATGGCATGCACCAAACCATGAGTACATTCCTTATCACTATGGTATCAACCATGTCGATACAGTGATACACGAAGGACACGTTATCGTTAGAAAAGATTTAACTTTAAAATAATAATAAATAGTTATACACGTATGTACGGATGGGGGTACATGCGTGTTTTTTTATGGGTCACCATATGTTACAGATTACATTTCTTTGGTAGAATAGAACGTAACCTACATAGATAAAAAGGGGATGGAATCTATGCAAGCATGGTGGGAAGATTATCGTGCGTCATGGATAGGGGACTATTACCAAAACTTTATCGCAGGATTATTAGTTGCATTGGCGATGTTACCAGGTGCGATTGCATATAGTTTTATTGCAGGGGTCAGTCCGACAACGAGCATGATTAGTACATCAATGATGATGGTATATATGAGTTTTTTAGGCGCACGTACTCTGATGGTATCAGCACCGAGTAGTGGTGTGTCGCTGATTGTAGTCATGATTACTGCATCTTACAGTTTAGATGTGTTAGCTGCAGCCATTATTGTTATGGGTATCGTACAAATCCTATTTGGCTACTGTCATGTATCCAAAGCGATCACTTTCATTCCTGTACCGGTGGTGATTGGTTTTATGAATGCGCTGGGTTACTTATTATTTGTCGCACAGCTCAAACACATTTTCGGGCATAACATGACAACGTATGTGTATGGGCTACTGAGTATGTGCATCATTTGGTTTGTGCCGAGATGGACAACGAAGATACCCGCCGCACTACTGTCGATTATCACGCTGACGTTATTATCATTTATGACACATGCTGATTTAAAACTTGTGCATGATTATGCGGATATTCACGTGAGTATTCCGAGCATGTCTCTACCACATCTTGATTGGCAAATTGGGACAATCGTCCAAGTTGTCGTATTCGGATTGATGCTTGCGACGGTGGCAACGATACAAACCACATTGATTGCACAAATGATGGATGATTTGACACAAACTAAGAGTGACAAAGATAAAGAATCTCGTGGACAAGGAATAGCGAATTTGATCATTGGTCTGTTTGGTGGATTGGCAGGGAGTGGTCTCGTTGGGCAATCAAAATTCGTCTATTTGAGTGGTGCGACGTCAAGACTGTCTATGTTAGTCATCGGTGTGATTATGGGGTTATTCGTATTTGTTCTAGGACCAATTGTTGGGCAAATTCCAATGGTCGTTTTGGCAACCGTACTCATTAAAGTTGCTCTGAAGGCATATGATCCTAAAACGAAAACACTCATCGTGCAAAGACGCTATTTTGACTTTTTCATTATGTTATTAACAATCGGTTTGACGATTGCCACTAAAAACTTAGCATTTGGTGTATTAGCAGGAACCGCCTGTTATTATTTGTATAAGGGAGTTGAAAAGCTATGGCAGAGTTCACGGAACAATTGATTACTTGGAGGCGCGCATTTCATCAAGTACCAGAATGTGCACATACAGAAGTTGAAACGACAAAACGATTGCGTGATATTTTAGTATCGTATGACATTACGATATTAGAGACGCCACTTCAAACAGGACTCATTGCAGAAATTGGACAAGGAGATACATTTATTGCAGTGCGTTCAGATATCGATGCCTTACCGATTATTGAACAAACAGATTTACCATTTGCTTCGAATTATAAAGGTGTCATGCATGCATGTGGACACGATATTCATATGGCATCAATTCTTGGAGCCGCTATTCGTTTGAAGGCACGTGAACAGCAATTACCGGGACGTGTGCGTTTTATTTTTCAAGCGGCTGAAGAAGTTAGTCAAGGTGCTAATGCAGTCGTTCAAACAGGCGTATTAAAAGGTGCAAAAGCAATTATTGGGTTTCACAATGATCCGACGTTACCGGTTGGTACATGGCGTGCGAAGTCAGGTTATATGACTTCAAATGTTGATCGCTTCAAAATCGACGTGACTGGTGTTGGCGCACATGCGGCAATGCCACAAGATGGGATAGATCCACATATCATTCTTAGTCACTTGATCAGTGGGCTTCAAACAATTGTGAGTCGCAACGTGGCACCGTATGATGAAGCGGTCGTAACCATAGGCCAAGTACATAGCGGTGATACGTGGAATGTTATTCCAAGTCACGGCATGATTGAAGGGACTGTCCGCACATTGACACCAGAAGTGCGTGACTTAGTAGAGATGCGCATGCAACAGTTGTGCGAAGGGTTAGCGATGCAGTATCAAGCATCGGTTGCGTTGGATTATCAACGATTGACGGATGGTGTGAACAACGATGATGCATTGCAGTCAATTGCTTGGCAAGCAGCAGAAAAAACAGGTTATGAAGTGCAAGCACAACCGCGCGCCCAAATGATTGGTGAAGACTTTGCGAGTTACCAGCAAGTTGCCCCTATACATTTTGCGATGATAGGATCAAATAGTGCGTATCCATTACATCATCCTCAATACAATCCGGATGAAGCAATACTCGACAAAACACCTGATTATTTTGTAAACTTTGTAGAGTGTCTCTTTGAGCAAGAGATATAAGATAGTTGATATAGCGTTACAATTTTAAAATAAAACATAGAGCAAAACGAGTATGGGGTGCAGGAGCAAAAACACCCCATGCTTATTTTCACGAAGGAGTTTCAACAATGCAAAGAGAAGAGAGAGCGCATGCATGGGCACTCATCCCCTTAGTCGTCTTTATTGGGGTATTTTTAGGTGCAGGTATTATCACAAAGGATTTTACGTTTTTACCGCTTAATGTTGCGGCATTGATTGGTGTGATTGTCGCTTTACTAATCAATCCTAAAGAAAAGTTTACACATAAAGTTGAAGTTTTTGCACGTAAGGCAGGGCATCCTAATATTATTTTGATGATGTTGGTGTTTGTGTTAGCGGGTGCATTTTCACAAACAGCTGAAGCAATGGGTGGCGTGGAATCAATTGTTAATCTAGGATTATCACTCATTCCACAACATTTTTTAATTGTAGGTATTTTTATTATCTGTATGTTTATCTCTATTTCAATGGGAACATCAGTTGGAACGGTGGCTGCAATCGCGCCGGTAGGATTCGGAATTAGCGAGGCAACAGATATTCCAGCTGCATTAGCGATGGCAACAGTAGTTGGCGGTGCAATGTTTGGTGATAACTTGTCGATGATATCAGATACAACAATCGCTGCTGTCCGTACACAAAATACACGCATGGCAGATAAGTTCAAAGTGAATTTCCGAATTGTTGTACCCGGTGCATTTATCACACTATTGATTTTATGGTGGTTAACGCACGGGAATAAGATCGACCAAACAGCAAATTACCAATATGAAGTGATCAAAGTCATTCCATATTTACTTGTTCTGATACTTGCATTAGTAGGTGTCAATGTTGTAATCGTATTGATGGGAGGCATTTTGCTGTCAGGCATTATCGGAGGTCTTGATGGTTCATTCGGAATGAAGGGCTTTTTGACGGCAGCATCAGAAGGCATCATTGCAATGGAAGATATTGCGATGATTGCTTTACTAATCGGTGGCATGATTGGGCTAGTGGAGCACTATGGTGGTGTGACGTGGTTACTGAATTATGTGAAACAACGTATCCATTCTCGACGTGGTGCGGAATTGGGTATTGCAGGACTTGTGAGTATGGCAGATATTGCAACGGCGAATAATACGATTTCAATTATTATGGCTGGACCACTTGCGAAAGATATTGCTGATGAATACGATATTGATCCGCGAAAATCAGCAAGTATTTTAGATATTTTCGGCAGTGCTTTTCAAGGTATCTTGCCGTATAGCCCACAGGTGATTGCAGCAGCAGGAGTTGCTGGGCTTTCACCGATTATGTTAGTGCCATACTCTGTGTATCCTGTGATGCTTGCGTTATGTGGGATTTTAGCGATTGTTTTTAACTTACCACGTTTAAAGTCTGCCCCTGCTAAAACGAAATGATAAAAGACAAGGTCACATCGGTGAAATCATTGGGCAATTTGATGAAATACAGTACAATAGAATGAGTAGGACATCTCATGTAAGAACGGAAGTGATAGGATGCAAAATGAAGTGATTGAAATAGAAATTGTACGTTTGATGAAGACAACGACAGCCAATGCGTATCGTGCATGGATCAGCCCAGATGATATGAAACAATGGCTGATGACGACACCGGTTACCAACACATCTATCCAGAGTGAGGCAACAGAAGGTGGGACATACGAAATCCGTGATAGAGGACGGGACAAAGAACGTGTTGTGACAGGAACATATGAACAACTTGTTCCGTACGAACACATTCGTCTCACAATACAAATGCCTGAGATTAGTGATGAGACGGATGCGATTGATGTTTATTTTGAAGAGCGCAGTCCAGGCATCACTCAGATGACGTTCAGATATCAAAGTGTGATGGAGAAACCACGTGGTATGTCTAATCTTGTCTATAAACAAGAAAAGAAAGCGTACCATGATCATACAGCACATGGTTTTGAACTGATGTTTGACACGTTGCAAGCCTATTTAGAAAGTCAGCCGGACTAATAGAGAAGCACCTTTTCCAAACTGCGGAAGAGGTGCTTTGTTTATGAAATATAGGTTTGTTGATGGGTATGTTGTGGTCGACTTGCATAGTAGATGTCGATATGTCTTGTCGCCAACGTGCGAATTAAGTTCATCATAACGGTCGGACGTGTTGTTACTTTTAAACGATGCTGTGAAAAAGTATAGGTGAGATGTTCAGATTGAAACTCAGCCAACACATCGATGACTTTATCTTTAATAAATGGGTCTGTTAAGCCGTCAATCACTACTTCATAATGCTGCTCATCTGCAGGGAGTTCGGGAATCGGCGTCAACGTATGGACTTGTTGTGTTCGTACGAGCTGTTAAATAGAAAATCGATGGAAACAAAGCAAACTTACAAAGTATGGCAGCGCACGTTTTGGTAGTTGAACGCGCAAGTAATAGGATTGTTTAATCTTGATGCATTGATATTGTATAGGGACATCGAAAGCAATCGTATCCAATAGTTTCATTAGGCGACGACGCTCAGTACGGCGTTCCAGTTGGTCAATATTCAGTGTGTAAGATGCTATTTTATCAATCATTCTCTTCAAGCCTCATTTGAAAATATTTGTTATCTTTATTGTAGCATGAGAATGTGGAGAATTCAGTCAAACTTCAGTAGTAATTAGAAAGAAAGAGAATATGTACATTTAGGTCTGATTGCAGAAATATCGTTCGTTTTTCATCGTTTTTATAAGTTACAAATGTCTATCAAGGTGTAAAAGAGTTGTAAAAAGTTATAAAAACAAGGTTGTCGTCTCATTTTAATTATGCTAATATTCTGACTATTAAATAACTAAGGGGTGTCTTTCATGTTACAGCGTATTGGCCATTTTGCGTCAAAAACATTTTTAGTATGGGTATTGTTAGTGAGTATCATCGCATTTACTGCACCACATTTATTTTCAGGGGTAAGTGATATGATTCCTTATTTATTAGGTGTCGTAATGTTGGGGATGGGGCTGACAATCAAAGTAAGTGATTTCAAGTTAGTTTTTCAATATCCAAAACCAGTAATCACAGGTGTTGTTTTACAATATACCATTATGCCATTGTTAGCTTATTTGATTGTTAAAGCATTTCAGTTACCACCAGATATCGCAATCGGTGTACTATTAGTTGGATGTTGTCCGGGTGGTACGACAAGCAATGTAATGAGCTATATTGCAAAGGCAAATGTAGCACTTTCGGTGACGATTACATCAATTTCTACAATTCTTGCACCAGTTTTAACGCCAGGATTTATGTATTTGTTTGCGAGAGAGTGGATGGATGTATCATTTATGAGCATGTTTGCTTCTGTTACTAAAGTCGTGCTCGTACCAATTTTGATTGGCTTGCTCGTTCAACGTTTCTTTAAAACTTTCTCAGAAAAAACTGAAGATGTCTTACCACTCGTATCGGTTATAGCGATTTCAATTATTTTAGGTGCTGTGGTAGCGGGTAGCCGTGAGTTGATTATTCAAACAGGTCTATTAATCTTTACAGTTGTTATTGCACACAATGTTTTAGGATATGCGACAGGTTATTTCTTAGCGAATGTGTTGAAGTTGAATTACCCGGATAAAAAGGCAGTGTCTATCGAAGTGGGCATGCAAAACTCTGCGTTAGCAACGTCATTGGCAACTGTACATTTTAACCCGCTTGCAGCAGTTCCGGGTGCAGTATTTAGCTTAGTACATTGTATCACGGGTCCAATTCTCGCAAGATATTGGGCGAAACGTGCAGAACAAGTAGAACGATCAAAAAGAAGTATTGCATAATTAACAAGGTGTGACAAAGTTGGGACTTGATTCTTCCATTTACTCGAATCAAATGGAGAATGTCTCAGCTTCGTCTCACTTTTTATTTGGTTTACAAAAATATTAGGTTATGCGAAAATGAACCTTAATATGAAAAGGATGTGACACGATGTTACTTGTGCTAAGGCGTTATTTGATAACTTGTATGCTCTTGTTGACAATGCTTGTTTTGGCATTTGGTTTTTTGACGTATTATGCCAATGGTGGTCGACTACTGTTTGTGATGACCATTAGTGTGACAGCGTTTAGTGTTATATTAGAGACTTGGTTGGCACGGTCAAAACTTTCAATACAAAAGGTGCGTTTTATACAGACATTGGCGTTTCCTACTGCTATTATTATCATAGGGCTCGTTTGCGTCGCCCTCTTTCCCAACCCATTGTAAGGCATACGTTTAACCAGCAATGCGATGGGTAGAGAAGAATAGACAACAAGATTTACTAGCGGGGGATTGATAATATGTCATTGATTCAAGGGCATCATCATATTTCAATGTATACAAAGGATAAAGTGGCAAACAGACGATTTTATACAGAAGTATTAGGATTGAAACTTGTCAAAGAGACGTTCAATCAAGATGACGAAGAAATGGTACATCTGTTTTATGGAGACAATCAGGGAACGGTAGGAACATTATTAACTTTTTTTGAATTGCCAAATGCAGGACAGATGCGTAAAGGAACGGATATGATTGCACGTATCGGATTGTTAGTAGAAGGCGAAGATAGTTTGAACTATTTTGAACAGCGCTTACGACAAGAAGGGATTGCTGTTTCAAAAGGGACGTATTTAGGACATCCTGCACGTTTTTTCGATGATCCCGAAAACCTATCATTTGTTCTGATGGATAATCAACAGCAAACATTACCAGATGATTGGAAAAATCCAGTAGACACTGATATACCAGAGTCATATCAAATTTTAGGGCTCGGGCCGATTGAACTTCATGTGCATGATGCGAACAAAACAATTGCTTATTTGCGAGATGAATATCATTATGACGTTTATGATGAAAAAGAAGGAACAGTTATGACATTAGACGATAGCGGACATTATACAGATATCGTCGTTATTAAAAAGGGTGGTCCAGTTGTTCGTCCGGGACGTGGCTATATTCATCATCATGCGCTGAGTGTGGCAGATCATCAAGCATTAGAACAGGTTGCCACATTACATGATGTATTGAAAGTACAACATACGGGTATTATTGATCGCAAATGGTTTGAATCGTTATACTATCGTCAGAATGGCATTACTTATGAATTTGCAACGTCACAAATAGCAGATAATTTTGTAGAAACTGAATAAATTGAGAAAAGCACGTGCTGTACTGGAAGATGATTTCTAGTACGACCGTGCTTTTTATGTGGGTGCATGCTTATTATGGATGGAGTTTGTCCATGAAATCTTGCGCCGTATTTGTTACACTGATTGCAATATATTGATTGAGGAGGCGTTAAATAAATGTATCGAGCAGTGATATTTGATTTTGATGGAACGGTTATTGATACAGAGCAACATTTGTATGATGTCATTAACCAACACTTAGTGGCTGAAGGTCATGAGCCAGTGACATTAGCTTTTTATCGTGCGAACATTGGTGGGCGTGCACTAGACTTACATAATCATATCATTAACTTATTAGGCGAAGAGAAGGTAGAACAACTGTATCGTGAACATCACGAAGGTGCTAAGCATTTATCATTGAGACCAGGTGTAGCAAAATTGATGCAACAATTGAAACAACGTCATATTCCAATGGCAATCGCAACAAGTAGCCTGCGTCAAAAAGTTTTACCGACAATCGAAGCGCTTGGTTTGAATGACTATATTTCTGTTGTTGTTGGTAGAGAAGATGTGGAAGAGGTAAAACCAGAACCAGACTTGTACTTAACAGCAGTGCAGTCATTGAATCATAACCCTGCGTATTGTTTAGCGATTGAAGATTCAGTAAGAGGTGCAACTGCCGCAGTGCGTGCCGGACTCGATGTGATTGTCAATACGAACCAAATGACAGAAACGAGTGATTTCAGTGATTTGTCATTGACAGATAAAGATACAGATTTAACAACGTTAGTTGAACGTTATTTTGAAGGGAGAAAGTAATGAATTTTGAACAACTCATGTTTTTATTGTTATTCCATTATGCTTCATTACTGGTAATTTAGTCATCGCGCCGAGAAGACAGCGCCATATCCCAATGCGTATACATGTGATGTCATGTATTGTCGGCTTAGTTATTTATGCGATAGGGATGCTTATTTTATATCGCTTTTTCCTATAATAAAAACCCCTGTTCATACAAGCAATGATATTGCAGATGTATGAGCGGGGGTTCATGTTATCTCAATAAGAAGATTGCTGCCAAAATCAAAATGACAAGTATCGCATCAATGCCAATGAGTAGTTTCATACGGGGATTGGCATTGCCTTTTTTAACTTCTTTATTGTACATATATATATTGGGAATGGTACTTGCCACTAACAGTACAATGACAATAGTAGAAAGTGTTGACATCTTATCGCACTCCTTTTATCCGACCGTAAATATAACCGACGATTAAAGCAGTCACAATGCCAATTAATGTACAAATAATAGGTTCACCTAGTTTTGTACCAATTAATGCACCTGATGCTACACCGATGATTAATGGCACACCGTACTGTATACGATGTTGTTCAGAGTCGAGTAGTGTGAAAGTCAGCACGTAAAGCACACCGAACGTCAGTGCAACCAGTATTGATTTGAAAATAATCATGCTCGTTGGTGCTGTATGTGACATAAAATTGACTGTAAAAAAGATGATGCCAAGAAACAATGAAATAACGACAGCTTTATGTGTGCGTTTCATGCGAACCTCCATCAAAAAATTTGTACAGTCAGTATACCATAGACATCTACAAACTACTTAGTGAGTTGTTGTGATTTGTTCGCTTTCTTAATCGTTTCAAACTGCCCGTGATCATTCAAGTAAGCATAGAATAAACCAATGATAAGTCCGCCGCCGATATAGTTACCGATAAATGCAGCTACAATATTCTTTAACATACCAAGTGCATGAACAGCAGAAAAGTCATAAAATAGTTGCCCGACGAACAAAGTGGCATTATAAACAACGTGTTCAAACCCCATAAATGCAAAGATGGTTACACCAAACATCATCACAAACATTTTTGCGAAAACATCATCGATTTGCATAGCGATTACAAGCGCAATATTGATGAAGAAGTTTGCGAAAATCGCACGAACAAGTATATTTTGGAAGTTGTATACTTCAGCTTTCGAGTGTATCATATGATCCAACAAGGCAACCATTTCTGGTGACATAACGTCACTAACGCGTAGTATCGCAAAAAAGATGAATGCGCCTGCAATATTACCGAAGAAGCAGAGCATAAAAATCTTTAACACACGGAGAGGTTGGATAAGGTGATAATAAAGTCCTACTGTAAAGTACATAAAATTACTGGTGAGCAGTTCGGAGTTGGTGAATAAGATTAATACGAGTGCAAAGCTGAATGTGATAGAGCCAATCATATTGACGACACCAACAGGTACATCAGGTGCAAACGTTGTTTTGACCATTAAAACAAATACAGAGATGATGCTAATAATAAAACCTGCCATCATCGCACGCATCAAGTAGCGCTTCATGTAGAAACTGTGCAAGACATCCTTTTTTTGAATGGTTTCGATAATATTTGAAACCCACTTACGACCATAAAAAATCGTATCCCATTTAATATTCGTATCATTCATACGACAAATTTCCTTTCGTTGTGTAATAGAATCTAGTATAACGCTTTAAATTATTAATGTGAATGTGTTCACAAAATATTTTGTGTCGATAAGATGACATTTGCAATTTTATGTGCAGATGAATAATAATTCTGACAATAGATTTTGCAAATCATATAAAGGAATTGTGAGATAAATGGATTATAACGTTTATTAAAAATGTATTCAGAATATTTTACTTTTCAAACAAAGTGATTAAATGCTGTTATATCAGTACTTTCGAAGCCATATTACCCTCCGAATGGAAGTGTCTATTCAATATCATATAGGTGTCATGTATCTTGTGTGTTGTTTTTAAATTTGACAATAAAAAATTCACAACTATGTCAAAAAGTGTGAAGTTAAAAATCTACTTTAAACATTAGTGAAATATAGTATAATAACGAAGAAAAGTTTACATACTTTCGAAAATTAGGGGTTTCAAGGAGATGGTGGATTGTCATGGAAGATAATCAATTACAAAGAGGGCTAAGCTCTCGTCAAATTCAAATGATTGCGCTTGGGGGCACAATCGGTGTTGGCTTGTTCATGGGGGCGTCTAGTACAATTGCTTGGACAGGACCATCTGTAATTTTTGCATATTTATTGGCTGGGCTCTTTTTATTCTTAGTCATGCGTGCGATGGGTGAGATGGTGTACTTATATCCAACGACAGGTTCATTTGCGAACTATGCGACAGATTACCTACATCCGGTTGCAGGTTACATCACTGCTTGGGCGAACATCTTTCAATGGATTGTTGTAGGGATGTCTGAAGTTATTGCTGTCGGTGAATACATGAAGTTTTGGTGGCCGGAGTTACCAACATGGATTCCGGGAGTGATTGTTATCGTCATTTTAACTGCAGCCAATGCGATATCAGTTAAAGCTTTCGGTGAGTTCGAATTCTGGTTTGCGATGATTAAGATTGTCACAATTATTTTGATGATTATTGCTGGTTTTGGTCTGATTTTCTTCGGAATTGGTAACGGGGGTGTTCCAATCGGACTCAGCAACTTAACAGAGCACGGTGGTTTCTTACCAAACGGCTGGCTCGGCTTCTTCTTCGCATTATCTATCGTTATCGGTTCATATCAGGGTGTTGAGCTGATTGGTATTACAGCAGGTGAAACAAAAGATCCACAAAAGAATATTAAAAAAGCAGTCAACGGGGTTATTTGGCGTATTTTAATCTTCTACATCGGTGCGATTTTTGTAATCGTAACAGTATATCCGTGGAATGAACTACAAGATCTTGGTTCACCGTTTGTTGCAACATTTGCGAAGGTGGGTATTACGATTGCAGCAGGTCTTATTAACTTCGTTGTGATTACAGCAGCGATGTCAGGTTGTAACTCTGGTATCTTTAGTTCGAGTCGTATGATCTTTACATTGGCACAACATGGGCAATTGCCAAGAATCTTCACTAAAGTAATGAGAAACGGTGTACCATTCTATACAGTATTAGCCGTATCAATCGGTATTTTTGTAGGTGTTATTTTAAACGTTATCCTTCCAATGTTTATCGAAGGATCTGAAAGTATTTTCGTTTATGTATATAGTGCATCGATTTTACCAGGGATGATTCCATGGTTTATGATTTTATTTAGTCATATTCAATTCCGTAAGAAGTTTCCTGAGAAGGCTGAGAATCATCCATTCAAAATGCCATTGGCACCGTTTACGAACTATTTAACAATTGCATTTTTAGTACTCGTATTAATCGGTATGTTAATCAATGGAGAGACACGTGTTTCTGTTATTATCGGTTTCTTATTCTTAGGATTTATGGGCATTTTCTTCTTTATGCGCGGTTATCATAAGCTTGATAAAGAAGACTTAAAGTTATAATACATGATTGACAAAAAGTAGGGGCATTCAGAAATATTCTGAATGTCCCTACCTTTTTGCTTGTGTTGAGCGTCAAACAAAGTGCTAGTATAGTTTAAACGACTTCAAGTGGTGCATCGTTTGCAAAATGACTGTGACATATCCCGTATTCACGCTTTCTTGACTCCCTAAATCTACATGGATAAGTGGATTGTGTTGTAACTGATGTAAACAATGATAATACACGTCATAATTTGGAAAAGGGCAAGAAGGCGTTTCGTTAGGGTGAGTAACTTCTGAAAAATATTGGGCGACTTGATCTTCTAATTGTTCAAGTCGTTCTTCGATTGGACCGTTCTTTAATGCACGTGCCAAGTCATAATGATCAACAAGTGTGAGCAATGTTTGTAAGTTTTCAATAGCAGTAGTAAGTGTTAAGTTTTTTGAGATATTCATAGCATCATCCTTTAATTTTATAGTGTGTGTAATGGGGCATATTGGTAGCTAGAGTGAAGTTTTAGATATATGCGTGTAAAACAATATGATTATGTTATTCTAAGGAGAAGAAAATGCAATATAGAGGAGAAAGAAAATGACAAAATATCAATGGAAAGATATCGCATGGCGCGATTTGTGGTTGATTCCTATCTTTTTAATAGGGCAGATAGCTATTGGATTTATGGTAATCATATTAACAGGTATTATATTTTTTATGAATGTGAATCTCCCAGATTGGATAACATCATTAGATTACTATGACATTGTGGAAACAACATCAATCGTGGCAAGTTATCTCTTATTCGTTATTTGTTTCTGGCTTTTGCATAAAAGTGAGATGCCGGAGCGTTTTCGATTGGGGCTACAAGGTGTTCGTCGATACTGGCTATGGATTATTGTAGCCTATGTGTTCATGATTGTTTCATTGCAGGCATATGGCTATTTGACACAGTTTATTCCAGAGCAGTATCAATATGAAACAACGCATAATGAAGAGATGTTAGAGTCACTAATGGCGTGGAATGCGTTATTACCACTTAACTTTATGTTTATTGTCGTATTAGCGCCAATTGTTGAAGAGATTGTTTTTCGGAACTTCCTAATAGGCGAATTAGGAAAGAAATTTAATATTTATGTGATGGGTGTGATCTCAGCTGTCTTGTTTGCAGGAATCCATGTTATTTCGGCAACATCACCATTTGAAATCGTAGAATATTTACTCTTAGCAATTCCAATGGTATGGATTTATATCAAAAGTGGGTGTAATCTCGGTGTGTCGATTACGTTACATATGCTTAATAACTTTGTCTCTTTCGTGCTAGATATCTTCTTCTAAAATGTGTTGAAAACAAAGAAACCGGACGGTGCATGTACACTGTCCGGATAGAAAGGAAAGTAAGTAATAAATATTGAAGATGTTCAATCTAGTATAGAACAAGTACATCATGTTTCAAACTTTACTATTGACGAAATAGTTACCCCTCATTTGAAATATGCGTCTGTACCCATCCCCCTCTAGTAGCTAGTTAAAATAATAACATATTAAACCTACAATTGTAAACGCTTTCTTTAAAGTTTTTGGATAAATTTTACACTTATACAATGATTGTCCGACGCATGACATCGCATGCTATAATAAAAATAAGATGGTTTCGTGACCAAGGGGTGATTTGTATGAAAAAAGAACAGCGGCAACAACATTTAATTGAACACATTCAAGAGTTGAAACACGTGACGGCAGACACACTAGCGAAGCATTTAGGTGTATCGAAACGAACGGTGTTAAGAGATATACAAGAATTAGAAGCAAAAGGTGTTCATTTGCAAACGCATGCGGGACAAAAAGGGGGGTATCGTATGCAGTCTCAGATGAACCACAATGCGCTGACATTCTCAGACAATGAGATTCAAGCACTCTATTTAGTGTTAAAAGAAAGTTTATCTCAAACATCGCTGCCATTTGATAAAGAGATGTCTTCTGTAATGGACAAGTTATTGCGACACCCTAATGTAACAGTGCGTCAAAACTTGAAGCATATAAATGAAGTGATTCGCATTGAGTCGAGTGAAGCAGAACGCCTATCACGATTGCTTCATGCAATTTTAGTATATGCATATGAACGCAAGGTGATGGCAATTGAATATGAACCGGGTACTTCAGAACAAGCAGTTGTAGAAAATGTTGTATTTATAGGATTGTTATGCGAACACGGTACTTGGCGTGCAGTTGTGTATCATATCGGTGGAGGTTACACGAAGGTTATTGATATGTCATCGATTAGTGATGTGTCCTATTCATTTTATAAGTCCATCAAAACTCAAGATATTACAATGGATAATTACGGTTTATATTTACAAAATGAATCATTATAAATTCGCCAATGCCAATGGCGAATCTAAAATTAAAGGGAACTACGCAAAGAGGTGACAGTAATGGTGGAAATAGAACAGCTGAAGATCATTGATCAGCAAGTCATGCAATGGTTAGATCAAGTACGACAAACATTGCCATCAATGATAGGGGATATGGATACACAAACAAAAGCGAACCGATTCGATTTGGTAACAAATGTAGATAAAGCAATCGAACAAAGTTTTGAACAAATGCTTACCATGCATTTTCCAAATCATCAATTATACGGTGAAGAAGCCCATCATGATACTGAGAAGTTGAGAGAAGGCTTTACGTGGGTCATTGATCCAATTGATGGCACAGCAAACCTTGTCAAACAGCAGGACGACTTTTGTTTAATCTTAGCTTTGTTTCACAATGGTCAACCCGTGCTCTCATATATTGATGACTTTTCTCGTCAAAAACGATTTCATGCGATGAAGGGACAAGGTGTTTATTTAAACGATGTGCCATTATCAGCTCCATCAGAAAGACCACTGAAAGAGAGTTTGATATCCTTTAACAATAAGGTTTTGAATGATGAGACGATGCATGATCTATTAGATGCTTCTTTTGGTTATCGATTAATCGGTGCATGCGGGCTCGATTCTGCCAAAGTATTTACAGGTCAATTCGGTGTCCATATTCATACGAATGCGAAGCCATGGGATATTGGTGCGCAATTTTTGTTCGCTGAAATGCTTGGATTAAAAATGACAAACTTCCATCAAGAGCCGATTGACTTTATTCATGGCGGTCCTTTTATAATAAGTAACGCAGGGTGTTATGAAGAAACATTAAAGATTTTACTTCAAAAAGGCGGTTATCAAAAATTGTAGCTGCGACTATGGAAGTATTGTCAATTTTTGAATGTACGCTATAATCAAAATAACAAAACGAGGACAAGACATAATGACTTCATGCTTTAGGAAACAAATACCTATAAGCGAGATGTTGTCCCAACCTCAAGAAATGGAGTGAGTGTTTTGGCTTACACACGGTCGAAAAAACAAAAGAGTCCAGTCATCAAATGGATGTTGCGTATTATTGCCATCCTGTTTATTTTAGCGGTCATTGCCATTGGCTATTTGGCATTTAAACTATTCGCTGTTGGCGGTGCGATCCATAACCCGCTTAACCGAGAACATTCAGAATTGCGATCAGGAACAGTTGACTTAGGAAAGGGAGAACCATTTACTATTGCCCTGTTCGGTGTTGACTCGAATGCAGAACGTGCCAGTGCAGGTGGTGGAGAACGAAGTGACACAATCATGTTGCTGTCGATTAATCCAAAGAAAAAAACAACAGAGATGGTGAGTATTCCACGTGATACACAAGCTGAGATTGTAGGACGTGGAACGACTGAAAAAATCAACCATGCTTATGCATACGGTGGTGCAGATATGGCAGTCAAAACACTTGAGAAATTGATGGATGTGCCGGTTGATCATTATGCAACAGTTGATATGGATGGATTACAGGATACAATTGACACGGTTGGTGGTATTGATGTTGTGAGTAATGCGACATTCTCAGCTGAAGGCTACCAATTTACACAAGGTGAACAGCAACATCTTGATGGTGAAGCGGCGATGGCCTTTATCCGCAGTCGAAAAGAAGAAGGTGCGGGCGGAGACTTCGGTAGACAAGAACGTCAACAACTCGTATTACAAGGATTGGCGAATAAGCTGACAAGTGTGTCATCTTTAACAAACTTCAATGGCATTATGAATCAACTTGGAGAGAATGTACAAACAGATTTGAGTTTGTCAGAATTGAATCAAGTTAGAAGCAACTATTCTGATGCGAATGAAAATGTAAATCGTCATCAACTTGAAGGATCAGGTGGTATTCAATCAGATGGCGTGTACTACTTTGTACCAGATGAGAATAGTAAAGCACAATTGACACAACAATTACGTGAAAACTTAGGACTTTAATATTTGTATAAGTAAGAAGAGTGGGATAGACATGTCTCGCTCTTCTTTTTATTGTATCCTTTATCGCTTTAACAAACTTTTTACACTCAGTCAAATAATTGGATAATTTATTTAGATAATTATATTACCAAATGTATAGAAAACGTTAACATTTCAATGTAAAAAGGGTAGAATAGAAGTACTAAGTGTGTGGGGCATCTTAGACGAAATTTTTAGGAGGGATATTATGCAAGAACATCTTGTTTTAACATTAGATGGTAAAGAGTATTTGGTTGAACCAGGCACCAATTTACTACACTTTATCAAAGCGCAACAAACATTTGTACCTTCTATTTGCTATAACGAAGCTTTAGGGCCAATAGAAACATGTGACACGTGTGCCGTTGAAATTGACGGTAAAATCGAACGTGCATGTAGTACGGTCATCGATCGACCAATGGTTGTAAATACGCAGAATGACCAAGTACAAGCAAGTCAAAAAGAAGCGTTAGATCGCATTCTTGAGAAACACCAATTGTACTGTACTGTGTGTGATTATAATAACGGAAACTGTGAAATTCATAACACAATGGACCAGTGGGGATTGGAACACCAAACGTATGAATACAAACCAAAACCATATGAAGTGGACTTCGGACCATTTTATCGTTACGATCCAAACCAATGTATCCTATGCGGTCGTTGTGTTGAAGTGTGTCAAGACGTACAAGTTAACGAAACACTGTCAATCGATTGGGAACGCGATCAACCACGTGTTATTTGGGACAATGACGTCGCAATTAACGAATCATCATGTGTCGGTTGCGGACAATGTTCAACAGTATGTCCATGTAACGCAATGATGGAAAACAACATGGTGGGTAATGCAGGCTACATGACAGATATCGAGCCGGGCTCACTTGCTTCAATGATCGATTTAACGAAGAAGGCGGAGACAGGTTACGGCCCATTGTTTGCAATTTCAGACTCTGAAGCGGCAATGCGTGAAGAACGTATTAAGAAAACAAAAACAGTATGTACATACTGTGGTGTTGGTTGTAGTTTCGAAGTTTGGACGAAAGATCGTGAAATCTTAAAAGTTCAACCTTCTCATGATTCACCAGCGAACAAGATTTCATCATGCGTAAAAGGTAAGTTTGGTTGGGACTATGTTAACTCTGAAGAGCGTTTGACAAAACCATTAATTCGTCGCAACGGACAATTTGAAGAAGTTGAGTGGGATGAAGCCATTCCTTATGTTGCGAAACGCATGCAAGAAATCAAAGACCAGTATGGTCCAACTGCATTAACATTCATCTCTTCATCTAAAGCGACGAATGAAGAATCTTACTTAATGCAAAAATTAGCACGTCAAGTCATCGGTACAAACAATATTGATAACTGTTCACGTTATTGCCAAGCACCAGCAACGAAAGGTTTATTCCGTACAGTTGGACACGGTGGTGACTCAGGTTCTATTGATGATATCGGTAATGCTGAAATGGTTATTACAGTTGGTACGAATACAGCAGAAGCGCATCCAGTTATTGCGTCACGTATTAAACGTGCACATAAACTATTCGGCCAAAAACTACATGTGTTTGATATCCGCAAACATGAAATGGCGCAACGTGCAGATGAATTCTATCAACCGCACCCAGGTACGGACTTAGTATGGTTATCTGCGGTTACAAAATATATTATCGATAACGATCTTCATGATCGTGCATTTATCGATCAATGGGTAGATCATTTTGATACGTACTATGAATCATTAAAACCTTATACAATGGAATTTGCTGAAGAAACAACAGGTATTTCACAAGAACGTCTTGTGAAGTTAGCACACGAAATCGTAAGTGTGAATAGCGTTTCTATCTGTTGGGCAATGGGTGTAACGCAACAAGAAACAGGTTCTGATACAAGTACAGCGATTTCTAACTTATTACTTGTGACAGGAAACTACATGAAACCGGGCGCAGGTTCATATCCATTACGTGGTCATAACAACGTACAAGGCTGCTCTGACTTCGGTAGTATGCCAGATAAGTTACCAGGTTACTTAGGTGTACAAGATGACGAAGCACGCGGTTGGTTTGAAAAAGCTTGGGGCGTTAAGTTACCAAAAGAACCAGGCTTCGATAACCACCAAATGATGGATCATATCCACGCAGGTGACGTACACAGTATGTTCATTCTAGGTGAAGATACAGGTATTACTGACTCTAACATTAACTATGTACAAGCTGCTTTAGAAAAAGTAGACTTCTTAGTTGTTCAAGATGAGTTCTTAACATTCACTGCTGAATATGCAGATGTAATACTACCAGCTTCACCTTCACTAGAAAAAGAAGGTACATTCACAAATACAGAACGTCGTTTCCAACGTTTATACCAAGTATTAGAGCCACTTGGTGATTCAAAACCTGACTGGCAGATCACACAAATGATCGCAAAAGAAATGGGTTACGACTGGGGTTACACACATCCATCAGAAATCATGGATGAAGCTTCAGACTTAACACCAATGTTTGCAGGTGTGAAATACCACCGTTTAGAAGGCTATAATAGCTTACAATGGCCTGTAAATGCAGACGGTACAGATACGCCATTACTCTTCACAGAAGGATTTAACTTTGACAACGGTAAAGCGAAGTTATTTGCATTAGACTTCAATAACTTCTACAAAACAAATGAAACATATGACTTACATGTGAACAACGGCCGTGTGTTAGAGCACTTCCATGAAGGAAACATGACGTACAAAGTGCCGGGTCTCAAATACAAAATGCCATCAGCGTTTATTGAAATTTCACCAGAATTAGCGGCTGACCGTGACATTCATGAAGGTGCAGCTGTGAAGTTAATTTCTGAAACAGGTGAAGCGACAGGTCACGTGCATATTACAGATCGTGTGAAGGGCAAACAAATCTTCTTGCCGCAAAATGATAATAATGAAGCAGCAATTAACTATCTGACAAGCAGTGTGACAGATCCAGAAACACATACACCAGCATACAAATCAACATGTTGTCGTATGGAAGTATTGAGCAAACGTGGTAAGTCACCATTGAATCCAACGAACTTCCGTAACCAACATCGCAATCCGCAGTATAGTGTACGCGTAGACAAAAAATGGGAGCGTCCAGACTATGTCTTCCCAGGGGATCAGGTGATGAAATAATGGCAGAAAGAATTACAAAAATTAAACGCATTGAAAAATCAGAAGCCGAAATCAAAGCAGAGAACCTTGCAGAAGTAACAGACAAGATTGCTGAAAACAAGGACAGTATCTTGAAAGTCATTGACCTTGTGAAAAACTTGGATGACGCCAAAATTTTAGATGCACTGAATGGTGCGGTAAAACAACGTGGTGTCATTACTGAAAAGATTGTCACTGAACTCAACAAAGATCAATATGCTGGCTTTTTGCACAATATCGGTCAAATGGTATTCATTTTAGGTGATCTTGATACAGATGAGTTACGTGTACTTCTCAATAAGGTAAACAAAGGGGTTCGTGTAGCAAATCAAGCAAGTCCAAGTGCACGTACATCTATCAAAGGATTGATGGGTGTGCTCAAAGACGACGAAATGAATCAAAGCTTAACGTATTTCTTAAACATGTTAAAAGGCATGTCACGTTAACCTTTTGTCTGTATAAAAGGAGTAGCAAATGCTGCTCCTTTTTGTGTTATATGAATATCAACTCATTGCAACACCACTATGTAAATCATGATAAAATATAGATGAGTTAAAAGGAGGAGGCGTCTATGCATCGCGAACAAACAATTATATTACTCGCTGTGATATCGAATATCATCTTAATAGCGGGACTTGTTATGTTGATCTATGTAGGTCCAATATGGGCGTTAGCATGTTTTTTGATCACTTTGACAATTACACTCGTTTTATTTAATATGCTATTCAAAGAAAAACCAAAGTTAAGACGTGTTGCTAATGGTATTTATACCATTGTGATATTATTTGTTGTCTTTCTGATATGGTATTATTTTTCATAAGAGAGAAAAAAGAGAGGTTTAATTATGAAGCACTGGTTGAAGTCACATCCGTCAGTCATCTTTTTAAGTGTAATACTTGTGACATTTGCCGTTTTATTAATTGTGAATGAGACATCACTTTTTAAGAAACAGAAGATGTATACCTTTGAAACAGCGTATGCAAAGCAACTCGAAGGTGGGATTTTACATACGAAATCAAGTAGCAAAGGATTTGTGAAAGCATCGCCTGAAGAAGTGAAAGAACAGATGGCAGTTAAGCGTAGTGACTCTGATATTATGTACATGGACTTATCCAAGACAGTCAATATGTCAGAAGAAGAAGTCAATGAGATGCTTAAAGGGAAAGGTATCTTAGAAGGAAGAGGGCAAACCTTTTTAGAAGCGCAGAAACGTCACAATGTGAATGTGATTTATTTAGTAAGTCATGCACAACTCGAAACGGGTCAAGGTCGTTCTGAACTAGCAAAAGGTGTAAAAAAAGGGAAGCAAACATATTATAACTTTTTCGGTGTTGGTGCATTTGACAGTCATGCTGTTAAAACAGGGACGAGTTACGCTGTGAAGGCAAAATGGACGTCACCAGACAAAGCAATTGTTGGCGGGGCGGCATTTGTAAGACAACAATATTTTGAAAATGATCAGTTATCGTTATATCAAATGCGGTGGAACCCACAAGCACCTGGAACGAATCAGTATGCGAGTGATATCGACTGGGCGTCTAAAATAGCAGAACAGATGGCGCATTATTATAAAGAATATGGGATTAAACAAGACCGTATCCGCAAGAATCACTATGCTAAAAAGTAAGAGATGCTCATAATAGGGTGAGAGACATAACTGAAATTAAAGAGGTGAATGAAATGAAGATAGGTATTGTAGGTGCAGGGATTGGTGGATTAACATTAGCAGCATTATTGCGTGAAAAAAAACATGATGTTCATATTTTTGAACAGCAAGATGCAATCAAAGAAGTAGGTGCAGGGATTGGCATTGGTGGCAATGTGATTGAGAAGTTGGGTGACCGTGACTTAGCAAAAGGCATTAAGAATATTGGTCATATCTTGAAAACAACACGTATGCTTGATGAACATGGTCAAGTGATCAGTGAAGTACCATTTGCTGATGGAACAACAAATCTGACGATATTACGTCAAACATTGGTGGAGACAATCGCTAGTTATGTAACGGATGATATGCTTTATTTCAATCACGAAGTAACGGCAGTAGAAGGTACCGAGACAATGGCACGTCTGCATTTCCGTGAACAAGATAGTCAAACTTTTGACTTAGTGGTCGGTGCAGACGGTATTCATTCAATTGTACGTCAAACAATACAACCGAAAGCACATGTACAATATCAAGGTTATACTTGTTTTAGAGGAATGGTGGAAGACGTTCCAGAACTTGGGCAAGTGGCGGATGAATATTGGGGTGCCAAAGGACGTTTTGGTATCGTCCCTTTACTCGATGGGAAGGCTTATTGGTTTGCTGCAATCAATGCGAAGGAAAATGATTTGCAGTATAAGCGCTTCAATAAGCCATACTTGCAAGCGTATTTCAATCAGTATCCAGATCCTGTACGACGTGTGTTAGATCATCAACCAGAAACAGGAATTTTACATCATGATATTTATGATTTGAAGCCATTAAACACATTTGTATATCAAGCGCGTATCGTATTGTTAGGTGATGCGGCACATGCGACAACACCAAATATGGGACAAGGTGCAGGTCAAGCGATGGAAGATGCTATTGTTCTTGCCAACGTACTCGACAAATATGAGACGTTAGCAGAAGCATTGAAACGCTATGATAAAGTTCGTGTAAAACATACAACGAAAGTGATTAAACGTTCTCGTAAAATAGGTCGTATTGCACAAAAGCAAGGGCGTTTAACGATCCGTCTGCGCAATAGTATTGCACGTAAATTGCCAACATGGGCTATCGCAAGACAATTGAAGTTTTTATACAAAACAAAGAGCCATTAACAAAGGTAGAAGACGTAAGGACTGTCCTGTCCTTACGTCTTCTGTCACTTTATCAGTTAGTTAACGATATAATCCGGTGTCTCACCTTGTGCTTGCTTGATTAAGTTTTGTGCGACAATTTTTGCCATCATATCACGTGCTTCAAATGTAGCGTTACCAATATGTGGTGTAATCACGACATTGTCTAATGATTTCAGACCTTCAGTAATCGATGGTTCGAACTCATAGACATCAAGTGCTGCACCTTCAATTGTTTTATTTTGCAATGCTTCTAATAAGGCTTCTTCATGAACGATTGGTCCACGTGCTGCATTGACAAGGTAAGCAGTTGGTTTCATCAATGCCAGTTGCTCTGCATCAATCATGTGGTGTAATGCCGGGCTGTATGCCGCATTGATCACAACGAAGTCTGCTTCTGCTAATAATGTCTCTAAGTCGACATATTTGGCGTCTAGCTCTTTTTCACGTTCTTCTTTGCGGTTAGGTCCAGTATACAGAATAGACATGTCGAAACCTTTTGCACGACGTCCTACTGCACTACCGATTTCACCTAAACCAATAATACCGATTGTTTTACCAGACACTTCACGTCCTCTAAAGAAGAGTGGTGCCCATCCATCAAAACCTTCATGACGCATGAGTTGGTCCCCTTCAGGGATACGACGTGCGACAGCTAATAAGATACCCATTGTTAGTTCAGCTGTTGCATTAGTAGAAGCTTTTGGTGTGTTTGATACTGAAATACCTTGTTTTCTTGCGTAGTCAACATCGACGTTGTTAAAGCCAGCACCATAGTTGGCAATGAATTCAAGATTTTTTGCACTTTCAATCACTTCTTGATCTACTTCTGTGGATAGTAAACTTACAAGGCCGAATGCATCAGCTACCCCTTTTTTCAATGTGTCTTTATCAATGATACCTTGACCTTTATAAACTTCCACTTCAAAATGTTCTTGCAATAATTCTAATCCAGCATCTGGAATAGGTCCTGCAACAAATACTTTTTTCATCGTATAATCCCACCTTTCTCCTTAAGTATAGAAAACCATAGGTGAGAATACAAGGTGTGGGAGTTACATAGGGGGATTTCTCTGGGAAACTGGCAAAGCGTGTTCGAGATCTTGTGGTCTCTCATAAAAAAATACAATAATAACATGGCAATATACCAGCTATTATTGTATGAGTGTGTTCTATTATTTGAAGAATCGGATAGAAAGTGGTGGTAAATAGTCTTCGCCTTGATATGCTTTAATTAATGCAACAATTTGAAATACAAAAGCAAGAATAGCGAGTATTGGTAAAATAATAAAACCAACAAGTATCAATAGTAACACTGTTCCTGCTATGCCCCATATTGTATAAGAAAGAATGAAGTTTAAATAGTTTTTACCTGTTGTATCAACAAACTTTGAATCATCACGTTTAAGTAACCAAATAACTAAAGGACCTATAATTGTTGTAAAAAAAGAAGTTGCATATATCAAAAAAGCCATTAACTTTTCATCGTCAGATGGTTCTAACGGATAGTGATTTTGTTGGTGTGTTTCATATGTTTCCATAAATTGTCCCCCTTTGTATTATAATCTTTACTTATATTCTACATGAAAATGATAAAGAATCACAATGAAGTACATGAATTGTGATGATATAGGGTAAACATAGATTGAATGATAAAAAACAATTTCATTTCCGAGTACATTTTGGTAACATTCTGTTGAACACAATAGATGTTTGTGTCATTAGAAAATGAGATAGAGAAAGAAGGGTATATATGAAAATAGCGGTTGTAGGATCAGGGAATGGCGCTGTAACAGCAGCGATTGATATGGTGGATCAAGGACACGATGTGAAGTTATATTGTCGAAATCAATCTATCGATAAGTTTGATAAAGCGTTAGCACAAGGGGGATTTCATTACAATAACGAAGGTAAAGAAAGTTTTGTGGAATTTACGGCAGTTAGCGATAATATGGCGTATGTTTTAGAAGATGCAGAAATTGTCATGGTTGTCATCCCATCTTCACATATTGAGTACTATGCAGAATTGATGGCACATCATGTAACAGAAAATCAAATTGTCTTCTTTAATATGGCGGCAGCAATGGGGTCTGCACGTTTTATTAAAGTACTGAATGAATATAAAATTGATGCACGTCCAGTCCTTGCAGAAGCGAATACACTCACATATGGAACACGTGTTGACTTTGAAGAAGCTAGAGTTGATTTATCATTAAAAGTACGCAAAGTTTATTTTTCAACATTTGAAGAGAAAGATCTCATTGATGCATTTAACAAAGTTGAACGCATTTATCCATATATCGTGAAAGAAGAAAGTCTATGGCGTACGAACCTTGAGAATGGTAATCCAGAAGTTCATCCAGGGCCGGTGCTACTGAATGTTGGCCGTATTGATTATAGCGATCACTTTGCGTTATACAAAGAAGGGATTACGAAACATACGGTGCGTTTATTACATGCGGTAGAACTTGAGCGCTTGTCGTTAGGACGTAAGCTTGGTTTTGAACTCGAGACGGCGAAAGAGGCACGTATTGAACGTGGTTATTTAGAAAGAGAGATGGAAGACGAGCCATTAAATAAAATCTTTAACCACAGTCCAGTATTTTCTCAAATACCAGGGCCACATAAGGTGAACAATCGCTATCTTACAGAAGATATCGCATATGGTCTTGTTCTATGGTCAAGTTTAGGACGTGAGATTGGTGTGCCGACACCGAATATTGATGCGATTATTACGATTGCTTCGACTATTTTAGATCGTGATTTATACAATGAAGGTTTAACGATTGATTACTTGGGACGTGAAAATATCGGCTTAATCTCATATTAATCATATATGTAAGGAACTGTAATAAACAAAGGAGAAAGATAATGATTTTAGATAAAGTGAATCCAGAAGATTTATTTCCAACTGAAAAAGCAGGACCTTCTGTATTGGGGAAAATTGAATATGTTGTTGATGGTCAGCGTGAATTTGAAGGGGCGTATATTGCGACAAACGAACGCTTAATTATGAATGTTGATATGAACGGTCAATTTTATTATCGCAACATTCCATACAATCAAATTTCAAGCGTGTCTTTAGAAGATGAAACATTATGGATGGGATTTGAAGTGGGGCAAGTTGCGATGAGACATATACAAAGTAGCCAAGTAGATGAATTTATTGGTTATGTGCAAGAACAGATAAATAAATATCATAACGTATAATATATGAAGGTGTGAGAAGCTTGTAATAGAAGGATTCTCACACCTTTTTTAGCGGATGTTCACCTTTCGTCGTCCCACTCACTTAAATGAATGTAGTGATGACTACGTGTTATGTTAAGTTAAATTGATTAAATGTGAATATGTCCTTTAGTGTAATGGAAATTCTTAGATGTCTTTGGTGGTATTAATGCTCTTAGTATAGTTAATAGACCAACTTTCCCAAAAAGCATGACAATTATGATAATCAGCTTAGTGATACCTTGATATTCAGAAGTGAAATCCATTGTTAATCCAACAGTACCAAAAGCTGAAACAACTTCAAATGAAATTTTTATAAAAGGGATAGTTGGATTTATTATAGCCAATATAAAAGTTATGGAGACTATAAAGGCAAGCGAAATAAATGTAGTAGCAACAGCCAGTTTAATATATTTATCAGATACTTCTCTATTGAATAAAGTAGTAGTGTTTTCTTTTCGTATAGTATTTAAAACAAACATAAAAACTAGTGCAAATGTTGTCACTTTTATACCCCCAGCTGTACTTAGCGGAGCACCACCTATAAACATAAGCATCATAAATAATAACGATGTCGGTGTTGAGATATTGCCTATATCGACACTGTTAAATCCAGCTGTTCTAGTAGTAACAGATTGGAATATCGCATTTCCAATCTTTTCTATTAATCCCATGTGAGACATAGTATTCTGTTGTTCTAACAAAAAGAATGCTACACTTCCAAAAGCTATTAAGATAATAGACGTTGTTAAAACCAGTTTTGAATGTAAAGTTAATTTATTTAATGTTTTGCAATAAATCAAATCAACAATTACTAAATGACCCAATCCACCCATAATAATAAGAATAGGGATAATTATTATGACTACTGGATCGCTTGTGAAGCCCATTAAATTATTCTTAAATAATGCGAATCCAGCATTATTAAAAGCTGACACAGAGGTAAATACACTTAAAAATAATCCTTTTTCAAATCCAAATCGAGGTATAAATGATAATGTTAAACATAACGTTCCTATTAATTCAGTTACTAAGCTATATATAGTTAAATGTTTTATTAATTTAATTACGCCTCCAACTTCGTCAATATTCCATGTAACCATTATCAAAAATCGATTCTGTAATGATATTTTTTTGTTTAAAAACACTAAGGTAAGTATTGTTACTGTTACAATTCCTAAGCCACCAACTTGAATTAATAAAAGTATAATGAATTCGCCTAAAACATTAAATTGTGCACCGATATCAACCGGAGATAAGCCAGTAACTGTAAAAGCGCTAGACGCAACGAATAACGCATCAATAAAGCTTATTGGTTTCTCACCAGTGAATGGTAAATATAGTAAAATGGCACCAATAAACGTCGTAGAAAAGAACATTAATAAGTAAAAATACAATGGTTTATTTACTTTTTTCATCATATAATCTCCTGAGTCATATAATCAATATAGATAATAGCACAAATATGATGTAAGAGTATATTTTATTTGAATGTTATTATTATCAAAAAAATTAGATAGATTCTTTTATATTGTGCAATATCAAACGATATTAAATTGTTAATAAATAATCGATTAAACCGGTCAGTAACGATAGTGTAATCTATAAATAATTTTCGAAGTTTTGATTCGTGATCATTCATCGATAATTTAACAAAGCAAAAAGACATCATTTTGAAACAAAGGTCAAGCGTGTGAATATTAATAAGTTTGAAAACGAACAAAAAATACAAATCTTGATCTTAATTGGGGGAAATTGAATATACCGTGAATGGTCAACATGAATTTAAAGGAGTATCTTATTGGAAGATAATATGTTATGGATAGTATTTGAAGTTGATAAAGTAACGATGAGACATATTCAAAGTATTCAAGTAGATGAAATTATTGATTATGTGCAAGAACAGATGAATAAGTATGATGTTTGAAGGTGTGAGAAGCTTGTAATAGAAAGGATTCCACACCTTTTTAGTATATGCTTATACTCGTGTTGACAAGGGCATCATTTGGGAATATAATTCAAGTATAAAAAATATACCGAAAGTGAGGGATACACACATGACAAGAGTAGAAATCGGCTTAACATCATTTGGAGATAACCAAGATATTTATACAGAAGATGAGCATATGCCAGCCTTATCTAATGGTGAACGTATTCGTCATATCGTTGAAGAGATTAAGTTAGCAGATCAAGTCGGGCTAGATGTCTATGGTTTAGGAGAGCATCATCGTCCTGATTATGCAGTATCTGATCCGGGGACAGTATTGGCTGCTGCAGCAACGGTAACAAAGCATATCAAATTATCATCAGCAGTAACCGTTTTGTCATCAAATGATCCAGTCCGTGTATATCAGCAGTTTGCGACACTTGATGCACTGTCAAATGGACGTGCAGAAATTATGGCAGGTCGAGGCTCGTTTATTGAATCATTTCCACTTTTTGGTTATGATTTGAATGATTATCAACAACTCTTTGATGAAAAGTTAGACTTGCTGATGACGATTAATCAGCATGCTGTCGTACATTGGGAAGGGCAATTGAGACCGAGTATTGACGGTCTCGGTATTTATCCAAGAGCCGAACAACAAACGCTGCCGATTTGGTTAGCGACAGGTGGTACGCCAGAATCTTCGCTGAAAGCAGGGCGCTTAGGCCTTCCGATTACTTATGCGATTATCGGTGGAAATCCGAGACGTTTTGCGAGAAATGTTGCAATGTATCGTGCAGCTGCTGAGTCTGAAGGATACGATGGTAATCAATTACAAGTAGCGACGCATTCATGGGGCTATATTGCTGAAACGGATGAGCAAGCACAGCGTGAGTTTTATCGACCAACAGAGCAACATCATAACGTACTAGCGAAAGAACGTGGATGGCCATTATTTACAATGGAACATTATTTACGAGAAGTTGGGCCGGACGGTGCGCTATATGTAGGAAGCCCGGAGACAGTTGCTCAGAAAATTATCGATACAGTAGAAGCATTAGGTATTACACGTTTTATGTTACATTTGCCAATCGGATCAATGCCACATGAACGTACGATGAATTCAATACGTCTATTAGGTGAAAAAGTCAAATCGATTGTTGATGAATATTTTGCAGATAAATAAGGAGAGATACAGAATGATTACAAGATATGCAACAAACTTAAAAGTAGCAAAAGAAATGTTCGATGCAGCACAACCGAAGTTAAAAGGTGATGAGGGAATGAAACAAGCCTTTGAACAATTTAACTTACAACCTGAATTAGTAAAAGTAGTAGGTGCAGCAGAAGCGGCTGCCGCTGGTTTATTAGGTCTTAGCCTATTCAGTAAACGTCTATCACAAGCAGGTTCAATAATTACTTTAGGTGTAATGGGTGTTGCGATTGCTAAACACTTACAAGCAGGACACGGTAAAGAAGGCGCACAACATGCAATTGACGTTGCTAAACTTGCTGGAATGAGTTTAGCAGATACATTTCTTTCCAAAAAATAAGAAAACAACAAAGAGGTCAGTCCGATAATGGGCTGACCTCTTTGTATTTGTCGCAAGGACATTTATAGTTAAAATGATAAAGTGTAAAAAAGAAAATTATAACGCTAAATGTAATAAAAGTGAAGTGAAATTTAAGATGAAAACAACTGAAAAGCTAAATGAGAAAATATTGCTAACGAAGTGAATAAAATTTAAAATATAGTTACAAAAGATTTAAACTTAATCGTTTATATAGTTTGTAGTTTGATTTAATATATCTATCATTAACTTAGAGGTATATTAGGGGGGACCAATATGGAAAAGTATGCAGTGAAAGATATGAAAGATCTTATGGTCATTAGTTACACGTCGAAGTATTTGCAATCAACGATTAAACGTCAATTCAATCTAACGTATGAAGAACTGTTTATTTTGACATTTATTCATGACAATCGCAAGGAATCATACAACGTCAAAGACATAATACGTGCATCTGAATTCAAACCGTATTACATTACGAAGGCGTTACAGAAGTTAAAAGAACTAGGTTTCTTATCGAAAAAAAGAAATGAACAAGATGAGCGTACCGTTATTGTTGAAGTCAATAAAGCACAATATCGAAAAATGGATTTATTGTTCGAAAAGATCGAAAAACTGTTTTAATGAAACAATTATATATGTGAATAATCGTTGAAAAAATGAGTATAAGCTGTGTGTGAATAAACAGCAGTTGAGACATAATAACTTTGTGTTTTGAGAATCTGATAAAGAAGCGAACCAAAATCATGGGAGTTCTGATCAAATTCTAAACACTTTAATCTTAACTTCTGTGGATGTATTTGCCGCAGCTTTTTTATTGTGCATTTGTGACAATCGTGTAGCATTTTGTAGAAGTATAGGAATTCCGAGTAAAATATATTATAATGTTGAGTAAATAACTAAGAATAAGAAGGTTGTGAATGCAATTATGAGATCAGTTTTAGTTCAAACAGAGATACAACGTGAATGGATTCAGAAGTTAGAGCAACAACGTGAGGAATTTCAGTCATATGCACAATCAAATGATGAACAAAGCCGCTTTCCGTATGAAAACATTCAATGGCTTGTCGATTCAGGATATACACAACTCACATTGCCAAAAGAATATGGAGGTGCTGGCGCAACAATTGAAGACATGGTCGTTTTACAGTCTGTATTAGGATCAATCGATGGTGCGACAGCATTGTCTATCGGATGGCATGTTGGACTCGTTGGAGAACTTTTTGAAAGACAATTATGGAACAAAGATGTGTTAGATGAGTTTGCAGAAGCGGTAAAAGCGGGTGCATTGATTAACCGTGCTGTTAGTGAAGCAGAAACGGGTAGCCCAACACGTGGTGGTAGACCGAGCACACATGCGACATTAGAAGGAGATACGTATACGCTTAATGGTGTTAAAACATTTACGTCAATGAGTCGTGGTTTAACGCATGTTATTGTTGCAGCGTATATTCCACATAAAGAAAAAGTAGGATTCTTCTATATTCCAAAAGAAGCAGAAGGATTAGAAGTGGCAGATAACTGGAACGTTGTTGGTATGAGAGCAACAGAAAGCCATGACTTGGTAATGAATGACGTAAAAGTACATGAGAAATATTTAGTAGAAATCAAAGGAGAAGAACCGAAGTTTCAAAATGGCTGGATGCTACATATTCCAAGTACATATTTAGGTATTGCACAAGCAGCACGTGACTATGCCATTGACTTTAGTTTAACGCACAGTCCTAACAGTATTGAAGGAACGATTAGTGACCTTCCAGTCGTACAACAAAACTTAGGAAAAATGGAAACGAAGTTATTAACAGCACGCCACATGCTATGGAGTACAGCACGCGCTTACCAAACTCTAGGTGATGTAGATGATATCTCTGCTGAAACAGCTGCAATTAAAATTATCGTGATGAATGAAGGTCTAGATGTTGTAGACTTAGCAATGCGTATTGTTGGCGCAAAAAGCTTAGAAATGGACAGACCTTTACAACGTTATTATCGTGATATGCGTGCAGGATTGCATAACCCACCGATGGAGGATATGACATATACGAATATTTCACATGGTGTCTTAGAAGAGCGTCGTGAGCATTTGTAAATGATGTCATTTTGATACTATAAAATAGGTAGTATGTTGATATGATCTGTATATGAACAATGTATGCATATCATTGACAGAGATTGAAAGTTGCTTTTACGAGCTATATAATAGAGATATTCTATTAAAGGAGAATATTTTATGCGGTTATTGTTATTACCGGTTGGCGTTATTTTCACCCTACTTGGATTTGCTGGAGCCGTATTACCTCTATTGCCGACAACACCTTTTTTGTTAGTCGCTGTTATATGTTTTGCGAAAAGTTCGGATCGTCTACATGATTGGCTAGTGAAAACACATCTTTATCAAGCGTATGTGGAAGACTTCCGCAAATATAGAGGCTACACTATGCGAAAAAAGATACAGTTACTATTGAGTGTGTATCTTGTTGTAGGTTTTTCTATGTGGATGGTGGATATCTTCTGGGTACGCATCGGTTTAGTGATCATGTTAGCGATACAAACGATTGCGTTGTTTACATGGGTGAGAACACTGCCTGAAAGTCATGATAGTCGGTAACACAAGCATTTTTGATTGAAAGACCGTTCATTATAGAAGCAGATAGTTAAAAAGTCTCGTACTATTTTAACTATCTGTTATTTTTTTGAAAAATTGATTGCTTTAAATAATAAAACAACATATAATAACAATGATAATCATTATCAATTAAATTATGGGAGATGTACTGATGAAAAGATTACTATTTTCTTTATTAGCAGTTGTTTTTGTTCTTGCAGCATGTGGTCAAAGTAATAATAGCAAAGAGTCTAAGGCTGAGATGCAATCGCTTGAATTAAAAACAGCAGACGGTTCACAAAAAGTAGACATTCCAAAAGATCCAAAACGCATTGTGATATTATCACCAACATATGCGGGTGGACTTAAATATTTAGATGCTAATATTGCAGGTGTTGTTGAAAGTGTTGATCAAAGTCCTGTATTAGCAAAACAGTTTAAAAATGTTGAAAAGTTAGGTGCTGAAGATGTCGAAAAAGTAGCGACTTTGAAACCAGACTTAATTTTAACGTACAATACAGACAAGAATGTTAAAAAATTAGAAAAGATTGCACCAACACTTGCAATCGACTACGTTCAATACAACTACTTAGAACAACAAGAATTACTTGGTAAAATAGTCGGCAAAGAAGATCAAGTCAAAGAATGGAAAGCTGATTGGGAGAAACAAACGACAAAAGATGGTAAAGAAATTAGAAAACATCTTGGTGAAGATACAACAGTTTCAATCTTTGAAGATTTTGATAAAAAAATCTACGCATACGGTAAAAACTGGGGGCGTGGAAGTGAAGTTGTCTATCAAGCATTTGGTTTGAATATGCCAACAGAATTAGAAAAAGCGACTAAAAAAGATGGTTGGACAGAGATTTCTAAAGAAGAAGTTGCGAAATATGCTGGAGATGTTGTGGTGAGTGCACAAGCAAAAGGATCTGCTGAACCAGAATTCCAACAAACAGATATGTGGAAAAACTTACCAGCTGTTAAAAATGATCGTGTGATCAAAGTAGATTCTAATGTATACTGGTACAATGATCCGTATACTTTAGACATTATGCGTAAAGGCTTGAAAGAACAATTAATGAATAAGTAACAGAAAAACAGGAACTGAGACATAGTGCTCAGCTCCTGTTTTTAAGATGTAGAAATAAGTGTAATGGCAATAGGTGTCTGAAGTGAAAATGCGTATTTCAAACTTTGGGAGCATTACAAAAATCATAAACATTTATAATGATTTTGTCGTAGTGCCCCTGCAAAGATGATTAGATGTGTGACAAGTTTATTAAGTAAACGTAGTCACATATCAATCAGCTACTGCAAAACTTCTAGTCACCCTTGCCGGGGTGGGACGATGAAATCTTTTTTAGTAAAAAAGATTTCTGTCCCACTCCCTTTTTTGTATTTAGATTTAATGTTGTTTTGATTGATAAGTCACTTCTCCGTGTTTGTCGAAAATAGTAAGTCCCGCAATATCTTTCTTTGGTTGTGGGATGATAAGACTCGCAACATATGCAACGATAAAGGCGATTGCAAAGGCAAGGATAGATACGTAGAATGGAGAACCTGCACCACCAATACCTTGTAAGAAGTAGCTTGCAATAACTGCTACGATGATACCTACAATAACACCTACACCGTGTGTACGTTTTGTAAAGATACCTACTGCAAAGATACCCGCAATTGGTACACCAAAGAGCCCTGTGATTAATAGGAATAAGTCCCAGATATCATTTGAGTCGGCAGCGATTAAATAGAGCGAAATCAGCATACCAACCAGACCGACTGCAACTGTTGCAAAACGTGCGAAGCGTACTTCTGCTTTTTCGCTTTTCTTTCCGAAGAAACGTTGTTTAATATCGACAGACAGACAAGCAGCGATTGAGTTCAAACTTGAAGAAATCGTTGATTGCGCGGCTGCGAAAATAGCGGCAATTAATAAACCAGCAACGAATGGTGGCATTTCAGTTAAGATGAAATACGGCACGATTGATGATGTATTAAAGCCTTCTGGTAATGTTTGATGTTGTGCATAGAATACATATAGTACAGTTCCCATACCGTAGAAAAGAGGCGCAGAGATAATGGCTAAAAGACCGTTCGTCCAGATTGACTGAGACGTTTCCTTCAGTGATTCAGATGCTTGGTAACGTTGTACTACATCTTGACTCGCAGTGTATTGCTGTAAGTTGTTAAAGACACTTCCTAAAAAGATGATTGGAATGGCTGCAGCTGTCGCATTCAATTTCCAGTTATCAATGCTTAATAATTTTTTATTTTCAACGGCATCACTTACGACAGATGAAAACCCACCGTCAATATGTGCAATCCCCATGATGATAATAACCAGTGCACCACCTAGTAAGATGACACCTTGAATAAAGTCACTCCATACAACGCCTTCAAAACCACCAAGGAATGTATAAATGATACATAAAAGACCCACGAGACTTGCAACAACATATGGATTAATATCAGACACGGAAGTAATCGCAAGTGTTGGTAAGTAAATAACAATAGCAATTCGTCCTAAATGGAAGAAGACGAAAAGTAATGATCCGATAACACGAACTGCAGGATTAAAACGCGCTTCTAAATATTCATATGCTGACGTAACACGTAATTTTTTGAAAAATGGAATATAGAAATAAATGAGTAAAGGAATAATAGCGACAATGGCTACGTTACCCGCAATGTACGACCAGTCTGTTAAAAATGATTTTTCTGGCGTCGACATAAAAGTGATGGCGCTTAAAGTTGTAGCATAAATTGAGAAACCAACCACCCAGGCTGGCAATCGACCACTAGCGGTAAAGAAGCTGTCTGTATCTTTACCTGCACGTTTTGTAAAGAACGCTCCGATGCATAGCATGAGTAGTAAATAGAGAACGAGTGCAACCCAGTTCCAAAAACCAAAACCAATTGTTTCCAAAGTAAAAACCCCTTTTAGAAGTTACAAATTTATAAGCCGAACATTTGTAAGCGTTATCATGTATTAGTGATAAAAAGGAAAGAGATAGGGTGCCAATATCGTGAAATATTGATGTGGCATCTTATTTGCTATCTCTTTCCGAATAACCAATGAAAATGATTTATCATCCATCTAATTATAAGTTGTATTTCGTAATCAAATCTTTAAGAACCGGACGATGTGCTTCATTGAATGGATGGAATGGTGCTTTTGGCAGTCCTGTATCGATACCTTTTTCAGTTAAGAATGCTTTGAGTGTTGGATAAAGTCCCATTGCAATGACTGATTCGATAATATCATTCGTTTCATGTTGTAATTCATAAGCACGTGCGACATCACCATTTTGAGCAGCTTCAAATGTTTCACGAGCACGAACACCATTGATGTTATAAGTTGAACCAATCGCCCCATCAACGCCAGAAATTGCTGCTTGTACAAGCATTTCATCAAATCCTGAGAAGATGAGTTTATCAGGGAACGCTTTACGTAAACGTTCTAACAAGTAGAAGTCAGGTGCTGTGTATTTTACACCGATAATGTATTCATTTTCGAATAATGATTCAAATTGTTGAATTGAAATATTCACACCAGTAAGACCTGGAATAGAATAAATAATCATATTGTTTTTTGTTGCTTCGATAATTTTGAAGTAGTAATCACGAATTTCTTCAAATGTAAATGGATAATAGAACGGTGTAACCGCTGATAGTGCATCGTAGCCTAACTCTGTTGCGTACTGTCCAAGTTCAATTGCTTCATTTAAGTCTAAAGAACCAACTTGTGCAATCAGATGAATCGCATCTTTTGCTTCATCTTTAGCAATGCGGAAAACTTCTTTTTTCTGTTCAGTATTCATTAAGAAATTCTCTCCTGAACTTCCGTTGACATATAGACCATCTAATTTTTGAGCATCAATCGCGTTTCTAACAATTTGGCGGAGTCCAGCTTCTTTCACTTGACCAGATTCATCAAATGGTACGAGAAGCGCAGCATATAAACCTTTTAATTCATTATTCACAAAAAGCCCTCCAAAATTTTTATTTGTCATATTGGTCTGACCAATTTATAATTTAATTGTAAGCGTTATCAAAGATTTGGTCAATATAAAACATAAAAAAATATCCTAACGAGGTTGTGAGAGAAGCGCTTAGGGGTTGAGCAGAACCCAAGCAATTCTCAAAATAGCTTTTTGATTTTGTAGAGCCGTGAAGTTCTGTCGCAAATTCTGTACTTTGAACACTGACACCACGAGGTTGTGAGTAAAGCGTTTAGAATTCGAGTAGAACCCAAGCAATTCTCGAAATAGCTTTTTTATTTTGTGGAATTGCGACGTTCTACGGAGAATTCTGCTTTATGAACACTGACACCACGAGGTTGTGAAAAGTACGGTTAGAATTGAGTCGCACAAAATCTATTCTCAAAAACCGAAACAATTGGTACGATGATGTGTGTAACTAGATGAGTCATGATATCGTTGTATTAAAAGTTAAAGTCAAATACAGTAGATGGAAATCGCAAAATTAACTATGGCAATGAAACATCAAGATAAACATGATTGGAAAAGGAATGTGTAAAGTGGAATCTATCGATAAGGTGACGGCACGTCAAAGTTTAAAACAAATGGTTGTTGAAAAAATAAAGGATCATATTATTAAAGAACAATTACAAGTAGGTGATAAGTTGCCGACAGAACGTCAATTAGCTGAAGATTATCAAGTGAGTCGTTCAGTGATTAGGGAGGCGCTGAGTTATCTTGAAAATACAGGTGTGACAGAAAGTGTACAAGGTCGTGGTACATTGGTTAAAGAACAAGATATACGTCCGCTTATTGAAGGCTTCCTGTTTAGCTTTCAAGTGTCTCAAGGGAACCTGAAAGACTTGATGATGTTACGTTTGACGTTTGAACTGGCTGCCATAGATGTTATTGAAAGAGAACGGGCATCACTGGAAGGAATGGAACAAACTCTTGTTGATGATGTGTCGAAGTTTGACAGTGAAACTGATCGTGCATTTCATGCGCAGCTATTGATGGCTGTGGATTCAGAGTTGTTTAAGCAGATGAGTGCTGTTGTACATGCTTATTTTTATCGAACACCGATTGAAACATCAGAAGCACAAAACTTAAATAGTATGCAGGAACATCAACAAATATATGAAGCATTGAAGAGCCAAAACTACGATAAAGCTAAAGTATTACTAACAGATCACTTGATGAAAGGGGCAGAATACTATGACGAACATCGCATTTGATATCGGTGGAACATATATTAAGTCGGCAATAGTCGCACAAGATGGGGGGCTCTCTCATTATCAAAAAGTACGGACACCAGTCAATTATGATGATGCGATTGTGAAAGAAGTTAAAAGACAATTATGCGCCTTTAAAGAACAACACCATTTGACTGATATTCGTGTCGGTATTTCAACAGCGGGTGCTGTGAATCGAGAACAACGTAAAATTGCGTATGCAAATCCTAATATTATAGATTATACCGGTACGGACTTTTCAGAACATCTGGCACCATACGTACAAGAACTACATGTTTTTAATGATGTAGATGCGGCGCTACTTGGTGAACTCACAGTACATACAGAAGATGTTGAAAGTATTTTCTGTTTAACGTTAGGAACTGGCATTGGTGGAAGTTACTATCATAAAGCATTTGGGTTGATGACAGGTGCACGTCATCGACCGAATCAAATTGGTAACTTACTTTATGATCCTGAAACGGGTACGAACTATGAGCAACGGGCTTCAACAAACGGATTGAAACGACAATTGTCTGATAAGGGATATCCATATCTACCAATTCCTGAGTGGTTTGAGAGAGCATATAGGGGTGATACGTGTGCACATCTTGAATTACAAGAATGGGCAGAAGAAGTGGCACGTGGAATTGCAGAAATTCAAATAATGTATGATCCACAAGAGATCGTTATCGGTGGGGGGATTTCTGCACAGGGTGACAGATTATTACAACTGATTGTGCCACAAGTAGAAAAATATCTCCCAAAAGGCTATGGTCATGCTGAAATTAGTGTGGCACGATTGCAAAATAATGCAGCACTGATTGGCGCAGTTTCGAAATTGTAAACTTTTATAGACTAGAGGTTTACAAGGGTGATATAATACAGCGTAGAATCAAAAAAGAGAAACGGATTCTGATTTTTCTTATATACAGGAGGAACAGTTATTGAATACAAAACATTTAGTCTATGCTGCGCTCATGACAGCTATTATCGCCGTAATGGGTTTAGTGCCAGCGATTCCGTTGCCATTCTTACCCGTACCCATTGTATTACAAAACGTAGGTATCTTTTTGGCGGGTATCATATTAGGTCGTAAATATGGGGTGTTAAGTGTTATTGTCTTTTTATTACTCGTTATGGCAGGAGCTCCTTTACTATCAGGTGGACGAGGTGGTTTCGGTGTATTTTTAGGACCATCAGCTGGATACCTTGGTATGTATATCATCTCTGCGTTTTTGATCGGATGGGCACGTGATCGTCACTATGATAAACTTAACTTTGGACGCACACTTGCTATCATTGTGATATATGGTGTGGTTTTACTAGATGCAGTAGGTGGCATTGTGATGGCGCTTATTATCCATATGCCAATTGATAAAGCATTGTTACTGTCATTGACATTTATTCCTGGAGACTTAATCAAAGCGATCATTGCGAGTCTAATTGCAGTTGCTTTGTATCATAACCCAGTGACAGCACGTATTATGAAACAACTGTCTGCATAAATATAGAAAAAGCAGGTGATCAGATGAATGTTACTATGGCACATATATATACGGACGGTTCATTAGTTGGAGAAGATGATAGAGTAGCATATTATCAAACGCCCGAGAGACCGCTTAAATTTGACGCAAACAAGTGGTGTTATAAAAAAATGCCTGACTTATTGACGTTCAAAAATGACATGATTCAGCAGGAGAAAGTACATAAAGCACAAGGTTCATCACATCTAAACTTCGTCTTTCCACAAGATATGAAACCATCTGTTGATATGCTTCAATACTTGCGGGGAGAAGGTTTTTCACTCGGTTGTATCGAATTGTATATGATTGAATCTGAGCAGTTAAGACAATTGACACAACAGCCTATTCGATTAGAACGAGTGACTGGAGAGAACATAGAAGATTATTTTACTGTTTTCACCCCTTCAAGTATTGAATATGGAGAAGCTTATATAATAGAAAGCAAAAACTATATGAAAGAAATGCTATTGGACGCATCTCATGAAGTTTGGTATTACGTTGCTTATAATGATTCTGAGCCTGTTGGTATTGTGAATGTGATCTCGAGCGAACATTTTGTGGAGATTGATGGTTTTGCGGTATTAACAGAGTATCAACGACGTGGCATTGGCTCGCGTATGCAAGCAGCAGTTGGTGATTTAGCAGGAGAAAAGCCGGTGATACTCGTAGCTGATGCAGAAGATACAGCTAAAGATATGTATATAAAACAAGGATATACATATATGGGCTTTCAATATTCAGCACTTAAAGAATAAAAATAGAAGCATTAAGAAAGCCACTGTGCACATCATTGTGAAACAGTGGCATTTCTATTAGGTACATTGCTGTGATGTATTGAGTAGTTTCGGTGCACCCACTACACGTTCTGGATGACTATATATGTTAAAGTGACCTTCTCTTACGAAACCGATAGCTGTAATGTTCAAGTCTTGTGCAAGTTGTACTGCAAGTGTCGTCGGTGCTGACTTAGAAATGATCATACCAACACCAATCTTTGCGGCTTTAATTAATATTTCAGATGAGATACGCCCGCTAAAGATTAATATTTTGTTGCGTACAGAGATATGTCGTTTAATACAGTAGCCGTAAAGCTTATCAAGCGCATTATGTCGTCCGATGTCTTGGCGATGAACATAAAACGAATGTCCGTCGCTAATCGCCGCATTATGTAGTCCGCCAGTTGCGATAAATGTTGTACTATGTGCTTGTAGTTGTGACATCATATGAAGTATTTGCGATGGTGCCAATTTGATAGTGGACATAGAAGTTTTAGCAATGGCAGCATCATTTTGAAAGTAAAATTCTCTGCTTTTACCACAACAGGAAGCAACCATACGTTTTGTCGAAAGGTAGTTTGCTTGTTCAATATCAGTCGTAACTTTTACATGTGCATAACCACGCTGATCATCTAATTCAAGTTGTAGCAAATCTTCTCGTTTAAAGATGACACCTTCTGAGGCTAAAAAGCCTAATACAAGTTCTTCCAAATTATTTGGGCTACAAATAATTGTCGCAAATTCGTGGCCATTCACGATAACTGTCAACGGGAACTCTGTTACATAATCGTCTGTTGTTTCAATCAATTCACCATCTTGATAGCGAATCATTGTTTGATTATAGCGAATGTCGTGATCCATGTATAAGCCCCCTTATCTCTGTTGGATTAACCGTGTCTATTACTATTAGTTTAAGTGTTTTTCTATCATTTTGAAAGCCTTTAAGAAATATTATGCGATAAAAAATAGCCTTTTTAATGGAGCATTTGATAAAATGATAAAAAAGAGAACATTGCTTTTAAAAGGGGTGTTAAATGATGAAGTCAAAATTTTTATGGGTGTTGTGTATGTCGCTCGTATTACTGTTGGCAGCATGTGGTACATCACAGTCTAATGGTAAGAATGAAAAGGAACAAATCACTATTTCAGCAGCGGCAAGCCTTACTGACGTAACAAAAGAATTAGAGACAGCCTTTCACAAGAAGCATCAAGACGTTAATCTAGAATTTAATTATGGTGGCTCTGGTGCATTGAGACAACAGATTGAAAAAGGGGCGCCAGCTGATGTGCTGATGTCTGCGAACACAAAAGACGTGGATGCCTTGAAAAAACAAGGGAAAGTAACAGATATTTATGACTATGCGCATAATAAGCTAGTGTTGATTAAGTCAAAAGATAGCGAACTTACAGGATTAGATAGTCTAAAGGATTCAGATAAGTTGGCAATTGGTGAAGTGGAATCTGTACCGGCGGGTAAGTATGCGAAGAAGTATTTGGAGCGCCAACACTTATGGGATACAGTACAATCACACATTGTGTATGCGAAAGATGTACGTGAAGTACTGAACTATGTGGACAAGGGGAATGCACAACTTGGATTTGTTTATGAAACAGATTTATTTGTTGGCGATCAACCGCAACAAGGTGTTGAAAAAGTATTTGAAGCTGAACTGGACAAACCAATTACGTATCGAATGGGTCTTGTGACAGACAATAAGGCTGCGAAAGAATGGCTGGAGTTTATGCAGTCGGATGAAGCTAAACAAATTTTAAAAAAATATCATTTTGAAGTCTAGGTGACACATATATGTCGGAACTTACACCGTTTTGGATCTCTTTACGTGTGGCAATGATTAGTACCATTATTGTTGTTATATTTGCCACATTACTCGCAAAATTTTTATATAACAAACAAGGACGTCTCATTAAGTTTTGTGAGAGTCTCGTACTGTTACCAATAGTGTTACCACCAACCGTTATGGGTTTCTTACTGCTCATTTTATTCTCGGTAAATGGACCGATTGGGCACTTTTTGACGGATATTGTAGGTATTAAAGTTGTGTTTACATTGACAGGTGCCGTGATTGCATCAGTCATTGTAAGCTTTCCATTGATGTATCAACATGCAGTACAAGGCTTTCGGAGTATTGATGATAAAATGTTGAATACTGCACGTACAATGGGGGCAACAGAGCGTAAAATATTTTATCGACTTATCTTGCCACTATCCAAACGTGCACTGATATCTGGAACGATGATGGCATTTGCCCGTGCTATTGGTGAATTTGGTGCAACACTGATGATTGCAGGGTACATTCCCGGTAAAACGAATACGTTACCTCTAGAAATCTATTTTCTTGTTCAACAGGGAAGAGAGAATCAAGCATGGCTATGGGTATTGATACTTGTTGCCTTTGCGGTATCAGTTATGGGAACGATGAACGTGCTCAATAAAGATCGATATCGTGAGGTGAGATAGATGCTTGATATTTATCTGGAGAAACGAATCAACGATAAAGTGATTGCTTTTCAAATAAAGACAGACAAACCTAAGATTTATGCTTTACAAGGTGTTTCAGGTATTGGGAAAACAACGTGTCTCAATATGATTGCTGGGATTCAATCACCGGACAAAGGCTGGGTACGTATCAATCAAAAAAACATTTTGGATACGACTCAACCACTGAATATACCGATTAGAGATCGTCATATCGGTTATCTTTTTCAAGATTATCAGTTATTTCCTCATATGACGATTCGACAAAACATTACCTTTATGACTGAGTTTAATACACATATTGAGAAGCTTGTTGGTACACTTAAAATTACACATATTTTGGATGCTTATCCGTTGAGATGTTCTGGTGGAGAGAAGCAACGGGCAGCCTTAGCAAGAGCATTAAGTACGAAACCTAATTTGTTGTTATTGGATGAGCCGTTTTCTAGTTTAGATGATGTTTCTAAACAAGAAAGTATGAAATTAGTGCAGTATATTTTTGAAACGTGGCAAATTCCGATTATTTTCGTCACACACTCACAACAAGAAGCGCAACAATTGGCACATGAAATCATTGAAATTGGATAAATATTTAAGGAGCTGGGACATAGTGCTCAGCTCCTCGTTTTTAAGATATAGAAATAAGTGTAATGGCAGTAGGTGTCTGAAGTGAAAATACGTTTTTATAAACTTTGGGAGCACTACAAAAATCATAAACATTTATAATGATTTTGTCGTAGTGCTCCTGCAAAGATGATTAGATGTGTGACAAGTTTATTAAGTAAACGTAGTCACATATCAATCAGCTACTGCAAAACTTCTAGTCACCATTTCTGTCCCACTCCCATTTATTAATAGATGCATTGATTTCAAGCGATTTTAATGATAAATGGATGAAGTGTGACGTATATTGAGAAACTTAGGGAAAACACTGGATGAATGTATTGAAATGCCTAATTGTCGCATAGTTACTGATGCGTTTTAATTGATTGAGAGTATAGATGGAACAACGTATAATTAGAAGAGACTATTAAAGTAAGAAAGGTTAAGAACCATGACACATAATCGTTATTCACGACAAATACTGTTTGATGGCATCGGTCAAGACGGACAAGAGAAGATTAATCGCAAGTCTGCATTGATTATAGGAATGGGCGCATTGGGCACACATCTCGCTGAAGGACTTGTACGTGCAGGAATAGGAAAACTTCATATCGTGGATCGCGATTATATTGAGTATTCAAACTTACAACGTCAAACACTCTTTACAGAAGAAGATGCACGACAGCAGATGCCGAAAGTGATTGCAGCTCAGAACGCATTACAAGCGATTCATGAAGATGTCGATGTCGTCACTTATATCGAGCATGTCGATGGTGTCTTTCTCAATGAGTTAGTACCACAAGTGGATGTTGTATTGGATGCCACAGATAACTTTGAGACACGTATGATGATTAATGATGTTGCTTTTGCTTGTCAAAAACCATGGGTATACGGTGGTGTTGTACGAAGCACGTATGTTGAAGCAGCTTTTATTCCAGGACAAACCCCGTGCTTTCAATGTCTAATCCCACAGATTCCAGCTATGAATCTTACGTGTGATACGGTAGGGGTCATTCAACCGGCTGTTACGATGGCGACAAGCTTACAATTGAGAGATGCATTGAAAATATTAACAGAAACACCGATAGAGCCTAAGTTGACATACGGTGATATTTGGGACGGTACACATCATGTATTTGGCTTTGGTCGTATGCAACGTAAAGGGTGCACGACTTGTGGTGAACATCCTGAGTATCCGTATTTGAACCATACATCAACACAATATGCTGCGATGTGTGGCCGTGATACAGTTCAATATCAACATGAAGGTTTAACGTATGAACAGCTAGTGGAGTATTTAACCACACGTCATATCGCCTATCATTCAAATGGGTATTTATTACAGTTTGAGTATGAAGGCTACCGCATTGTCGCATTTCAAAATGGGCGTCTGTTGATACATGGTATGAAAGAAGTGACACAAGCGAAGAAGTTGATTCATCAATTATTTGGTTAACATGAAAAAGGAGGTTGTCACATGCATACAAATGTGAAGTTAGATAGAGATATACGTTGTGCAGTACTAACCGTATCAGATACACGTACTGTTGAGACGGATAAAGGTGGACAATTGGTTAAAACATTGTTGGAAACGATTAACACAGTCGTTCAACCTGAGCATTACTGTATTGTTAAAGATGACAAGGAAGAGATACAAGCACAACTTGATAAATGGCTAGCAGAAGATGTTGAAGTCATTGTAACAACAGGCGGTACAGGCATTGCGCCACGTGATGTCACAATCGAAACAGTTTCTCCAATGTTGACGAAAGAAATAGAAGGTTTTGGCGAATTGTTCCGATACTTGAGTTATGTTGAAGATGTCGGTACACGAGCATTATTATCTCGTGCTGTGGGTGGTACGATCGGCAACAAATTAATTTTCTGCTTGCCAGGTTCTACGGGAGCCGTCAAGCTTGGTTTAAACAAATTGATTCTTCCTGAATTAAACCATCTTATCCATGAAATGAATAAGTAATATAAGAGGTTGTGAAAGAAGCGTTTAGGGATTGAGTAGAAAAAACTGAAACAAAGCGATATGACAAAAGCTTTGTTTCAGTTTGAAGTTAATAGGAACTATTTGACTAACGTTGGAAGTCAGACTTACCGCCAGTCTTTTTGACAAGATATGTTTCGCCGATAATCATCCCTTTATCAACAGCTTTGCACATGTCGTATATTGTAAGTGCTGTGGCAGATGCAGCAGTTAAGGCTTCCATTTCAACACCAGTGCGTCCAGTTGTCGAGACAGTCGTTTCGATATATAAGACAAATTGTTCGCCTGAAGTGTCCCAATCAAATGTAACATCAACGCCTGAAATAGGCAGTGGATGGCACATCGGGATAATAGATGCAGTATTTTTAGCTGCCATGATACCAGCAATTTGTGCGGTATTAAGGACATTGCCTTTTTTATTTGTATTTTCTGTGATTTGTTGATAAATCGTATGATTAACAGTAATGCTTGAACGCGCGATAGCCGTTCTCTTGGTGATAGACTTGTCAGAAACGTCTACCATTTTAGCATTCCCTTGTTGATTGATATGAGTAAATTCAGCCATGTTATTCCTCCTTTAATATGCAAGGTAAGTATAGCATGAATTATAAAAATTGTTAGGAGTGAATGGGTTATGCCAGTCGAAAAGAGACATCCAATTCCAGTAAAAGAAGCGATTCATCGTGTGCTACAACAAGAAATTTATACGTCAACCGAACGTATCAGCTTGTATGATTGTGAAGGGTATATCCTTGCTGAAGATATCGTTGCTACCTATGATATCCCACGCTTTGATAAGTCCCCATATGATGGTTTTGCAATCCGTAGTGAAGATTCACAAGGTGCAAGTCAAGACCATCGCATTGCCTTTCAAGTGATTGACCATATCGGTGCAGGGACTGTTTCAGCCAAAACATTAGAACCCGGACAAGCTGTACGCATCATGACTGGGGCACAAATCCCTGCAGGAGCAGATGCGGTTGTCATGCTTGAGCAAACGGTAGAGACAGAAGATGGATTCACTCTCCGTAAACCGTTCGATCATTTGGAAAACATCTCACTTCAAGGTGAAGAAACAGCAACGGGTGATATTGTTTTACACAAAGGACAACGCATCAATGCAGGAGCAGTTGCAGTTTTAGCAACATTTGGCTATTCAGAAGTCCCTGTTTTTCGCAAACCAACGGCAGCTATTATTGCAACGGGAAGCGAATTGCTAGAAGTTGAAGATGATTTAGAACCTGGCAAGATCAGAAACTCAAATGGACCAATGATTGCAGCATTGTTACAGAAGGAAGGTGTACAAGTAGAGCGCTATCGTATACAAATTGATGATTATGAGAGTAGCTTGTCTGTTGTGAAGTCAGCGCTTGAAAAACACGATATGGTGATTACAACAGGTGGTGTTTCAGTCGGTGACTTTGACTATCTGCCTGATATTTATCGAGCACTCGAAGCGGAAGTGTTGTTCAATAAAGTTGCGATGCGCCCAGGTAGTGTCACAACAGTTGCTGTTGCTCACGGGAAGTATTTATTTGGACTTTCTGGTAATCCATCTGCTTGTTACTCAGGATTCGAATTATTTGCGAAACCAGCAATTTATCACATGATGGGTGCGACACGTTATTACCCAGCAATTGTACATGCAACGTTGATGGCTGATTTCAAGAAGGCGAATCCATTTACACGCTTTGTTCGTGCGGATGTGACAATGACAGGTAGAGAGATGACTGTCAAACCATCAGGATTCAACAAGTCAGGGGCTGTGGTATCGATTGCGCATAGCAACGGGATGATGATGTTGCCTGGTGGTACAAGAGGATATCAAGTAGGGCATACGGTAGATGTACTATTGACGTCACCAGAAACATACCAGCAGGAGTTATACTTATGATTTTGCAAATCGTTGGCTATAAAAATAGTGGGAAAACGACATTAATGACCCACACAGTTCAACGGTTAAAGCAATGGGGTTACTCGGTAGTGACTGTGAAGCATCATGGACATGCAGGAGAAGAAATTACATTGCCTGACGTAACGGTAGATCACATGCGTCATTTTGAAGCAGGTGCCGACCAGAGTATCGTTCAAGGACATGATTATGTTGAAACGATTCAACGCAATCACTATCCAACACTTGAGACTTTGTTGGCTGAATGTGTTACGATGGACGACAGTATTATTTTGATTGAAGGCTATAAAAAGGCAACTTACCCTAAGGTGATTGTCTATAAAAATAAAGAAGATTTAGATGCGTTGCGCCAACTTGAAAATGTACAATTTTCGATGCAATGGCAGTCAGACGGATTCGATGAAACAAACTACGATAAGTGGCTGAAACAATGGATCCGAGAAGGTGAAGGAGAGATAAGATGAAACAATTTGAAGTGACAACTGCGCCGATTGAACCTGAACAATATCGTCAGTGGACATTGAATGAAAAACAAGGTGCTGTTGTTGTGTTTACAGGACATGTTCGAGAATGGACAAAAGGGATTCGTACCGAACACCTTGAATATGAGGCGTATGTTCCAATGGCGGAGAAAAAGCTGGCACAAATTGGTGATGAAATAAGTGAGCGTTGGCCAGGAACGGTCACAGCAATTGTACATCGTATCGGTGCACTGGAAATCTCTGACATTGCGGTATGTATCAGTGTCTCTTCACCACACCGAAAAGATGCCTATGCTGCAAATGAATATGCAATAGAGCGTATTAAAGAAGTGGTACCTATTTGGAAGAAAGAGATATGGGAAGATGGTGCTGAATGGCAAGGACATCAGCGCGGTTACCATGAAGATGCCGTTAAGAAGGGAGATAATCAGTCGTGAAAATATTGTATTTTGCAGAGATAAAAGAGAAGTTAGATCGTGCGGAAGATACATTTCATTTTGATTATGAAATCAGTGTGACTGAATTAAAAAAACATTTATACGAGACTTACCCTGTCATTCAAGGAAAGTCTTTCCAAGTGGCGATTAATGAAGAATTTGTACAAGAAGATGCGGTTGTCAGACCGAATGATATTGTTGCATTAATTCCACCGGTTAGTGGAGGTTAAACGACAACAATGAAAGCAATTATATTAGCGGGCGGTCAATCAACACGCTTTGGCAACCCGAAAGCATTTGCAACGATTCAAGGAGAGTTGTTTTATCAGCGACTTGTTCAGACGTTGCAATCAACAAATATGTTCAGTGAGATTATTATCAGTAGTAATACACAGTTAGCAGGACAATTTGAAGATGTACGGGTAGTTATTGATCAAGAAGCACAAAAAGATAAGGGGCCGCTAGCGGGGATATATAGTGTGATGCAGCAGGATGAGGATGACCTTTACTTTGTCATCTCTGTTGACACGCCATTGGTTAGCCAAAAAGCAATTAGTTGTTTGTATCAATTTATGGTTGCAAACCTAATCGAATCACAACTCGATATTGCTGGTTTTGCTTCAGAAGGCTATCCGATTCCGACGATTGCCTTCTATCATCGCCGTGTTGAACCAATCATTGAAGATGTGTTGCAATCAGATGATTTGAGTATGAAACATGTTTACGAGCAAGTATCATCTAAATGGTTAGATGTCAGTGAGATTGATAGTCCAAAATATTGGTACTACAATGTAAATTATCCGAGTGATTTGGAAAAGTTAGAAGAAGTATTGGCAGAATAAGAAGCGAAGGAGGGCGCAAGATGACAGAACAAATATTAGATAAATTAGGTCGACCGATACGTGATTTGCGCATTTCCGTTACAGATCGCTGTAACTTCCGCTGTGATTACTGCATGCCTAAAGAAATCTTCGGTGATGACTACGCATTTTTGCCTAAAAATGAATTGCTGACATTTGAAGAGATGGTCCGTGTCACACGCATTTATGCGGAACTGGGTGTGAAAAAGGTGAGAATCACGGGTGGAGAGCCATTGTTAAGACGTGATTTGGACCAATTAATTGCACAAATCAATGAGATTGAAGGTATTGAAGATATCGGATTAACGACGAATGGATTGTTATTAAAAAAACATGGACAAAAACTGTATGATGCAGGATTACGTCGTATCAATGTGAGTTTGGATGCAATTGATGATGAGCTCTTCCAATCTATAAATAATCGTAATATTAAAGCGTCGACCATTATCGATCAGATAGACTATGCGGTACAACTTGGTTTTGAAGTGAAGGTGAACGTTGTAGTTCAAAAAGGAGTCAATGATGATCAGATTGTACCAATGATTGCCTTCTTCAAAGATAGAGACGTCACGATACGTTTTATTGAATTTATGGATGTTGGTAACGACAACGGCTGGGATTTCAGTAAAGTAGTAACAAAAGATGAAATGCTAGCAATGATACAAAAAGCCTTTGATATAGAACCTGTTGCACCACGATACTATGGTGAAGTAGCGAAGTATTATCGTCACGTTGGCGCTAAATCTAAGTTTGGTTTGATTACGAGTGTTTCAGAATCATTCTGTTCAACTTGTACGAGAGCACGGTTGTCTTCTGATGGTAAGTTTTACGGCTGTTTGTTCAGTACTGCTGAAGGTTTTGATGTCAGGAATCTGTTGAGAAGTGATGCTTCAGATGAATCTGTCAAAGACACATTAAAAGGTTTATGGAATATTCGAACTGACCGTTATTCTGATGAACGCACAGAACAGACTGTGAAAAATAGACGCAAAAAGAAAATCAATATGAACTATATTGGTGGTTAATCTTTGGATGCACTTTGTATGAAGATAGATTGTTCTATCTTGCAAGGTGCATCTTTGTTTTAGCGATTTATATGAAAATAAAACTGAAATTATCATATTGAATCAAGCGATAGTCAACAATTTTTGTTAGAATAGAAACAAAACAATGGCGTGAGGAGTGATGAGATGGTCGATATCGAGTTTGATCACATGATTCATTACATAGACGGTTTAGAACACTTTGAATTTCCTGGGAAATACTTAGAGATTCAGAAAGGTGGTCGCCACGAAAATCTGGGTACGTTCAATCGACTGATTCACATTAACTTAAGTTATATTGAACTATTAGATATTTTTGATCAAGGTAAAATGAAACATCAATCAAAAACGCAAGAAGGAAAATATTCATTTGCGACGTCTATCATTCAGAATGGTTACAAGCAAGGTTTTAAAAAGATATGTTTTAGAACACATGATATTCATCAGCTAAAAGAAGACTTTTTGGCACGTGGACTTGAAGTTGTAGGTCCTGTCAAAATGACGCGTCAAAATAAAAAAGGACATGAAATTCATTGGCAACTGTTATATGTGAATGATCATCATTTTGATGTGATGATGCCATTTTTCATTCAGTGGGATAAATCTGATGAAGATCGAGAAGCGGATTTGAGAGATACTTTTCAAACACACTTAGGTATTGATATGATTGAGTTTCACTCACATCAACGTCAAACAATGACTGAGAATTGGCAGAAATGGTTTGATATGGATATTGTTGAGAAGTCTAACAAGTATACAATTCTTGAGAGTCCGGCTAAAAAAGTTAAATTTAAAATCGTAGAGGGTAAAGATGACCGTATCGAAGGGATTCATTTTATTGATCGGACGATTCAGGCACCGATATTAATTCGAACACGTGGCGCAAGCTATCATTTCAAACCTGAAGAGAGATAAAAAGAAAGAAAAAACCAAAGGAGCTTTAAATCATGAAATTGATGAATATTACCGATCAAGCGCACGATGCGTTTGTTAAGGCGCATCCTAATGGCGACTTATTACAGTTAACACAATGGGGCGAAACGAAAAAATTGACAGGTTGGTATACGAAACGCATTGCTGTCGGCGAAAATGGTGAGGTGCAAGGTGTTGCACAATTATTATTCAAAAAGATTCCACGCACACCTTTTACACTGTGCTATGCGTCGAGAGGGTTTGTTGTCGACTATAACAATCAACTTGCTGTGAAAACATTGTTGGCGGAAGCAATCAAAATAGCTAAACAAGAGAAAGCCTATACGATTAAAATTGATCCAGACGTAGAGGTTGAGCAAGGGATGACGACGGTTCAAGATTTGAAAACGTTAGGCTTTAAGCATAAAGGATTTAAGGATGGTTTATCTAAGGACTATATTCAACCACGAATGACGATGATTACACCAATTGATAAGTCGGATGGGGAATTGATTAAAAGTTTTCAAACGAATAATCGTACTAAAGTCCGTGCCTCAATGAAAAGAGGGACGACCGTTGAAATTGCTGGACGTGAGCAATTGGGCATTTTTGCTGACTTGATGAAAGAGACAGGCGAACGTGACGGCTTCTTAACACGTGATGTTTCATATTTCGAAACGATTTATGATGCGCTTCATCCAGACGGAGATGCTGAACTATTTCTTGTTAAGCTGGACCCAAAACATGTACTCGATGTGTTGAATAATGAAGCAGAACAGCTGAAAGCAGAAGAGACGGCTTTATTAGGGAAAAATCAAGAAAACAAAAAAGTACGCAATAAGTTAAAAGATGTACAGTTACAGTTATCGAAAAAGAAAGAAGCAATTGCTGAGATGGAAACACTTGCTGAGAAACATCCAGAAGGCCTTTATTTATCAGGGGCATTACTGATGTTTTGTGGCAAGAAGGCATACTATTTATACGGTGCCTCTTCTAATCAGTATCGTAAATTTATGCCAAATCATCATATGCAAATTGCGATGATGAAATATGCACGTGATAAAGGTGCAACAACGTATGATTTTGGTGGTACAGACAACGCACCAGATAAAGATTCTGACCACTATGGTTTATGGGAGTTTAAACGTTTGTGGGGAACATATTTAAGCGAAAAAATTGGAGAATTCGACTATGTACTAAACCCAATCCTATATCGCATGATCGAGCAATTTAAACCACAGTTGACGCAATTAAAAATTAAAGTCGTACGTCAGATGAAAGCACGCAAAAAGTAATCGACTAAAATGTGTCCATCTCATATTGAATCTACGAAAGAACAAATATGAGATGGACTTTTTTGTAGCTTAATATCGATAAAAAAAGTACAATGTAAAATGTTGTATAAAACATAAAATAGGAGGCGTAAGCACACGTGGTTAAAAAGTTAATAGATTTTTCATTATCTAATAAATTTGCCATTACATTGATGGTATTGCTTGTCATATTAGGTGGTGTTTTTGCAAGTTATAAGATGAAGTTAGAGCTCTTGCCAGATACAGAACCACCTATGTTAACAATCACAACAGCAATGCCCGGTGCCACACCTGAAACGGTGATGAAAGAAGTGAGTGATCCGATAGACGAAGCAGTACGTGGTATGTCGGATGTATCAAGTGTTAAAACAGAATCTCTCGCTAATGCATCGTTGATAACAGTTAACTTTAATGAACAGACAGATATGGATCGTGCAGAGCAAGAGATAGATAAAGTATTAAAAAAATTGGAGTTTGAAGAAGGCGTTGAAAAGCCAGAAATTCAACGTAATTCACTGTACGCATTCCCAGTCGTTGCGTATTCTATCCTGCACGAAAAAAATGATATCGAACAGAGTACGAAAGATGTCGAAAACAATTTGATTCCAAAGCTTCAAGAAATCGATGGAGTTCAACGTGCAACTGTCAACGGTCAAACGAGTCGACAAGTGAATGTTGAATTTGATGATAAAAAGTTAGGGGCTGTTGGTCTCAATCAAAAACAAGTTATCGATTATATCGAAGCGGCAACTAAAGAAGTACCATTAGGATTGTTCCAATTTGGTGATACTGAAAAATCGATTGTGATCGATGGACAATTCGCTTCAGTAGAGGCTTTGGAAAATATGGATATCCCATTATCGATTGCACAGCAAGGAGAAGAAGGACAAAGCCCTTCACCTTCAAGTCAGTCATCACAAGGTAACAACGCACAACCAACAACTGTGACACTAAAAGATGTTGCCAAAGTATCATTGGTAAATGAACGCGCATCGATATCTCGTACGAACGGCAAGGATGCAGTTGACATTCAAGTGATTAAAGCACAAGATGCCAATACTGTTGCTGTCGCAAAAGAAGTTGATAAGGCTATTGATCGTTTTGTAAAGCAACATCCTGACTTGAAATCTATTCAAATTATGGATACAGCGAAACCGATTCAAGATGCGTTAAATACAATGATTGAAAAAGCATTAATCGGTTCTATCGTTGCTGTCATTGTCATCATGTTGTTTTTACGCAACTTCCGTATGACAGCTATTTCAGTTGTGTCAATTCCATTGTCAATCCTAATCGCAATGATTGCCTTGAAATTAACAGACGTATCTCTAAATATTCTAACGTTAGGAGCTTTAACCGTTGCTATCGGTCGTGTCATTGACGACTCCATCGTTGTTATTGAAAATATTTACCGACGACTGACAAGGTCAGATGAGCGTTTGTCAGGAGATGCACTGATCGTTTCTGCGACAAAAGAAGTGTTCATTCCGATTATGTCGTCAACGATTGTAACCATTGTTGTTTTTGCGCCACTCGCCTTTGTTACAGGGATGGTCGGAGAAATGTTCCGTCCGTTTGCTTATGCTGTGACGTTTAGCTTATTAGCGTCATTATTAGTGTCGATTACAATTGTGCCAGTCCTAGGATCTGTTTTCTTCAAGCGTGGTCTTCCAAGCAAAAAGACGGAACACGTGGGTGCGGTCAGTCGTTACTATAAACGCATCTTAAGTTGGAGTTTGGATCACAAGTGGATTGTGATGATTGTCAGTACACTATTACTCGCTGGAAGTATCGGGTTAGGTGTGATGAAAGTAGGTACAAGCTTTATCTCAACAGGTGAAGATAAGTTTATGGCACTAACGTATTCACCAAAGCCGGGTGAAACAGAAGAAAACGTACTGAAGCATGCTGAAGATGTGGAACGATACTTACAAAAGAATAAGTATGTGGACAATGTACAATATTCTGTTGGAGGCGCTTCTCCAGTCGACCCAACGGGCAGTACGAACAGCATGGCGTTAATGGTTCAGTATGATTCGAAGACGCCTAAGTTTGACGAAGAACCCCAACGTGTGTTGGATCACATCACGACATATAAACATCCAGGTGATTGGAAAAACTTAGATATGAGTACTGGCGCAACATCCAATGAAGTGACGGTTCAAGTGACAGGCCCTTCACCAGAGCGCATTGAAGGAACAGTTGATAAAGTTGAGAAAGAAATGAAGAAATTGAACGGCTTAACAAACGTCAAATCTGACTTGGCGAAAACATATGAGCAGTTTAGGGTGAAGGTTGATTCTAAGAAAGCCGGAGAATATGGCATTACAGCTGGACAGCTAGCGATGATGTTAAACGAGAATGTACCCGACACCACTGTGACAAAAGTGAAAGATGCAGAACAAACGTATGACGTTGTCGTGAAGCAAGAAAAAGAAACGCAATGGACACAGCAAAAACTGGAAGAGACACCACTACCATCTGCGACTGGTGAATTTCTCACGCTGAGTGATATCGCAACACTTGAGAAGACCACAACGCCGAATAAACTCATCAAACAAAGTGGTGACTATTCTACAACAGTAACCGGTAAAATTACGAATGATGATGTAGGTGCTGTTTCTCAAGATGTAATGAATGTATTGAATAAGATTGAACAACCAGATGATGTAAAAACGTCAATGGGTGGTACAAATGAAGATATTGAGTCTGCCTTCACACAATTAGGTCTCGCGATGCTTGCAGCGATAATGATCGTCTATCTCGTTCTAGTATTGACATTTAAAGGGGGGCTTGCGCCATTTACGATTCTCTTCTCACTTCCATATACCATTATCGGTGTTGTATTAGCGCTTATTGCAACAGGGGAAACATTATCTGTTCCTAGTATGATTGGTATGCTGATGTTAATTGGTATCGTTGTGACGAATGCCATCGTCTTAATTGACCGTGTCATCAATAATGAGGCAATGGGAATGCCGATGAAAGAAGCGTTATTAGAAGCGGGTGGAACGAGAATCCGTCCGATTTTAATGACAGCAATTGCGACAATCGGTGCACTCTTACCGATGTTGTTCGGGCAAGATAGTTCAGTACTTATCTCTAAAGGCTTAGCCGCAACTGTTATCGGTGGCTTATTGTCATCAACACTGTTAACGTTAGTTGTTGTACCCGTCATTTATGAAGTTATTTTTACGATTAAAAATAGATTGACGAAAAAGTCTGAAAACATTGACGTGGGTTAATTCCTTCTGTAAGATAAAAATATTATAAAATCTCGAAACATGAGATAGAGAAGCTGAGGCATAAGTGTGTCTCAGCTTCTCATTACATACGGGGGGATTATATGGCTTATACAAGTATTTTGGAACAAATTCCAGATAGTTATTTTGGCAAAACAATGGGACGAAAGGTGACGCATGGGCCACTCCCATTGATTAACTTGGCAGTAGGTATACCCGATGCAGATACACCGAAGCGTATTTTAGACGCACTGGCAGAAGCAATCATCAAGCCTGAAAATCAAAAATATCTGGCTTTTCAAGGAAAGGCGCATTTTAAAAAAGCAATTGTCGATTTTTATCAACGTCATTTTGATGTCACGTTAGACCCAGAGACAGAAGTTTGTCTATTTTATGGAACGAAAAATGGGCTTGTAGCTATACCAACTTGTGCGATTGAACCGGGAGATGAAGTGCTATTACCTGACCCGGGTTATACAGATTATGAAGCAGGCGTGCATCTGGCACGTGGTATCCCTAAACGATTGAAGTTATCACCTGAGCACCACTACTTGCCACAATGGGATAAAGTCGACACGACGAATACGAAGTTAATCTATTTAACGTATCCAAACAATCCAACTGGTTCGGTGGCAACGCCAGAATTTTTCCAAGAAACGATTGATCAATTTAAAGGAACTAAGACGAAAATCGTACATGACTTTGCCTATCAAGCATTTGGATTTGATGCGCCTAATCCAAGTATTTTGGCTGCGAGTGGGGCGAAAGATGTTGCGGTTGAAGTTTTCTCTTTCTCGAAAGGGTATAATATGTCGGGATATCGAGTAGGTTTTGCGGTTGGGAATCCGGAGATTATCGCAAATTTACAAAAATATCATACGCATACCCAAGCGGGGATGTATGGTGCACTGCAAGATGCTTGTACAGTGGCTCTAAATGAATGTGATGACGTATTAGAAGTGCAGAGAGAAGTTTTTAGTCAACGACGTGATATCATTGAAGCAAAATTAACACAACATGATATACCACACGAACCAATCAAAGGTGGTATCTTCTTATGGTTAAAATGCCCGCCAAATATGACAAGTGATGCATTCATCGCCTATTTATTAGAGAAGCTATCTATTTTAGCAGCACCTGGCCATCCTTTTGGAGAAGAAGGGGAAGGGTACGTACGCGTTTCGTTTGCAATAGATGAAAAGAAGCTTGAAGAAGCGTTAGAGAGACTTGTTACATTGTCTCCCCTATACCGATAATAGTGAGAAGGTTGTAGAAATAGGTATCATAGCAGTAGATATTCGAAGTGAAAATGGGGCTGGGACATAGTGCTCAGCTCCTCGTTTTTAAGATGTAGAAATAAGTGTAATGGCAGTAGGTGTCTGAAGTGAAAATGTGTTTTTACAAACTTTGGGAGCGCTACAAAAATCATAAACATTTATAATGATTTTGTCGTAATGCCCCTGCAAAGATGATTAGATGTGTGACAAGTTTATTAAGTAAACGTAGTCACATATCAATCAGCTACTGCAAAACTTCTAATCACCCTTGCCGGGGTGGGACAGAAATCTTTTATAGCAAAAAGGATTTCTGTCCCACTCCCTGTTCGGCTTTCATAAATAAGACCCTTATTCAGTACAAATGAACTGATAAGGGCTTTTTATGTACATCTTTATACGAGAATAATTGTAACAGCAATGTAGACGACTAAAATAAGCAATGTCATCATGTTTAAAATTTGGACGCCTTTCGCATCTTTTTTATGATGTTTGAATGCAGTTATCTCTACGTTGCCGATAAGCATTAGTAAGACGGCAACTAACCACCATACTTGTGATGGGTAATATAGTAGAGAAGTTGTGACAACGATAATTAGTAAGACAGCCATCAACAGGCGTAAAATCTTAGGTAATAGTATATCTAATTTGAAAATACTAATGTATGCCACGATGAGATACATCAATGGTAATAGAATAAGATAAGTTAGCATTAGGGGACATCCATCCTTTCCGTAAACGAGCCTAATATCTGTATATGTATATAGAGCATAGAAAGTCCAAATTTTGGCAACTATGACTGACTATGCAGTGAAAACGACTTATTGTTGTAGCTTTGCACGTACTTCAGCGATTTGTTGTTCGATTGATTCGAGTTGCTTAATTAACGGATCAACTTGTTGTGATGTTGATTCTCGTTTTTCTAAATCTCCCTGCAAGCGGATGTAATCCATTTTGAGTTCTTGTAATTGTTGCTCTAAGTCCATACGGCATCCTCCTTGTATCAATTGTCATCATTATATCATGTTACCATTGTATTATTAAAACGTTTTACTGTACGATATGAGCTGTAAGCTTTATAGAAATGGAGAAGAGATATGACTGCGAACTTTTTGATTATATTATTATTAATCGCATTAGGATACATATTGAAACGAATGAAATATATTACGGGACAAGATAGTCGTGTCATATCGACCATCGTACTTAATGTCACACTGCCTTCTATTGTCATTGTCAATTTGAATGATGTGACATTAACCCCTTCGTTATCTATTTTACCGGTCATGATGATTCTATATGGGGCTATCACAAAAATTCTTATTGTAATGCTGTTTTTAAAGTATAACAACGAAGTACGAGGGACAGTTGCAATTATGATAGGGAGCCTTAATATTGGGATATTTGCCTATCCACTCGTACAACAAATATGGCCAGATGTCGGGTTGATTTATTTTGGAATGGCTGACATCGGGGGAGCCGTTGTTATGTTTGGTATGACTTACTTTGCGGCATCATATTTTAAAAATATGGGTGGTGGACTAAACCCAAAGAGAGTGTTGAAAAACTTAGTGACATCTATTCCCCTGATGACATATGTTGTGATGTTGTTACTCAATATATTCAATCTAAGTCTTCCACAAGGGAGCATTCGGTTCTTTGATGTGTTAGCTGCCGCAAACTTACCACTTTCTATGATTTTATTAGGGGTGTTGATTGATTTCAGATTGGATAGACGTTACTTGCCGATTACGCTCAAATATTTAGGACTACACTATGGATTTGGCTTGTTATTCGGCACACTCGTTTACTATCTGTTGCCTGTATCGGACGATATGATAAAGACAACACTACAATTGATTTGGCTCATGCCTGTTGGAGTTGCAGCGTTGTCTTATGCTGTACAGTTTCGCTATCGGACACTTCCAGTTATTGCGATGGCAAGTAATATTACGATTGTGATTAGTATTATCATACTCTATGTGTATCAATATTTATTTGTATCTACATAATATTGAACGAAAAGTTCAATACGAAATCACACAATGACGCTTCGAGATTGAGACGGAAATACTACTTTCGGATACGTTTTATCGGTTTCCGAAAAGTACTAAAAGGTAGGACATAGTGCTCAGAGACTCCCTTTAAGATATAGAACTAAATGTAATGCCAGTAGGTGTCTGAAGTGGGAATACGTTTTTACAAAATTTTGGGAGCGCAACAAAAATCATAAACAATTGTAATGATTTCTGGCACTGCACCCTTAATATGGGACTCACATAAAAACACTTGAATTAGGCTGCTAATTTTCTGTATTGCACAGGGGATAAGTAGCCTAATTTTTGTTGAATTCGATTATTATTATAGTTTTCAATGTACTTTTCGACAATATCCTTTACAATGAAATTAGAGTTATTTAACTCATTGTTAAGATAAAATGTTTCACACTTTAGCGAGGAATGGAAACATTCTATCGGGGCGTTATCAGCAGGTGTACCTTTGCGAGACATACTTCTGATAATGCCCTTTTCTTCGCATAATTGGTAGTAAGCATGCGATGTATAGACGCTTCCTTGATCGCTATGAAGTAGACATCCTTCTGGAATATCAATTTGGTTTAAGGTGTCATTTACCAAACTTTGATCTTGTGTATCGCTAATCTTATAAGCCACAATTTCACCGTTATATAAATCGATGATTGAAGATAAATACAACATTGAATTACCAAAGGGAAGATACGTAATATCAGTAGTCAGTACTTGTAGAGGTTGATTTGCTCTAAAGTTACCATTCAGTTTATTGCTTGTAAGATAATATGCCTTCCCTCGACGTTTAGATTTCTTAATTCTAACTCTACAATTCAAATTATTTTCTCTCATAATTCTTTGTACACGTTTATGGTTTATCGGTTGTTTAGAGGCCTGATTCATCAGAGCAGTTATCTTGCGATAGCCGTACGTGTAATGATTATCTTCACATAATTCCTTAACCTTTTTAACTGTTGTATCTTCCGTTTTCTTCTTATTTTTCCAACGGTAGTAATTTGATTTAGGGACATTCAACACTTCCAAAATCAGCTTCACAGGATGCCTGTGCTTTAACTCATCCACTAATTCTATCACTACTTCAGGTACCACTTCCTTTCCAATTCCTTGTACTTTTTTAAAATATCTATTTCGGCTTGATTTCTTCTATTCTTTAACTTTAATTGTTCCAGTTCAGAAAGTTCCACTAATCCTTTATTATAGGAGTATTGTTTGCCTACTTGTTGACTAAATCGATATGTTTCACCCTTTCTATACCATCTCCACCATGTTTTTACCTGTGTGCTATTTCTAATATTTAATTCACACATAATTTCTTTAGTTGTATAACCTTCTGCTTTCATCTTCACTGCTTTAAACTTTGTTTCAACTGAATACGCCACTCTGCGCATAGAAAAAACACCTCCGTAAATTCATTTTAACTGAATTCAACGAAAGTGTTTTTATAAAGTTCCCACTATATGGGGTCAGCTCATTCTGTCCCACTCCCATCTTCGGGTGTTTTTTGTTAGAAATGACATTTGAACTTATCATAGGATTCTTTAATGTGGAAGCCGAGTGTATCAAATCGAGACACAAGCTGGTGATTTTTACTTCTGATCTTGAAGTGAACCGTTTGTATGTCATTATCTTGGCAAGTGTGATGAATGGCACGTTGAATGAGATCAAATGCGATACCTTTCAACCGATAATCTGTATGTGATGAGAAATACTTGATTTCGGCGCGCTTTGTCAGAGTATCTATGACAATGTATAAGTAGCCTTTCAGTAATCCTTCTTCTACATATAAAAATAGTTTATGCGAGTTATCCAAAGTGTTTACGATTGCTTCAGCAGTTTCTGCGGAGTGTTTGAATGCTCTTTCATGTAACTGTTTAAAATAATGGAAATAGACAGGTAGATAGTCAATGATGAGATGATCGCGCTCTGACACGCCCAAGTCTTGAGTAGCTTCTAGGTGATAATCGGTAAAAGTATAGGCAGCACCGATTGATTTCATATAAGACTTAATAGCTGGGTGTGCTGTTGAAAATGAAAAATAGTAAGTAGAAGGCCGATGATGTTGTGCGGTTGCCGATTCAAATAATTGTTTGAGGTCCTGTTCTGTAAACGTAATACCTTGACGATAAATAGGTCCGACAACTTGATATTTGTGTTCGGCATAGGGTACGCAGATGAGTACCATTGTTAAGCCATTGTCATCTTCTGTTGTGAATAGCTGATGGTGTTTATCTGCATTTGAAAGATATGACTGTAATGCTTCCGTACAATCGACGGGTAATTTATGTACATATGATTGATTTTTTGAGAGATTATCTAGAATGAACGTTGCGACATGAGAAAAGTCTTGCGTATAGTTGGTTTTCATAATCAAGCCCCCAATAATAACATGATACTTTTATTATAAAGGCTTTGAGCGACAAATCAAACGACCGCGCAACCCAATTGCCAACATCTAAAACTGACATGTTACAATAGCAGAAGTAAAGGAAATGAGGATGTTATCTCATTTGAGCATAAAAAGAGGAGAAAGATGTATGAAAGCATTAATATTAGCTGAAAAACCATCCGTAGGTCGAGACATTGCGAAGGCACTACAAGTCAATGCCACGAAGCAAGGATATTTTGAAAACAATGCGTATATTGTTACGTGGGCACTTGGTCATCTTGTAACCAATGCAACACCCGAACAATATGACAAGTCGCTACAACAATGGCGTATGGAAGATTTACCGATCATACCGAAACATATGAAGACGGTCATTATCAATAAAACAAGAAAACAATTTAATACAGTACAAAAGTTGATGCAAAGAGATGATGTTAAACAAATCATTATTGCGACTGATGCGGGACGAGAAGGGGAACTCGTAGCACGTCTTATTATTGATAAGGCACGTATCAAGAAACCAATTAAGCGATTGTGGATTAGTTCTGTGACAACAAAAGCTATTCGTGATGGATTTAAACATTTGAAAGATGGGTCACAATACCACAACTTATACCAGGCAGCATTAGCGAGAAGTGAAGCAGACTGGATTGTAGGTATCAATGCGACACGTGCACTCACTACGAAATATGATGCGCAGCTGTCATTAGGCCGTGTACAAACACCGACGATTCAATTGATTCACATGCGTCAACAAGAGATAAAAAACTTTAGACCACAAGATTATTACACGTTATCAATCAAGTTAAACGGTGTGAAGTTTGATTTTCAACAAGAACGTCGAGTGATGGAGCGCGCGCAATTAGAGACACTTGTTAAGGAATTGAAGGGGCAAGATGCTGAAATTGTATCAGTTGATACGAAGCATAAAAAATCATATCCGAACCCGCTTTTTAATTTGACAGACTTACAACAAGCAGCCTATCAACGCTACCATATGGGGGCAAAGCAAACATTAAACACATTGCAACAGTTATATGAACGACATAAGCTTGTTACGTATCCTCGTACAGATTCCAACTACTTAACAACGGATATGGTAGGGACGTTGAAGGAGCGTTTACAAGCTACAATGGGGACAACATACCTTGATGTTGCTAAGTCATTAATGCAACAGAAGTTTGATGTGAAAGCAAGATATATCAATAATCAGAAGGTAACCGATCACCATGCGATCATTCCAACTGAAGTTCGTCCTAATATGAGTGACTTATCACCGAATGAACAAAAGATTTACTTATTGATTGTGCAACGGTTTTTAGAAGTGTTATCACCACCGTATCGCTATACTGAGCAAAAAATAATCGCAAAATCTGGGAGCGCAATTTTTGTTAAACAGATGCAACAACCGATTGAATTAGGCTTTAAAAAGTTGCAAGTAGAAGCACAACAGCGAGAAAAGACAGTTAGTTTCGAAAAGGGAAGTCGTTTGAAAATACAAGATACAACGATCCAAGCACATCAAACGACACCACCGCCGTACTTCAATGAAGGGACATTGTTGAAGGCGATGGAGCGTCCTGATAAGTTCTTCGCATTGAGAGATAAGAAGTCAGCACAAACCCTTAAAGCGACAGGTGGTATTGGGACGGTAGCAACACGTGCGGATATTATCGATAAGTTGTACAGTATGAATGCAATTGAGAATCAAAACGGCAGCATTAAGGTGACGTCGAAAGGAAGACAAATTTTAGACTTAGCACCCGAAGCTCTCACATCGCCATTGCTTACTGCGGAGTGGGAAGATAAGCTGTTACGTATAGAAAAAGGACAGTTAAAACGTCAGCAGTTTATTGGAGAGATGAAAAACTTCACGCAACAAATTATTGAAGAAATAAAACAAAGTGAGCAACAATACAAGCATGACAACTTGACGTCAGCTGAATGCCCAACATGCGGGAAGTTCATGTTGAGAGTGAAAACGAAAAATGGCTCTATGCTTGTATGTCAAGATCCAAGCTGTAAGACGAAAAAGGATGTTAAAACGCAAACAAAAGCACGCTGCCCACAATGTAAGAAGCGGTTGACGAAGTTTGGTGTCGGTAAACAAGCGACATATCGTTGTAGCTGTGGTTACACAGAAACACAAGAACAGATGGATAAACGCTTTAAAAACAAAGGGAAAGATAAAGTATCCAAACGTGACATGAAAAAATATATGAAAGATGACACGATGGAAAATAATCCATTTAAGGAAGCGCTCAAAGGTTTAAAAGGATAAATGTCTAAAAATCGAACGAAAATATAAAAAAATAAAGATAAAGTTCGTATTTAATATTGAAATTCTGATTGCCCCGTATTAGAATAAATGAGTATTTTAAATAAAGGAGCCAATGACAGTGAGAAGATACTTCCGCTTTGACGAGCATCAGACAAATTATAAACGAGAAATTCTCGGCGGTCTTACAACGTTTTTATCGATGGCATATATTTTAGCCGTCAATCCACAAGTTTTAAGTTTAGCAGGTGTTGATGGTGTGCCTGCAGATCAGAAGATGAACCAAGGTGCTATTTTCGTAGCAACAGCACTTGCAGCATTTGTAGGTTGTTTATTTATGGGGCTTATCGCCCGTTATCCAATCGCACTCGCACCTGGTATGGGGTTGAACGCCTTTTTCGCATTTACAGTTGTACTTACTATGGGAATTCCATGGCAAGTAGGTTTAACAGGCGTATTCTTTTCCGGATTTGTATTTGCCATTTTAACAGCAACAGGCTTAAGGGAAACAATCATTAATGCGATTCCTTATGAGATGAAATTAGCGGTATCTTCCGGTATTGGTTTATTTATTACATTTGTCGGTCTACAAAGTTCAGGGATTATCGTAAACAACGATGCAACTTTAGTGACTTTAGGTAAGATTACTGACCCACCTGTATTATTAGCAGTTTTTGGTATTATTGTAACCGTGATTCTTTATACTAAGAAGGTGCCGGGTGCAATCTTCTTAGGAATGGTTCTAACAGCAATTGCAGGCCTTGTTACACAACAAATTGCGCCGCCAACAGGCATTGTTGGGAAGGTTCCAAGCATTGCGCCAACATTTGGTGCTGCTTTTGAGTCATTCCAAGATCCAGCACAATTATTTACAATTCAATTTTTAATCGTTATTCTCACATTCTTATTTATCGATTTCTTTGATACTGCAGGTACAATTGTAGCAGTTGCTAATCAAGCAGGATTTATGAAGGATAACAAGTTACCACGTGCAGGACGTGCATTATTTGCAGATTCATTAGCAACAATGACGGGGGCTATATTTGGTACAACAACAACGACATCATACATCGAATCAACATCAGGTGTTGCGGTAGGTGCACGTACCGGTTTAGCAAGTATTGTAACAGGTTTCTGTTTCTTATTAGCATTGTTCTTCAGTCCATTAATGGCTGTTGTAACATCAGCAGTCACAACGCCAGCATTAGTTGTAGTAGGTGTGTTAATGGCTTCCAACTTAGCTGAAATCAGCTGGAAGAATTTTGAAGTGGCGGTACCAGCATTCGTTACAATCATCATGATGCCTTTATCGTATTCAATTGCGACTGGTATTGCATGTGGCTTCATTTTCTATCCTATTACAATGTTATTAACGAAACGTCATAAAGAAGTACATCCAATTATGTATGCATTGATGATTATCTTCATCTTATACTTTGTATTTGTACATGGTTAAGAAATAAAGAGAAAATAGCCCGACTACTCATCGTAAAAGAAGAGTAGTCGGGCTATTACTATGTGAGTTACAGATATAGTTATTTACGATGTGATTCATCATAAATAACGCGCGCATGTGCATTGGGTAGGTAAGTAGGTGTCGCAAATAAAATGATTAACATAAAAATAAGTAGAATAAGCATTACCCAGTGCAAGATCATACCTAACACAGGAATAATCGCCACACAATTAACAATAGCACCTAGTAGTGGGATTAACACCATTGGACGAATTGTATTTTGCTTATCAAAGATTAACACTAACACCATTACAATATAAATGAAGATATTAAATGCTAGAGGTTGCCATCCTAATGCGAGAACATACCAACCACCAAGGAATGGAAACCCAGCGATAAATTCGGAAACGATTACGATTAAAGTGAACACTGTTAAAAGTGTTTTAACTTTTTTTGTCATAGACAATACCTCATATCTTTCTAAAAATTTGTCGTTGACTACCATTATAATCAAATTCTAATTAAAGAACAAAAAATTTTGTATAAATGGTTGAACTCAAGAGCCTTTTACAGTAAAATGACATAGTATGTGATTAGATATAAAAATTCTTGAGAAACTATTGCAAAGTCGCAAGTTTTCTTGTAAAATATCTAATGTTGGACTTTTTAATGCGATGAAGCGAAAGGTTACTGACACACCCGGCCGCTTTGCCATGGCGTTGTGTGAGATAGTTTTCGTGGAGAAGTCTATCACTTATATGAAGACGAATAAGGAGGGTAAATAATGGCAAAACAAAAAATCAGAATCAGATTAAAAGCTTATGACCACCGTGTCATCGATCAATCAGCAGAGAAAATTGTTGAAACTGCTAAACGTTCTGGAGCGGACGTATCAGGTCCAATCCCATTACCAACTGAAAAATCAGTGTACACAATCATCAGAGCGGTGCATAAGTACAAAGATTCACGTGAACAATTCGAACAACGTACACACAAACGTTTAATCGACATTGCGAACCCTACACCAAAAACAGTTGACGCTTTAATGGGCTTAAACTTACCATCAGGTGTAGACATCGAAATCAAATTATAATTAAAAATTTTTAGGAGGTGGACTTTCGATGACCAAAGGAATCTTAGGAAGAAAAATTGGTATGACACAAGTATTCGGTGAAAACGGGGACTTAATTCCTGTAACAGTAATCGAAGCGAAAGAAAACGTAGTATTACAAAAGAAAACTGAAGAAGTAGATGGCTACAATGCGATCCAAATCGGTTTTGAAAACAAAGAAGCATACAGAAAAGGTAGCAAAACAAACAAATATGCGACTAAACCAGCTGAAGGTCACGCTAAAAAAGCAGGCACAGCACCTAAGCGCTTCATTCGTGAATTCAGAAACATTAATGTTGACGAATACGAAGTAGGTCAAGAAGTCTCAGTTGATACATTCGAAGTTGGAGACGTAATTGACGTAACAGGAACTTCAAAAGGTAAAGGTTTCCAAGGCGCAATCAAACGTCACAATCAAGCACGTGGACCAATGTCTCACGGTTCTCATTTCCACAGAGCACCTGGTTCAATCGGTATGGCGTCAGACGCATCACGTGTATTCAAAGGACAAAAATTACCAGGCCGCATGGGTGGTAACACAGTCACTGTTCAAAACTTAGAAGTTGTTCAAGTAGATACGGAAAACAGCGTAATTTTAGTAAAAGGTAACGTACCTGGTCCTAAAAAAGGTTTTGTACAAATCCAATCAGCAATTAAAGCTAATAAATAATTAGTAGTGAAAGGAGGAAATGCATAATGGCAAATTATGATGTATTCAAAGTTGATGGAACTAAAGCAGGTTCTGTTGAGCTTAACGATGCGGTATTCGCAATCGAACCAAACAACGATGTTTTATTTGAAGCTATTCAATTACAACGCGCTTCATTACGCCAAGGAACACATGCGGTAAAAAACCGTTCAGCTGTTCGTGGTGGTGGACGTAAACCATGGAGACAAAAAGGTACAGGACGTGCGCGTCAAGGTACTATCCGTGCTCCACAATGGCGTGGCGGTGGTGTGGTATTCGGACCAACACCAAGAAGCTACTCATACAAAATGCCTAAGAAAATGCGTCGCTTAGCATTGAAATCAGCACTTTCATTCAAAGTTCAAGAAAATGAATTCAAGATTGTTGACAGCTTCAACTTAGAAGCACCAAAAACAAAAGAATTCAAAGCAACTTTAACTAACTTAGAATTACCTAAAAAAGTATTAGTTGTCACTCTTGGCGATGTAAATGTTGAATTATCAGCACGTAATATCCCAGGTGTTCAATTCACAACACCAGAAGGCTTAAACGTATTAGAATTAACACATGCTGACAGTGTTTTAATCACTGAAGAAGCAGCTAAAAAAGTTGAGGAGGTGCTCGGATAATGGAAGCAAGAGATATTCTAAAGCGCCCCGTAATCACAGAAAAATCATCTGAAGCAATGGCTGAAGATAAATACACTTTTGACGTTGATGTTCGTGCTAACAAAACACAAGTCAAAACAGCTGTAGAACAAATCTTTGATGTTAAAGTTGACAAAGTCAACATCATCAACTACAAACCTAAGAAAAAACGTGTAGGCCGTTACCAAGGTTACACAAACAAACGTCGCAAAGCGATCGTTACATTAAAAGAAGGTCAAATCGACCTATTCAACTAAAATTCCCATTACCATTAAGGAGGTAAACGACAATGGCTCTTAAACATTATAAGCCAATTACTAATGGTCGTCGTAATATGACTACATTAGATTTCTCTGAAATTACAGAGTCAAAACCTGAAAAGTCATTATTACAACCGCTACCGAAAAAAGCGGGTCGTAACAACCAAGGTAAATTGACTGTACGCCATCACGGTGGTGGACACAAACGTCAATACCGTGTGATTGATTTCAAACGTAATAAAGACGGAATCGCTGGTAAAGTTGATTCAATTCAATACGATCCAAACAGATCAGCAAATATTGCTTTAATCGTATACACAGATGGTGAAAAACGCTACATCATCGCACCTAAAGGATTAGAAGTAGGTCAAATCGTTGAAAGTGGTTCAGAAGCTGACATCAAAGTTGGTAACGCACTTCAATTAAAAGACATTCCAGTAGGTACAGTTATTCATAACATCGAATTAAAACCAGGCCGTGGTGGCCAAATCGCACGTTCTGCTGGTGCAAGCGCACAAGTATTAGGTAAAGAAGGTAAATACGTTCTTGTAAGACTTCGTTCTGGTGAAGTTCGTATGATTCTTTCAACTTGCCGTGCAACAGTAGGACAAGTTGGTAACCTCCAACACGAACTTGTAAATGTCGGTAAAGCCGGTAAATCAAGATGGTTAGGTAAAAGACCAACAGTTCGTGGTTCTGTAATGAACCCTAACGATCACCCACACGGTGGTGGTGAAGGCCGTGCGCCAATCGGACGTCCATCTCCAATGTCACCATGGGGTAAACCAACTCTTGGTAAGAAAACACGTCGTGGTAAGAAACGTTCAGATAAACTTATCGTACGTGGACGTAAGAAAAAATAAAAATAGCTTATTTGGGTGTGCGGCGTAATCGCTGCACGCACATAATAAGAAAGGAGGCGCCATTATGGCTCGTAGTATTAAAAAGGGACCTTTCGTCGATGAGCATTTAATGAAAAAAGTTGAAGCTCAAGGTGATAGTCAAAAGAAACAAGTAATCAAAACTTGGTCACGTCGTTCAACAATTTTCCCAAACTTTATTGGACACACATTCGCAGTATACGATGGACGTAAACACGTACCTGTATACGTAACTGAAGATATGGTTGGTCACAAATTAGGTGAATTTGCTCCAACACGTACTTTCAAAGGTCACGCTGCTGACGACAAGAAAACAAGAAGATAAACCATTTCTAATAAGTAGAGGAGGAAATACGAATGGAAGCAAAAGCGGTTGCTAGAACTATCAGAATCGCACCTCGTAAAGTACGATTAGTATTAGACCTAATCAGAGGTAAAGACGTAAGAGAAGCAGTAGCTATTTTAAAATTAACAAATAAAGCTTCTTCTCCAGTAGTAGAAAAATTATTAATGTCCGCTTTAGCTAATGCTGAGCACAACTATGGTATGAATACTGACGAATTAGTTGTTAAAGAAGCATATGCTAACGAAGGACCAACTTTAAAACGTTTCCGTCCACGTGCTCAAGGGCGTGCAAGTGCAATTAACAAAAGAACAAGCCACATTACTATCGTAGTAAGTGATGGTAAAGAAGAAGCTCAAGAAGCTTAATCAAATCATTAAGGAGGGAACATTGTGGGTCAAAAAATTAATCCAATCGGACTTCGTGTTGGTGTAATTCGTGACTGGGAAGCTAAATGGTATGCTGAGAAAGACTTCGCATCACTTTTACACGAAGACTTAAAAATTCGTAAATTTATTGATAAAGCATTAAAAGACGCATCAGTATCTCACGTTGAGATTGAGCGTGCTGCTAACCGCATCAATATCGCAATTCACACTGGTAAACCAGGTATGGTAATTGGTAAAGGCGGTTCAGAAATCGAAAAACTTCGTAACAAATTAAATCAATTGACTGATAAAAAAGTTCACATTAACGTTGTAGAAATCAAGAAAGTAGATCTTGATGCACGTTTAGTAGCTGAAAACATCGCACGTCAATTAGAAAACCGTGCTTCATTCCGTCGTGTTCAAAAACAAGCTATCGGAAGAGCAATGAAACTTGGTGCGAAAGGTATCAAAACTCAAGTATCAGGTCGTTTAGGTGGCGCTGACATCGCGCGTGCTGAACAATATTCAGAAGGAACTGTACCACTTCATACATTACGTGCTGACATCGATTATGCACATGCTGAAGCAGACACTACTTACGGTAAGTTAGGTGTTAAAGTATGGATCTATCGTGGTGAAGTTCTTCCTACTAAGAAAAATAGTGAAGGAGGAAAATAATTATGTTACTACCAAAGCGTGTAAAATATCGTCGTCAACATCGTCCTGACACAAAAGGTCGTTCAAAAGGCGGTAACTTTGTAACATTCGGTGAGTATGGTCTTCAAGCAACAACTACATCTTGGATCACATCTCGTCAAATCGAATCAGCTCGTATCGCTATGACACGTTACATGAAACGTGGCGGGAAAGTTTGGATTAAAATCTTCCCTCATACACCATATACACAAAAACCTTTAGAAGTACGTATGGGTGCTGGTAAAGGTGCGGTTGAAGGCTGGATCGCAGTTGTAAAACCAGGTAGAGTATTATTTGAAGTAGCAGGCGTATCAGAAGAAGTTGCGCGTGAAGCACTACGTTTAGCAAGCCACAAACTTCCAGTAAAAACGAAGTTTGTAAAACGTGAAGAATTGGGTGGTGAATTAAATGAAAGCTAAGGAAATTAGAGACTTAACCACTTCAGAAATCGAAGAACAAATCAAATCTTCAAAAGAAGAGCTTTTTAACCTACGCTTTCAATTAGCTACAGGTCAATTAGAAGAGACTGCTCGTATCAAAACTGTAAGAAAAACGATCGCACGTCTAAAAACTGTTGCACGTGAAAGAGAATTAGAACAAGGTAAAGCAAACCAATAATACTTGAAAGAGGAGGTTACTAAAGTGAGCGAAAGAAATGATCGTAAAGTTTACGTTGGTAAAGTTGTTTCAGATAAAATGGACAAAACAATTACTGTTTTAGTTGAAACTTACAAAACACACAAACTATATGGTAAACGTGTTAAATACTCAAAAAAATATAAAACACATGATGAAAACAATTCAGCTAAATTAGGAGATATCGTTAAGATTCAAGAAACGCGTCCTTTATCAGCGACAAAACGTTTCCGTTTAGTAGAAATTGTCGAAGAATCAGTAATTATTTAATGACTATTTAAAGATAAGGGAGGTATAATCATGATCCAACAAGAAACACGCTTAAAAGTAGCAGATAACTCTGGTGCTCGTGAAGTTCTTACAATCAAAGTATTAGGTGGATCTGGCCGCAAAACAGCGAACATCGGTGATGTCATCGTAGCAACTGTTAAAAATGCTACACCTGGTGGCGTTGTTAAGAAGGGTGATGTTGTTAAAGCTGTTATCGTACGTACAAAATCAGGTGTACGTCGTAAAGACGGTTCATACATCAAATTTGACGAAAATGCATGTGTTATAATCCGTGATGATAAAGGCCCACGTGGTACACGTATTTTTGGACCTGTTGCACGTGAATTACGTGATGGAAACTTTATGAAAATTGTTTCCCTTGCACCAGAAGTACTTTAATTAGCGAAATTATATAAACAAATTCAAGGAGGTGCCCACATGCATATCAAAAAAGGTGACAACGTTATCGTTATCGCAGGTAAAGACAAAGGTAAAACAGGTAAAGTTGTAGAAACTCAACCTAAAAAAGACCGTGTTGTAGTTGAAGGTGTTAACATGATCAAAAAACACCAAAAACCTACACAATTCAATCCTGAAGGTGGAATCTTAGAAACTGAAGCTGCTATTCACGTTTCTAACGTACAAGTATTAGACCCTAAAACAAACGAACCTACACGTGTAGGCTACAAATTTGTTGACGGTAAAAAAGTTCGTATCGCAAAAAAATCAGGCGAAGAAATCAAGTCTAATAAATAATAATTGTTGAAAGGAGGATCCACTTTGAATCGTTTAAAAGAAAAATTTAACTCAGAAGTTACAGAGAACTTAGTTAAAAAATTCAATTATAGTTCAGTAATGCAAGTACCTAAAATTGACAAAATCGTTGTGAACATGGGTGTTGGTGACGCAGTTCAAAACTCTAAAGTATTGGACACAGCTGTTGAAGAATTAACAGCAATCACTGGTCAAAAACCATTAATCACAAAAGCAAAAAAATCAGTTGCGACATTCCGTTTACGTGAAGGTATGCCAATTGGTGCCAAAGTAACATTACGTGGTGAAAGAATGTATGAATTCTTAGATAAATTAATTTCTGTTTCACTTCCACGTGTACGTGACTTCCGCGGTGTTTCAAAAAATGCATTTGACGGTCGCGGTAACTACACATTAGGTGTTAAAGAGCAATTAATTTTCCCTGAGATTGACTATGATAAAGTATCAAAAGTACGTGGAATGGATATCGTTATCGTAACGACTGCTAACACTGACGAGGAAGCTCGTGAATTGTTAACACAATTCGGTATGCCATTTCAAAAATAATCTCTGAAGGAGGCTAATTAAGTGGCTAAAAAATCAATGGTTGCTAAGCAACAACGTGAACAAAAGTTCCAAGTCCGTGAATATACACGCTGTGAACGCTGTGGTCGTCCACACTCTGTATATCGTAAATTCAAACTTTGCCGTATTTGTTTCCGTGAATTAGCTTACAAAGGTCATATTCCTGGCGTACGTAAAGCTAGCTGGTAAAATATTAAACTCTTGAAAGGAGGCAACAAACTATGACATTGTCAGATCCAATTGCAGATATGTTAACTCGCGTGAGAAACGCAAACATGGTTCGCCATGAAAAATTAGAGTTACCTGCATCAAACATTAAAAAAGAAATTGCTGAAATCCTTAAAAGTGAAGGTTTCATCAAAAATGTAGAATATATCGAAGATGATAAGCAAGGTGTTATCCGCATCTTCTTAAAATATGGTTCAAACAACGAGCGTGTTATTACAGGCTTAAAACGTATTTCAAAACCAGGTTTACGTGTATACGCTAAAGCTAGCGAAATGCCAAAAGTATTAAATGGTCTTGGTATCGCTTTAGTATCTACTTCTGAAGGTGTAATCACTGATAGAGAAGCTAGAAAACGTAATGTTGGTGGAGAAGTATTAGCTTACATTTGGTAATATTAAATAAATAAGGAGGTGCCATAACATGAGCCGTGTTGGTAAAAAAATTATCGAGATTCCTAGCGACGTTACTGTAACTATCGATGGTAATACAGTTGCTGTTAAAGGACCTAAAGGTGAATTATCACGAACTTTAAACCCAGAAATGACTTATAAACAAGAAGAAAACACACTTGAAGTTGTAAGACCATCAGATTCTAAAGAACACAGAACTGTTCATGGTACAACTCGTGCGTTAATCAATAATATGGTGCAAGGTGTATCTAAAGGATACGAAAAAACATTAGAACTTATCGGTGTTGGTTACCGTGCACAAGTACAAGGTTCTAAACTTGTATTAAACGTTGGTTACTCTCACCCAGTTGAATTCGAAGCTGCTGAAGGTATTACTTTCTCAGTAGAAAAAAATACGACTGTCAAAGTCGAAGGTATCGACAAAGAATTAGTAGGTGCAACAGCATCAAAAATTCGTGACGTTCGTCCACCAGAACCTTACAAAGGTAAAGGTATTCGTTACCAAGGTGAATATGTTCGCCGTAAAGAAGGTAAAACTGGTAAATAATAAATAAACTCTAAAGAAAGGAGTATTGACATGATCAGCAAAATTGATAAAAACAAAGTACGTTTAAAAAGACATGCACGTGTTCGTACGAAATTGTCAGGTACTAGCGAAAGACCACGTCTTAACGTATATCGTTCTAATAAACATATCTATGCACAAATCATTGATGACACTAAAGGCGTGACATTAGCGCAAGCGTCTTCAAAAGACATAGATGCATCAGCAACTAAAGTTGAATTAGCAACTCAAGTTGGTGAAGCAATCGCTAAAAAAGCGACTGAAAAAGGAATCGAAGCAGTTGTATTTGATCGTGGAGGATACTTATTCCACGGACGTGTAAAAGCATTAGCAGATGCAGCTCGCGAAAATGGACTTCAATTTTAATTTAAAGGAGGGACAACTCAATGGCTCGTAGAGAAGAAGAAGTTAAAGAATTTGAAGAACGCGTTGTTACGATCAACCGTGTTGCGAAAGTTGTTAAAGGTGGACGTCGTTTCCGTTTCACAGCATTAGTAGTAGTAGGTGACAAAAATGGTCGCATTGGTTTCGGTACTGGTAAAGCACAAGAGGTACCTGAAGCAATCAAAAAAGCAGTTGAAGCTGCGAAAAAGAACCTTATCACAGTTCACCGTGTTGACGGAACTACTCCTCACACAATTACTGGACGTTTCGGTTCAGGAAGTGTTTTAATGAAACCAGCTGCACCTGGTACAGGTGTTATCGCAGGTGGACCAGTTCGTGCCGTACTTGAGCTTGCAGGTATCACTGATATCTTAAGTAAGTCATTAGGTTCTAACACACCAATTAACATGGTACGTGCTACAATCGACGGTTTACAAAACTTAAAAAATGCTGAAGATGTTGCCCGTTTACGTGGTAAATCAGTAGAAGAATTATACAATTAAGGAGGGAACAGATAAATGGCTAAAATTCAAATTACCCTCACTCGAAGTGTTATCGGTCGTCCAGAAACACAACGTAAAACAGTTGAAGCATTAGGTCTTAAAAAAATGCACTCATCTGTAGTTGTTGAAGACAACGATGCAATTCGTGGACAAATCAACAAAGTAAGTCACTTAGTAACAGTAGAAGAAAAATAATCAAGGAGGTGCCGAAATGAAGTTACATGAATTAAAACCATCAGAAGGTTCACGTAAAGTACGTAACCGCGTAGGTCGTGGTGCTGGTACTGGTAACGGTAAAACAAGTGGTCGCGGTCAAAAAGGTCAAAAAGCCCGTTCAGGTGGTGGCGTAAGACCAGGTTTCGAAGGTGGTCAATTACCATTATTCCGTCGTATTCCAAAACGTGGTTTCACTAACATCAACCGTAAAGAATACGCAATTGTTAACTTAGACCAACTTAACAAATTTGAAGATGGTACTGAGGTAACACCTGAGTTATTAATCGAAACAGGCGTTGTTAAAAACGAAAAATCTGGTATTAAAGTTTTAGGTAATGGTTCATTAGAGAAAAAATTAACTGTAAAAGCACATAAATTCTCAGCTGCAGCCCAAGAAGCAATTGAAGCGAAAGGCGGAGCACACGAGGTGATCTAATGTTTCATACGCTTGTAAACTTCTTTAAAACTAAAGAAGTACGAAACAAGATACTTTTTACTCTTGCAATGTTAGTAATTTTCAAAATAGGTACGTATATTCCAGCACCTGGTGTAGATCCAGCAGCTTTTGATAATCAACGAGGTTCTCAAGGCGTCACTGACTTGTTAAACACGTTTGGTGGCGGTGCCTTGAAGAACTTTTCTATCTTTGCTATGGGGATTATGCCTTACATCACAGCTTCTATCGTTATGCAATTGTTACAAATGGACATAGTGCCTAAGTTGACTGAATGGGCAAAGCAAGGTGAAACTGGACGTAAAAAGATTAGTACTTTTACGCGTTATTTCACGATTATTCTTGCCTTTATTCAATCAATAGGGATGTCATTCCAATTCAATACGTATTTGGATGGTGCACTTATTAAGAACCAAAGCGTATGGTCATATCTATTAATTGCAATTGTTTTAACAACAGGAACTGCATTTTTAATGTGGTTAGGTGAACAAATCACGCAATATGGTGTTGGTAATGGTATTTCTATCATTATCTTTGCTGGTATTTTATCTTCACTTCCATCAGCCTTGATTCAATTCTATCAACAAGAATTTATTGGGCAAGATGATGTGACATTAGCTTGGTTGAAAGTAGCAGGCCTTGTCATAGGAATGATTCTTTTAACAGTTGGTGCAGTTTACGTACTACAAGCGATTCGTAAAATACCGATACAATATGCAAAGAAACAATCCAAAATGCAACTCGGTTCACAAGCAACGTATTTACCTTTGAAAGTAAACTCTGCAGGGGTTATTCCAGTCATTTTTGCAATGGCATTTTTCTTGTTGCCAAGAACTTTGACATTGTTCTTCCCTAAAGCAGATTGGGCGAAGTCAGTTGCAACTTATGCAGATCCGTCTCAAAATGTGGGCATGATTGTATATGTTATTTTGATCATTGCATTTACGTATTTCTATGCATTTGTTCAAGTTAACCCAGAAAAAATGGCAGATAACCTGAAGAAGCAAGGTAGTTATGTTCCGGGTATTAGACCGGGCATTAATACTAAAAAATATATTACGAAAGTCTTATATCGCTTAACGTTTGTAGGTTCTATTTTCTTAGCAGTTATTGCGATCTTACCAATTATTGCAACGAAATTTATGAACTTACCACAATCCATTCAAGTGGGTGGAACAAGCTTACTAATCGTTATCGGTGTTGCAATTGAAACGATGAAGAGCTTAGAAGCACAAGTGAATGAAAGAGAATATAAAGGCTTTGGTAGACGTTAATTTTTAGGAGGGCATAGTATGAACATTATTTTAATGGGATTACCTGGTGCTGGTAAAGGGACACAAGCGAGTGAAATAGTTAAAAAATATCCAATCCCTCACATTTCAACAGGGGATATGTTCAGAAAAGCGATTAAAGACGAAACTGAACTAGGTAAAGAAGCTAAATCATACATGGATCGCGGTGAACTTGTACCAGATGAAGTTACAGTAGGAATTGTAAAAGAACGCATTTCAGAAGATGATGCTAAAAAAGGATTCTTACTAGATGGATTTCCTCGAACAATTGAACAAGCAGAAGCGCTTAATTCAATTTTAGAAGAACTAGGTAGAGAAATCGACGCAGTTGTTAACATCGAGGTTCCTGAAGAAGAGTTGATGAATCGTCTTACTGGACGTCGCATTTGTGAAACATGTGGGACAACATATCATCTTGTTTTCAATCCTCCTAAGGTTGAAGGTGTTTGTGATCTTGATGGCGGTAAGCTTTACCAACGTGAAGATGACAACCCAGAAACAGTTGCGAATCGTTTAAACGTCAATATCAAACAATCTAAACCGATTTTAGACTTTTATGGTCAACAAGGTGTGTTGAAAAATATTGACGGATCTAAACAAATCGATGCTGTTTCAGAGGATGTAATCCAAATTTTAGAATCACTTAAATAGAACGACTTGGATGCAATTCGCTTTTAAGAAGTCGTTAGTAATAAATTAGTTGAAACAAATTATGTGACATTAATGATAATGATGATTTTGAAGTGAAATCCAGGCTACTATAATCGAGTTGATATTCTAGAATCCTTACAACTGAAAAGGAGGAGTTAATCAATGGCGAAACAAGACGTAATCGAACTTGAAGGTACAGTACTTGATACTTTACCAAATGCAATGTTTAAAGTAGAATTAGAAAATGGCCATGAGATTCTTGCACATGTAAGTGGTAAGATTCGCATGAACTATATTCGTATTCTACCTGGCGATAAAGTAACAGTTGAAATGTCTCCGTATGATTTAACACGCGGCAGAATCACATATCGTTATAAATAATTGTCACTCCATCATTGAAGGAGGTATAAAAAATGAAAGTAAGACCATCAGTGAAACCTATTTGCGAAAAATGTAAAGTCATTAAACGTAAAGGTAAAGTAATGGTAATTTGTGAAAACCCTAAACACAAACAAAAACAAGGTTAATTAAAAGAGAGGTGTAAATATAATGGCACGTATTGCAGGAATTGATATCCCACGTGATAAGCGCGTAGTAATTTCATTAACATATGTCTACGGTATCGGTAAAGCAACAGCACAAAAAATTCTTTCAGAAGCGAATGTTTCAGAAGATACACGTGTAAAAGATTTAACTGATGATGAGTTAGGTCGTATTCGTGAAGTTGTTGATGGTTATAAAGTTGAAGGTGACTTACGCCGTGAAACTAACTTAAACATCAAACGTTTAATGGAAATCTCATCATACCGTGGTATCCGCCACCGTCGTGGTTTACCAGTAAATGGTCAAAAAACAAAAAACAATGCGCGTACGCGTAAAGGCCCAGTTAAAACTGTTGCTAACAAGAAAAAATAATAGGTAAAGGAGGCAAATAGTACTATGGCACGTAAACAAGTATCACGTAAACGTAGAGTGAAAAAGAATATTGAAAATGGTGTAGCACATATCCGTTCTACATTTAACAATACAATTGTAACTATTACAGATGAATTTGGTAATGCTTTATCATGGTCATCTGCAGGTGCGCTTGGTTTTAAAGGTTCTAAAAAATCTACACCATTCGCAGCACAAATGGCTTCAGAAACAGCTTCAAAAGCTGCAATGGAACACGGTTTAAAATCAGTTGAAGTAACTGTAAAAGGACCTGGACCAGGTCGTGAATCAGCGATCCGTGCTTTACAATCAGCTGGTTTAGAAGTAACAGCTATTAAAGACGTTACTCCAGTACCTCACAATGGTTGCCGTCCACCAAAACGTCGTCGCGTATAATTTTAAATTTACTTTGTCACACGGTTAAAAAATTTATATTTTATACAAATCGACGTATTTAAGGAGGATATGTAAATGATTGAAATTGAGAAACCTAGAATTGAAACAATTGAAGTTAGTGATGATGCTAAGTTCGGTAAGTTCGTTGTTGAACCACTAGAACGTGGTTACGGTACTACACTAGGAAACTCCTTACGTCGTATCCTACTATCATCATTACCAGGTGCGGCTGTGAAATATATCGAAATCGAAGGTGTTTTACACGAATTCTCAGCAATCGATAACGTTGTAGAAGATGTATCAACGATTGTAATGAATATTAAAAAGCTAGCGCTTAAAATTTATTCAGAAGAAGAGAAAACACTAGAAATCGATGTTAAAGAAGAAGGCGAAGTCACTGCAAAAGATATCACACATGACAGTGATGTTGAGATCTTGAATCCAGACCTTAAAATTGCAACAGTTTCTAAAGGTGGTCACTTCAAACTACGCTTAGTTGCAAACAAAGGACGCGGATACGCTTTAGCAGACCAAAATAACTCAAGCGATATGCCAATCGGTGTTATCCCTGTTGATTCTTTATACTCACCAGTTGAGCGTGTGAACTATACAGTTGAAAATACACGTGTTGGTCAAAGTTCAGACTTTGATAAGTTAACTTTAGATGTATGGACAGATGGTTCAATCACACCACAAGAATCAGTTTCTTTAGCTGCGAAAATTATGACTGAGCATTTGAACATCTTTGTTGGTTTAACTGATGAAGCGCAAAATGCAGAAATCATGATTGAAAAAGAAGAAGATCAAAAAGAAAAAGTACTTGAAATGTCTATTGAAGAATTAGACTTATCTGTACGTTCTTATAACTGTCTGAAACGTGCGGGTATCAACTCAGTACAAGAACTCGCTGACAAATCAGAGGCTGATATGATGAAAGTTCGTAACTTAGGTCGAAAGTCTCTTGAAGAAGTAAAACACAAATTAGAAGACTTAGGTTTAGGCCTAAGAAAAGAAGATTGATAAAGGAGGTTAACTCATGGGTTACAGAAAATTAGGTCGTACGTCAGATCAACGTAAAGCAATGTTACGCGATTTAGCAACTTCATTAATCGTTAACGAACGTATCGAAACTACTGAAGCGCGTGCGAAAGAACTTCGCAGTGTTGTTGAAAAATTGATTACTTTAGGTAAAAAAGGTGATTTAGCTTCTCGTCGTAATGCAGCTAAAACATTACGTAACGTTGAAATCTTAAACGAAGATGAAACAACACAAACAGCTTTACAAAAATTATTCGGTGAAATCGCTGAACGTTACCAAGAACGTCAAGGTGGTTACACTCGTATCGTTAAAGTTGCACCTCGTAAAGGTGACGGCGCTTTAACAGTAATTATCGAATTAGTATAATCAATACACACTACTACATTTAAAGCAAATGAGTGCAACGATAATGTTTGCCACATACAGATATTGTCTAGCTCAGAGCATCCCATCCAACTAAATATTGAAGATATAGCGTGATCTCAATAGGATGGGGTGCGCGCTTTTTTATGCATATACTTAGTATCATCGTATAAGACCTGCCATTGTGCGGGTCTTATTTGTGTTGACGTGTATTCTAAGGTTGTACAGTCGTCAACTTTTTAGGTAAAATGAAATGGTATGTTATTGTAACTGATATGACACAATTAGATTAAATATTAAACCACCAGTGCAAGTATAGAGATACATTTTATTTCATCAATTAAGGGAGTGAATCGTATGTCCAAAGAACCATTATTACAAGTACAAAATGTTTCATTCCGTTATGATGAAGAGACTGAACAGATATTAAATGATGTTAGCTTTACTGTGAATAAAGGTGACTGGGTTTCTATTGTCGGCCATAACGGCTCTGGTAAGTCTACATTGGCAAAACTCATTGCTGGTGTAGAGAGTACATTTGATGGAGATATTAAAATTGAAGAAGAATCGATCAAGGATATTTCATTGTCGGCATTTCACCATCACATTGGCTTTGTATTTCAAAACCCTGACAATCAATTTGTCGGTTCAACTGTAAAATATGATGTCGCATTCGGTCTTGAAAATAAGTGCATCCCTTATGACGAAATGCATCACATTGTCTCACAAGTTTTGAAAGATGTTGATATGAAAGATAAACAAAACCATGAACCCACGTCGTTATCAGGCGGTCAAAAGCAACGTGTGGCCATTGCAGGAGTTCTCGCTTTACAACCCAAGCTAATCATATTGGATGAAGCGACATCAATGCTGGATCCTGAAGGTAAAAAAGAGATTATGTCGATGATTCAATATCTTAATCAAGAACAAGGGATGACTGTACTTTCAATTACACATGATTTATCTGAAGTTGTCACATCAGATAAGGTCCTTGTGTTAAATAAAGGAACTGTCGTGTTGTCCGGTACGGTTGATGATATATTTGCCCATGCAGATACTTTGTTGGCATATGGTCTTGATATGCCCTTTGAGATGCGCATGGCACGATTATTAGATTTGGAAAAAGGTTTTTTAACTTATAATGAATTATTGGAGTGTTTGACATGATTGTATTTGAAGATGTTTCGTATACTTATCAGCAGCGTACGCCGTATGAATTTCAAGCACTCAATCTTGTGACAACGACATTTGAACAGGGGCGGTATTATGCGATTATCGGCAAAACGGGTTCTGGTAAGTCAACACTGATACAACATTTGAACGGCCTTCTCAAGCCGAGTCGTGGCAAATTACAAATATTAGATGTGCCTGTTACACGAAAAACCAAAGATAAAACATTACAAAAAGTGAGAAAACGCATTGGTATGGTGTTTCAATTTCCTGAATCTCAATTGTTTGAGCAAACGGTGGAACATGAGATATTGTTTGGCCCCAAAAACTTTGGTTTAGACTTAACGAAAGCACGTCAAAAAGCAGTGTCATTATTAGAGAAGCTCAATCTAGATGCAGAGGAAATGATGAAACAGTCTCCTTTTTTACTCTCAGGTGGGCAGATGCGCAAAGTTGCACTTGTTGCAATTCTTGCGATGGATCCAGATATCCTCGTCTTAGATGAACCGACGGCTGGTTTAGACCCTAAGAGTAAAAGACAAGTGATGCAATTATTTAAAGAAATACAAGTTAAAGAGCACAAGACCATTATCCTTGTAACCCATGATATGAACGATGTAGCAGCATATGCAGATGAAGTGAAAGTAATGTCAAAAGGGCGTGTGATGAGTAGCCAAACACCTGAGCAGCTATTTAGAGATACTGCGTACGTACAATCATTGCATCTTGACTTACCAGACATTGTTCAGCTACAACGAGATTTAGAAGATCGATTGCACATACAATTTGATAGACTTGCGATGACAGAAGCGCAATTTGCGGAGATGTATAAAGCGTGGAGGGACGAACATGAAAGATAAGTTGATTATTGGTCGTTATTTACCCTTGGATTCTGTATTACATCGTCTAGATCCACGTAGTAAGTTTTTGTTTGTTTTTTTATTTATTGTTGTTACCTTCTTCAGTCATGATTGGCTCGCTTATATATGGCTTGGCTTCGTTCTATACATTTTTTTAAGATTAGGACGTATCCCACTGTGGTTTTTACTAAAAGGATTGTTACCGCTGTTTGTTTTTTTAAGTTTAACGTTGTTAATGCATTTATTTTTAACAAAAGGTGGAACACGATTATTTGAGTGGGGGATTATTTCAATTGACTCACATGGCTTGCAAGAAGGGGTGTTGATTGTTTTACGATTATCATATATCATGATTATTTCAACAATCTTAACATTGACGACGAGTCCACTCGATTTGACAGATGCATTTGATCGGTTGTTCAAGCCGTTGAGATACTTGAAAATACCTGTATCAGCATTAAGCATGATGATGGCAATTGCCTTGCGTTTTATTCCAACACTGATGGAAGAACTCGATAAGATTATTAATGCACAAAAATCACGAGGCGCTGCATTTGCGAGTGGTTCCTTAATATCGAGAATTAAAGCATTTATTCCACTATTTATCCCGTTATTCATTTCAGCATTTCAGCGTGCAGAAGAACTCGCTATTGCGATGGAAGTACGTGGTTATGATGCCAATGCAGAACGTACAAGTTATCGACGCCTTGAATGGCAATTACAAGATACAATCGCGTTATTATGTATTATCCCGATTACGATTGTCTCTTTGACAATTCGTTATATTATATAGAGAGGATTTAAAGTGATGCCAAGAGTATTAGTGAAAATCAGTTATCATGGGGGACAGTTTTTAGGCTTTCAAATTCAAAATCAAGGGCGCACAGTTCAAGGGTATTTTGAGAAAATACTAAAGCGTATGCATAAGCAACCTGTACGCATCCACCCGTCGAGTCGTACAGATCGTGGTGTGCATGCACAAGAACAGTATTTTCATTTTGATACAGAGTTGAATATTGAACCATCAAAATGGCAATATGCGATGAATAGAAGCCTACCTGACGACATCTATGTTCATGATGTACAGTTTGTTGATGACAACTTTCATTGCCGCTATGACTGTGTAGGCAAGACCTATCGCTATTCAGTGTATCAAGCAGAACATCGCAATCCTTTCTTATCACAATTGAAGACGTTTGAATCGAGTTCATTGGATATTGCAGCGATGAATGAAGCAGCACAACATTTTATTGGGACACATGACTTTACATCATTTTGTTCTCAAAAAACAGAAGTTGAAAGTAAAGAGCGCACGATATACGAAAGTCATGTAGAACAAACAGCAGATGGAATAGACTTTGTCATTACAGGGTCTGGTTTCCTATATAATATGGTACGTGTTATCATGGCCTATATATTGGAAGTAGGGAAAGGAAAGCGAGAAGCAACAGATGTGCCCAAACTACTCGAAGCAAAGGATCGTAATCTTGTCCCACATACAGCACCAGCAGAAGGACTTTATTTACAAAAGGTATATTTAAGTCCGGAAGCGTTACAAGAGGATTTTGGAGAAGAAATTAAAATTCATTATAAAAAATCAACGCAAAATTCTTAAAAGCAATTGACATTTGGGCTTATAAATTATATCATAGTTAACGGTATTGTTTTATATCCACCCCACGATAAGCCCCGGAAACTTATTGTGTTACAAGATATAGAAGCAGGAAGAGAACAGTCAACGGATTCAAAATCGTTTTCTGATTGAAATTAAAAAGAAACATCTATTTTTAGGAGGACTCAATTATGCGTCAAACATTCATGGCTAACGAATCAAACATTGAACGCAAATGGTACGTTATTGATGCTGAAGGACAAACATTAGGTCGTTTATCATCAGAAGTAGCGTCTATCTTACGCGGTAAAAATAAAGTAACTTATACACCACACGTTGATACAGGTGACTATGTCATCATCATCAACGCTTCAAAAATCCAATTCACTGGTAAAAAAGAAACTGACAAAATTTACTACCGTCACTCAAATCACCCAGGTGGTTTAAAATCAATCACTGCTGGTGAATTAAGAGCAACAAACCCAGAACGTTTATTAGAAAAATCAATCAAAGGTATGTTACCAAGTTCACGTTTAGGTGAAAAACAAGGTAAAAAATTATTTGTCTATGGTGGCGCTGAACATCCACACGCTGCACAACAACCAGAAAACTACGAGTTACGTGGTTAATTAGAAGGAGGAAATTACATTGGCACAAGTTGAATATAAAGGCACAGGCCGTCGTAAACACTCAGTAGCACGTGTACGTTTAGTACCAGGTGAAGGTAACATCACAGTTAACGGTAAAGATGTACGTGACTACTTACCATTCGAATCATTAATCTTAGACTTAAACCAACCATTCGATGTTACTGAAACTAAAGGTAACTATGACGTTTTAGTTAACGTTCACGGTGGTGGTTTCACTGGACAAGCACAAGCTATCCGTCACGGTATCGCACGTGCATTATTAGAAGCAGATCCTGAGTACAGAGGTTCATTAAAACGCGCTGGTCTCTTAACACGTGACCCACGTATGAAAGAACGTAAAAAACCAGGTCTTAAAGCTGCACGTCGTTCACCACAATTCTCAAAACGTTAATATCGTTTTATGCAAGCACTTTCCAATGTTATGTTGGAGAGTGCTTTTTTGTGCGACCGGCATTGCTAATAACTTGATGGTGAAAGTCTGTTGTAGGTTTGGTAGTAAGAATTGTTAGCGAAAGACAAGGGTGCCCATTGAGAAGGGGAATCTGAAGGGAGTCGGACGCAAACACTTGTACTGACGAACTGAAATATTATATAAGACTATGTGGAATGGACGAGTCTGCCATACAAGACAAAGCCCTATACTATCCGAGTTCAATAAAGTAAATGATGCAGTGAGATTTGTGAAAAGTAATAATTTATATATGGGTAAGTCGCATCAGCTACCTAAAAGTCGTAGTAACAGCGAATGATGAGAAGTCAGCAAAGGTCATAGTAGGTAGAAATACTGAAGGACTGAACAATAGTCATACAAAGTAAATAACAGTTATAGGTTTTACAATGTCACAGCATTTAGAATTCTAAAAAGTCTACATTTATCTCAAATCTATATTTTCAAATTGGTAGTGACAACTGGTGAGAAAAAGCAAAAGTTATAACCCTTATAGATTAATACTCTTTTGAGTTTCAAACTATAAGGGTTTGTTTTAATTTTATATTAATTTTTCTGCTTCAATAATTTTGATACCCCGTTTAAACTTAGGAAAATTATGACTAGTGTGATCCCCCAACTCATTCGAGTAGCCAATAATAGATTGTCTGACCACAAATTTATGCATGTTGAAGCAATAGCTGAACCAATTGAAATCGATACATTTTGTATCATTCTTTGTAAAGCTCCAGTACTTCCTTGTAGTTCTATTGGACTTTCTTGCATAATGTTTGCGATATTAGCAGGTTGAAAGTATCCTCCTCCAATACCATAAGTAAATAGACCTAATGTTAAGAATAAATATGGCAAATTAGGAGATAGAATTAAAAGAAAAACTAAAGAAAGCAGAATTATTTTTAAACCAAAATGGCTAAATAATGTGTTTTTACTCCCATCATTAAGTTTACCGGTTATTTTTGAGAATAGAATTAAACCTGCAGGTGCTCCTAAAACAAGTAATCTTATTTGTTCTATATTTAAATGATATATTTGCTGAAATATAAATGGAGGAATTAAAAATATTACTGCAGATGCAAAACCAAAGGCAAAAGTTTGAAAAAGATAATTAATCAACTTTGGATTGTTTTTCAAATTTACAATATCAACTAATGCATTTCTATTGTTGGATTCAACGTGATAAAATGCAGTCCCAAGCAACAAACTTAATAATATTAATAATATACTAACTACTAGGAATTGATGTTTGTTTAATAAAAATAGCCCTATTAATAGAAAAACTAGCATTTGAGTATTTAAGAAAAAACCAAGATAATCAAATGGTCGCTGACTAGTTTTCTCAGACAATCTGTTTATTAAATACTGATTACATATTATTGCAATAATTGTAAATGGAATATTTATCCAGAAAATAAAATTCCATAGATTTAAAGAAATTAATATGCCACGTAAGAATGGCCCCAAGACAGGACCTAAACCAATCATAACTCCTAAAATGCTAATTGCGTTATTTTGGCGCTTTTCAGAAACTAAAGTTGTAATTAAGGCAGCTGAAGTAGCTTGTAAAGCTGCGGCTCCTATACCTTGAAAGATTCTACCTACAATAAGCCAATGAATACTATCAGCAAAACCACAAATTAATGAACTTATTCCAAAGATAATAAATCCTAAATAAGAAATTTTTAATTTTCCATAGCTATCACTTAATATGCCTAAAGGTAAAATAGAGACAGCTAATGCTAAAGTATAACCACTTATGGTGAAAGATATAATATCAGTTGTTGTTTGAAAATGACCTTTCAAAAAAGATATTGCCACATTAATAATACCTGTATCAAGCGTCGATAATAGCATTCCCGTACCAGCAATAATTATTATCAGCAAATCCTGTAGCTTTCTATTCATGAACTTAATTCCTTATGATTTTCAGGGATGAAGTATAATTTACCATCTTTTAAATGGTACATAATACCTTTAGACATAGGAGACCAAGAAACTGCATTAATCTTTATTTTTTTAGTATCAAGATCCAAAAAGGCTGATTCAGGGGCACAGGCTCTTAAAATTGATAATGCTTCGTTCACTTTAATATTATGATCAATTAGCATATCACTCTCGGTGGGTTTACTAAAGTAATCTCTTTCAAGAATATTTTGAGGGTACGATTTTATTGATTGTTGCACAATATCATTGAGTACTTCATCAAGTAAATCTATAGATTTCTCAAAAAGTTTATCACGAATTTCACGAGTTGTTTCATTTCCTGTGAGTTTAATTGGTAATTGTTTTACAATATCACCACCATCTATTACGGGCACAACTTTAATACAAGTTACACCACTTTCTTTCTCTCCTTTTTTAGCCATCCAAAAAAACGGAGAAAGCCCAGCGTATTTAGGTAGCAGACTTGGATGGAAATTCAGAGTATCATATTTTGGTAATTTTATGAGATTTGGCGATAAAATCATTTGATAATTAGCTATTAAAAGATAATCAGGAGAATGCATTTTTAAACTTTCATAAAGGGAATCGGTTTTAATGTTATCTGGACGATAAACAGGAATATTTTTAGAAAAAGCAAATTTTTCTAAGTCAACAGTATCGGATTCTCCAATATAATACGAACAGAGTTTACCTTTAGGTGTGGTTACTAAGGCCGTTATTTCAAAGTTATTATTATAATAAATTCGTTTAAAAAAAGACATCCCAAATTTTGAATTTACTTCAGAAAAAAGGATGATATTAAATTTTTGATTCATCGGTCCACCACTTTCCTTCGTGAATTTCAGTTGACCAGCTTAAGGTATCAAAGTAGACGTAGCCTGGTTGAACGGGAATGCTGGCTGAATCTGGTAATTGGTCAATACCTATTATTTCTTGTGACAGGCGTTCTGCTAATACACCTTCGGCAACGGGAGGACATGCCGCAAAAATTGGCATTCTTTCCAAATCAACAAACCAATGATCCAGAGTTTTACGGCTTGGATAATTGGGCATTTTAGGAATAATTCTTTCCATTAGGCGATGAATAACTTCAGGAGATAAAGGTGAGTTTTCATTAATTCCATATACGTCTTCAATTGTCATGGACTCTTTAGTATATTTAAAAATATAAGTACCATGAGCTACTGTTGGAACTTTAAAAATGAATTTTGCTTTATCTGAATTTCTAAAGGCACGATGTAATGCGTACCGATTTGCAATTTCATAAAAGTCCATTTGATCTAAAATATAATCACAGTCTTCTACAAAATTTTTAGCCGTTTTTGGAGTAATTCCTTCAGGGTAAACAGCAATATTTACATCATGATTTAAGGCATATGTCATTTCAGCTACAACTTCAGCTTTATTTTTACCTAAATGTTCTAAATCCGCACCCATCTGTCTATTCATATTAGAAACATCGAAAGTGTCAGGATCAGCCAGTTTTAGATTTCTTACTCCGAGTCTAACGAGTCTTTGTGCTAGTTGACCACCAATTCCACCAGTCCCGGCAATTCCTATAACAGCATTCTTTAGTTTTTCTTGTCTTTCTTTTTGTTCTGTTTCAGTATTTCCAAGCCAACCTAGACTTCTATTAACTCGTTCCCAGTACATTTCTTCATTGGACTTGGCAGTGTAAAGTAAGTGTTTAGTGTCGCGAATCATAATATAAAACCTCTTTTCTAGAAATTATAAGTATGATACAATGAATCGTCTTTATTATCAAACGATTCTGAAAATATCGAATCGTAAAGTGGAGGTACCTAAATGCCTATTACTATTGAATTTAGTAAATATGCTCTTAAAACAGATGAAATTTTGATACAAAGAATACAATTTGTGTATTCTCCTTTAAATGAACTTTTTAGAAGTTTGCATGTCTTATTAAACCCTCGTCATCATGGTACAAATATAGATTGGGTTATTAAGATACAAGATAAATTAACAGATGAATTTTATGAAAATCTACATTATTTCAACTTATTTTATGAACTGGGTGTTTCTCCTATTTTACTTTGTAATTTTCGTTATCATTCAATGGATATTGAGGAAGAGATATGGAATTTAAAGAATTTTCTTATTAACTATCCTACCAATCAATTAATTGAAGATTTAGTAAAAACAATTAAGGATAGAGAAAGCTCCTTTATCCCAACGCTAGCAAAAGGGTTAGAATGGAAAGATTTTACTCTCGATAAGAGCAATGAATTATTTAATGATTTAGAAAGAGATGCATCAAAAGCTTATAGTAGACTCTTTACATTTATAGACTGGTATCGAAAAGAAATTTTTGATAAAACTTGGGAAGAAAAATCAATTAAACAGAAACTTTTAAAGGAAATACAAAGGCAGTCATTATATTTAAGAGAAAAAGGTTTTGCAGAGATGTTCAACCATTCACAAATTGATAGAATTCATTGGCGTCAAGGAAAATTAATTATTATTAAACCGTTCGACCAAAAAATCCAGTTGCAAGATAGTGATTCTATCATGTTGTTACCTAGTTATTTTGTTTGGCCTCATTTATTTGTAGAAAATTTTGAGCAAGGACTTGCTATTACTTATGATATTACAGGACAGAATAGTTACTATAATTCTACACCAGAAAATTTAATTATAATTTTTAAGGCACTGAGTGATCCTATACGTTTGCAGATTATGAATTATATTATTGATAAACCGAGTACAACTCAATCTTTAGCGCAAATTTTTTTAATGAGTAATTCAAGTATTTCTAGACACTTACAAATTTTAAAAGAAGCCAAATTATTAAAAACAAAGAAAGTGAAGAAATATGTTTTATATGAGGCTACACAGTTAGTTACTGAACTTATGCCAAACTTTTATGAGTTTTTAAAAAAATAAAATTCACCGAAAAAGAATTATAAAAAAGAAAATAACTAATCATACTAAAAGCACTCATTTCATAAAGAGAAGTGAGTGCTTTGTTATGCCTATAAGGACTTGGTAAAGGTAGACATCGTGTGAATGTGGATCTGGTGTAATGCTTTCTTAGCGATATCATCTGTAATGTCATCATTGCTGAGCCATTCAAAAATAAATCCAGTCAGACTGGCAGCAAGATAGGCTGTATATAGTTTTTTTATAGCAGTATTTTCTTGTTGAGAGATGGATGATGTTTCGTCATAAACAGCAGTCTCAATATTTTCGCAAAATTGTTTGAAGAATAGCCCATTATCATTTTTTGCGAATACCGTCATCATTCGTTTATTGTCTAAGACACTATTTATAATCGCTTCTATATATGAAAGATAAAGCTTTGTATCAATTTGTTTCGCATGATTGACGTGTGATTTGAATGCTGCAGACATTTTGTCTAAAAGTGTGTTAACCATTGATTCATGCAAATGGTCTTTTGATGTGTAATGTAAATAAAATGTATTACGGCTACATAGTGCATACTCACAAATTTTTTTAATTGTAATCTCTTTACATGGCAGTGTTTCTAGTAAAGTTAAATAACTGTGGTGAAGATTCCATTCTGTTTTTTTATAACGTAAATCATTTTTATTCATTCTAAAACACCTTTTTTTGAGATATAGGACATTATAACATGTTTATGTGAAATAAATAACATTATAGCTTTGAATAACCATTGTTTTGTGATTTGATGCACAATACAATGACCTTATTAAATGACAGTAGAAAAGGTGATTATTTTGAAAAATCGTGTAACAGAAGTATTAGGAATTGAAAAACCCATTATACAAGGACCAATGTTCTGGTTAACGAGTGGTAAGTTTGTTGGTGCAATCAGTAAGACAGGGGCTTTAGGTGTATTAGGCTTTAATGCGGGACAAACTGAAACGTCGGAAACGCTAGAAAAATCAGTTGAAAATATGCGTAAAGAAATTGAAATTGCAAGATCGATTACAAGTAACCCAATCGGAATGAATGTGAGTCCATCACCAGAAGTTGAAGAAGTTTCACAAGCAATGTTTGATCTCATGGTAGAAACGGGTGTTGAAGTTGCAGTTATGGTAGGTGTATTTGATAAAGAATGGACAAAACATTACCATGATAACGGTATAAAAGTTATCTTCCGTCCGCATACACCGACAGTAGAAAATGTTGAAGAAGCAATTCAAGGCGGGGCAGATGTCATTGTAGCAACTGGATTTGACGAAGGGGGAACAGTACCTGATCGTGTCATTGGTACGTTCTCAATTATTCCACTTATTGTAGATGCAGTGAATGGACGTGTGCCAGTGCTTGGTGCGGGTGGTATTGCAGATGAACGTACAGCAAAAGCAGCTATGGTATTGGGTGCAGAAGGTATCTATGTCGGTAGTGCTTTCTTAATGGCTGAAGAGTCAAATATGGCGCAAAATATTAAAGAACAAGTTAAAGAGGTCAATGCAACAGATATGCTGATGTACAACGATTATAGTTCTTACTATCGTTCAATTCCGGGTGAATTACCAAATAAACTCCAAGAGATGAGCGATAATGGGGCAACGAAACAAGAAATTTTTGAAAAGCATTATGGTTACAAAGGTATGCGTAATGGTATGGTATTTGGTGATTTAACGAAAGGTTATGCATCATTTGGTCTCGGTATCTCATTTATGAATGAAATTGAGCCGGCAGCAGCAATTGTAGATCGTTTTATGCGTGGAATCGAATCATAAACGAATTAGCACTTTCCAAGTCATTTGATTGGAAGGTGCTATTTTTATCATTATAATAGGAAAAATAGGAGATGATGACATGATAACACGTGATGAAATTCTAGAATATGTGAAGACAGCATATGGTATATCACCTGACTATCCATGGGAGAAGTATCCAAATTATGTAGCTTTGAGACATCAAGGGAATCATAAGTGGTTTGGACTTATTGTAGACATTACGGCTGATAAAATCGGATTAGACTGCGATAAAGTGATTGATGTTATGAATGTCAAGGTTGAGAAGGAATTGATAGGTGCATTGAGACGAAAGAAGGGTGTTTATGAAGCTTATCACATGAATAAAGCCAACTGGGTGACACTGAATTTGGAAGAACTGGCATCGTTTGATGAACTGATAGAATTCATCGAATCGAGTTATGATTTAACGAGTTAATATTAAAAGTTGTGACGAATTTTTTAAAGATGTCCCCCTTTTAGTTAGAAGTTGAAAAAGACATGATATATTTCGGTTTTTATAATTGACAGGGAATGTCTTTCCGTCTAAAATAAATTTAATCTGATTAAAAAACTAAGAATAGAGGTACATAATCATGAAAAGAATTTTGTTTTTAATGGTTGCCTTTGCAATTGTACTCGCTGCATGTGGCAATGACAGTGATTCAAAAGACAGTAGTAAAAATGAAGATAAAAAGATTGTAGTAGGAACTGAAGGGACATATGCGCCGTTCACATTCCATGATAAAAACGACAAGTTAACAGGTTATGATGTAGAAGTAACGAAAGCAGTGGCGAAAGAAATGGGCTATGACGTAGAATTCAAAGAAACACAATGGGATTCAATGTTTGCAGGTCTTGATGCAGGTCGTTTCGATGTCATCGCTAACCAAGTTGGAATAAATGACGAAAGAAAAGCAAAATACAAGTTCTCAGATCCATACACATATTCAAATGGTGTATTAGTTGTAGCTGAAGATAACGATGAGATCAAATCATTTGATGATGTAAAAGATAGAAAACTCGCACAAACATTAACATCAAACTATGGTAAGTTGGCAGAATCTAAAGGTGCAGAGATTACAAAAGTTGACGGTTTCAACCAAGCGATGGATTTATTATTATCTAATCGTGTTGAAGGAACTTTCAATGACAATATCTCATATTTAGATTATAAAAAACAAAAACCAAATGCGAAAATTAAAGCTATCCAAGGTGATGCAGAACAAAGCCAATCAGCGTTTGCATTCAGCAAAAAAACGGATGACAAAGTTGTAGAAGACTTCAATAAAGGTTTGAAAAAAATAAAAGATAATGGTGAATTAGAAAAAATTAGTAAGAAATGGTTCGGAGAAAATGTTTCAGAACCTAAATGATGAGCAGCTTCATGCATTAAATGCTGCGAAACAAGCTTTTTTACCTATGTTAGAAGGCTTAATTAAGTACTCTATACCAATAACAATTGTCACATTTGTTATTGGTTTAATTTTAGCCTTGTTTACTGCGTTAATGCGTATTTCAAGCAGTAAAGTATTAAGAGGAATTGCACGGTTTTATGTATCGATTATTCGTGGAACACCGATGATCGTACAGTTGTTCATTATCTTTTACGGTATTCCTGAAATAGGTAGGCTTGCAACCGGTAATGCAGACAATCAATTGACTTTGTCTCCAGTTGTAGCAGCCATCATTGGTTTGTCACTCAATGTGGGGGCATATGCTTCTGAAATACTAAGAGGGGGCATCATGTCAATCCCAAAAGGGCAAACTGAAGCGGCATATTCAATTGGGATGAGTTATAAGCAAACGGTTCAACGTATTATTTTGCCACAAGCGATTAGAGTATCTGTCCCTGCGCTAGGGAATACATTCTTAAGTTTAGTAAAAGATACATCATTATTAGGATTTATTTTAGTGGCAGAAATGTTTAGAAAAGCACAAGAAGTGGCATCTACGACATATGAATTTTTAACCATTTATTTATTAGTAGCACTGTTATATTGGGTGACATGTTTTATTATCTCTATTGTTCAATCTTACTATGAATCTTATATTGAAAGAGGGTATCGCTCATGATCGAACTTCAAAACATCAAAAAGTCATTTAACGATAAAGAAGTCATCAAAGGGATTAATCTTTCAGTTGCGCAAGGTGAAGTGATTACCTTAATTGGCAAGTCAGGTTCCGGTAAGACGACATTATTGCGTATGATCAATACGTTGGAATTACCGACAGAAGGGACAGTATTTGTCGACGGTGAAACCTATACAAATGATGACAAAAAGTCTCAGATCAAAGTGAGAAAGCAATCAGGCATGGTTTTTCAAAGCTATAATCTCTTTCCACACAAAACAGCCATTGAGAATGTTATGGAAGGCTTAGTGACTGTTAAGAAGATGAATAAGCCACAAGCCTATGATGAAGCATTACAATTGCTTAGAAAGGTCGGACTAGAAAGTGTCAAAGATCAAAGACCGCATGCTTTATCGGGTGGACAGCAACAACGTGTAGCGATTGCGCGTGCCTTAGCCATGAATCCGAAAGTGATGTTATTTGATGAACCAACTTCCGCATTGGACCCAGAATTGGTGAATGATGTATTGAAAGTTATCAAAGATTTGGCTAACGAAGGCATGACAATGGTCATTGTGACGCATGAAATGCGCTTTGCACGTGAAGTATCAGATCGTGTTATTTTCATCAATGAAGGTCTCATTGGCGAAGAAGGTAAGCCAGAATTACTGTTTAACCAACCACAAACAGAAGAATTGAAGAAATTCTTTAATGTCATAGACGTTTAGAAATAGTAGCTGTATCAAGTTGTTTTAACTTGGTATGGCTATTTTTTATTTTGACTGAAAGAATTCTAATCGTTTTTTAATTTTTGCTTAAGTAATGTCCAATAATCTCACGTTATATTAGTGTCAATGAATGATAGACGTTAAGGAGAATCGGGATATGAAAATAGTAGTAATTCCATCTGGTTTCAAAGAGAGTTTAAGTGCAGAAGAAGTGGGCATGGCGATTAAGCAAGGAATCGATAAAGTGGAAAATTCACATGATGTGAATGTGATTCCAATGGTAGATGGCGGAGAAGGTTTTGCTGAGACGATTGTGAAGTTGAAGTCAGGGAAGCTGGTTCATCATAAAGTGACAGGCCCCATAGGTGAAGAAATTGATGCATATTATGGTGTCTTTTATGAAAATGGTATACAAACTGCAGTCATTGAAATGGCTGTTATCGCAGGGTTGAAAAATGTTCCTAAACATATGAGAAACCCACTGAAAACGACGACATATGGTGTTGGAGAAATGATTTTAAAAGCGATTGCTGACGGAGCAGAGCGCATCTTAATTGGCTGTGGTGATTCAGGGACCAATGATGGTGGTATTGGCATGGCACAAGCACTCGGTGTTCGTTGCTATGACGCATCAGGTCAACCAATACAAGTCGTTGGTGGCGGTGATATTCATCATATTCATAAAATAGATTATAGTGGTTTAAATGTGGATATTAAACGTATCCCAATTGATGTTGCTGTGAACTGGGATAATATCCTTTGTGGGGAATCAGGTGTCGCAAGAGTATATGGTCCGCAAAAAGGGGCGACGCCAGAACAAGTCGCTTTATTATCTCAAAACCTAGAATATTTAGCGGAGCTTTATGGAGAAATATCTACGAAAAACTTAAAATACGGTCAAGGTACAGGGGCGTCAGGTGGTTTAGGTGCAGGTCTCATTGCGATTTGTGGTGCGAAGTTGCATCCGAGATTTGAAATTATCATGAAATATATTCAAATATCAGATGCGATTCAAAGCGCAGACTTAGTCTTTACAGCGGAAGGTTGCTTAGATTATCAAACGCCACACGGCAAAATACCGTCAGAAGTTGCAAGGATTGCGAAGTTGTATCAGAAGCCAGTGATTGCATTAGCAGGTACAATCGGTAAAAATGCAAAAATCAATTATGATAACGGTATTGATGCATTTGTCAGTATTATTCCGCAACCTGCGACATTAGAAGATTCGATAATGGATGCGAGTAGATGGCTAAAAAGTTGTGCGGAAAATGCGATGCGTAAAGTGATGATTGGAATAATTATCGGAAAAGCGATGAAATCACATGTTGTATAACCAATCAAATCGGACGTTAATCGTTACTATTTGTTGTTTGTTGGTTGCCGTTATAGTCATGGGCATGAGTGATTTTGATTATTTTGGCAAAATAAGCATTATTTTGTTTGTTGTATCATTGATACTGTTTGTAACGACGTCACTGCCACCTACATTGGTCGCATTGCTACTGCTGACAACTGGGGTTGTGCTTGGGTTACCCAAATCATTATTACTTCATTCGTTTAACCAAGATATTATTTGGTTGATGATTGGTGCTTTTATGATCAGTGGTGTATTAGAACAAAGCGGATTGATTCAACGCATGACAATGTGGGTATTGAAACAAGGACATACACGTAAAATGAATCGGTTAATTTTTGGGCTAGTACAGTTAGTGAGTATCGTGATTCCATCGACATCATCTCGTGCTGTGATATTGCTTCCACTATATCAACAAATTATCGCTAAGTTACCGCAATTTAAAACATTTTATAGCTTAGTATTTCCTGTTCTCATATTGATGGGATCTAACTTAACATTATTAGGTGCAGGAAGTCACCTGATTGGCATGGGGTTATTACAAGCACAAAATAAAGAAACACTGAGTTATTTTGAATTTTTATATTTAGCTGCACCGTTTGGGATTGTTATTGCCATCATTTCAGTATGGGTGATATATCGGTTTACGCATATGCGTCATGTGACAATTCATGTCGATACACATACAGAGATAAGTCAGCCATATACGAGACATGAAAAAAAGACGCTGCTCTTGTTAATTTTGACGATTATTTTCTGGTTGACGGAATGGCTACATCAAATTGATATTGCTGTCGTTACTTTTTTCATTGCGTTAATAATGACACTACCCATTTTTAACATGATCTCTTTCAAAGAGAGTCTAAAGTTCATCAATTGGAATTTGATTTTGTTTGTGGCAGCTGCGAGTGCATTGGGCACATTGTTAGTGGAATACAAGGTAATTGATCAATTGCAAGAATCATTATTTTCCAGACTAACAACTATAAAGGGTATACATGATGGTATTTTGCTCATATTGATATGTATCATCACGGTGCTGTCACATCTCATTATTACGAGTCATACAACACGAGCAGTCGTTCTAATCCCGAGCTTTTTAGTCTTATCCGAGTTATATCATCTGAACGCTACATCAGTCGTATTTATTGCACTTATAGGAATGAATTATTGTCTGACCTTCCCTGTCAGTTCCAAAGCATTATTGGTATTTTTTGAGGGGCATGCAGGATTTACATCTAAGCAACTGATACAGCTGAGTTTGATTTTAACGCCTGTTTATATTATGTTGATGGTGCTATTTTATTATTGTTATTGGCAACCAATTGGACTAACACTTTAAGAGGTGAACTATGGACCATATTTTGATTATTGAAGATGATGAAAAAATTGCACGAGTGATTGAACTAGAATTGGAATATGCAGGTTATCAAGTGACTAAAGCACATACTGGAAGACAAGGGTTAAATATATATGAAACAGAACAGGTAGATTTAATATTGTTAGACGTCATGATTCCGGAGTTGAATGGCTTAGAAGTGTTACGTCGTATTAGAATGTCTGATACAGAAACACGCATAATTATGCTCACTGCACGAGATACAGTGATGGATAAGGTAGGGGGACTGGATAGCGGTGCGAATGATTATATGACAAAGCCATTTGAAATTGAAGAATTATTAGCACGAATACGTGTACATTTGAAAGATAAACAGAAAGAAATAACCCAAGAAGTGTTGACGTTTAAGCAATTGTTAATGTATCCCAATGTTCGTGAAGTTTACGTCAATGATACGTATATTTCCTTGACTCAAAAGGAATATGATTTACTGTATTATTTCATACGCAATAAAAATCAAGTATTAGCACGTGAACAAATCATTGATGAAGTATGGGGATATGAGTATGTGGGAGATACAAATATTGTTGATGTGTATGTGCGTTACATTCGCAAAAAACTGGGTCCTTCTCATGATTACATCACCAGCGTACGAGGCATCGGTTATATGTTGAAGGATACATCATATGAAGCTTAGAACGAAGATTCAAATGTACACAACGGTGATGATTGTCATTACTTTAGTGATTGTGAATGTATTTGTTTATATGACATTTAAGCGGAACGCGATTCATAGTGAAGTACATCAAATTGAAAATAGAGCGATTAATATTATTAAGGAATTAGAAAAGTCACAGAATCAGCATGGAGATAATGAAAGAATTATTGTTAATCACCTATTATCAGATGGTTCGATTGCGATTGTCGATGATAAAAATAAACGCAAACTGCACATTATGACGAACAAGGACTACCGATCACTTGTGACGGGCTATTCTAATCAGCAAGTGGATCGATATATGGAACATGACGGACATTATTTTGTGATGGTCTCTATCCCGGTTGTTTGGGAAAATAAAGAAACGGTGAATTTACAAATTTACGAAAATGTGGACATGAAACATGAATCCTTTGAAACACTCAAATGGATATTAATTGGTTCAACCGTTATGTTGACGTTGATTATTTTTATTTTGAATATGATTATTACACATAATATTTTAAAACCGATTCATCTGCTGATTAATAAGATGTCCAACATTTATAAGACAAAAGGCTATCAAAAAGTTGAAAAATTGGAGCATACTTCTAAAGAGTTAGATGATTTAACGGATACGTTTAACTTAATGATGACGCGATTGAGTGATCAAGAAGAAAAGGAGCAGCGTTTCATAGCGAATGCATCTCATGAACTTAAAACACCTATTACAGTGATTCACAGTTATAGTGAAATGTTGAAGCGGTTCGGCAAACAAAAGCCAGAACTCCTTGATGAAGGTTTAGATGTCATACATGAAGAGTCAAAACGAATGAAAAGTTTGGCAGGACAAATGCTACAAATCACTTCTTTTCATCAAAAGAAACAGCAAGTGGAATTAACACAGTTTGATGTCGTTGAAGTGCTGGACAGCTTGATAAGCAAATTAATGTTAGCATATGATCGTTTAATTGTTTTGACTGATACATCAAGACCTGTTTATATCACAGCAAATAGGGAGCAATTGATACAATTGTTTACGATTTTTATAGATAACGCCATAAAGTATAGTGATGATCAAATAAATATTCATGTCGATGAAATAAAAGAAGACATTCAAATTCACATTGTTGATAGCGGAGAAGGAATTCCTGAAGAAAGCTTAGATAAAATTTTCGATCGCTTTTATCGTGTGGACAAGGCACGCACGAGAGAAAACGGCGGAAGCGGACTTGGCTTGTATATTGCGAAAGAAATCGCACAACAGAATCATGTATTGATTGATATTGTCTCTACTGTGGGGGAAGGGACGAATGTAACACTTAAAATGAAGGAGCATGTCATTGAATAAATTGATGAAACCTATTTTGTATACAATTATCTTTGTGCTTGCTTTAGTGTTGGCAATGATGATATTTCAAAGTAATAAGACGTTATTGAGTGCCGAAGATGGGAAAGCGATTGTGAAAGAACGGTATTCAGGACAAATCAAGCGTTTTGATGCATCTGAAGATAAAGGTCATTTTAAAGTGACAGTTGAAGATGAGCAGAAATATTTTCAATTTCAACTTGATCGAAGGACAGAGAAAATATCTCATTTGAAAGTTGTTAAAAGAAAGCAAGAGAAACAGACGGAGCCAAAGACTAAAAAGGTACAGCAAGAAAGTAAGAATAAAAAGAAAGCAGAACGTGAAAAGACGCAACAAGAGACGGCACAATCAGCAGCGATACAGCCGACACAGAATGAAACAGCTGTACAAAATTCTACGCCACAATCCAATGTACAAGTTCAACCGAATCCCTACTACTATTATTCGGACGATGATGATGACGAAATGGATGATGATTAATATCGTAGTAATGAAAATAACAGGCAGTCAGCAATAGAGACGTTCTCTACTGCTGATTGCCTGTTTATCATTTAAATAGGAAAATACAATGTTACGGTTGTTCCTTTACCATACGTACTTTGGATTTCAATATGGCCACCAATCTGATGTGCAAGTGTTTGAGCAATATATAAGCCCAAACCTGAACCGCCTCGATCAAGATTGCGTGATGGCTCTATACGAAATGTTCGTTCAAATACACGATTCAAATATTTTGATTCAATCCCTGTGCCTTCATCTCTCACAGAAATTGCTAATTCACTTGGTGACAGTTGTTTAACGTTGACATCGATGGGTGTTCCAGTTTCTGAAAATTTCAAAGCATTATCAAAGAAGTTTGAAACAATTCGTTCAATCACCACCTTATCTTGCATAAAGCGTGGAATTGACGTATCTGCGTTTACAGTGATTGAGCGGTGTTCTTGTTCCAATTGCTGTTGGTAGGGATCCAATATTGCTATCAGCAATTGATCGACTTGTAAGGAGACTTTGTCTTGTGAATGTGTTGTGACACTCACCATAGATGTTAAGTCATCAAACATATGACTTAATCGATCGGCTTGATTAATCAATACATTGTATGCGTGTTGTTGAGAAGTCGTACCATCAATCATGCCGTCTCGTAACGCTTCAGAATAAGACTTAATACTTGCAAGCGGAGTCTTTAGATCATGGGCTAAGTTTTGAACCATGTACATCTTTTCAGCTTCTTCATCTTTAATCTGAGACATTTGTTGTTCAACCCGTCGCACCATTACTTTGAATGAGTCGTTTAGCTCTTTCAGTTCTGATGGAGATGAGATGGTGATAGGATCAATATTGAAATCACCTTCCGATACTTTCTGTGTTTCTTTATTAAGACGTTCAATTTTATGAATTGTTGGAACGATAAAAGTCAATGCAATCATCATAGTCATCATACTGGAAATCATTGAAAAAAGTGTGAGAAACAATGTTTGTTGTGCATCGAACCACATTAACTTATAAAGAATGAATAAGAACAGTGTTGTGATGATAACAGAAGTGACAAAGGAAAGGAATAATTGTTTGCGAATTGTCATCTAATGCCTCCTTTGAAACTTGTAACCAAGTCCCCAAACTGTTGTAATGACATAGTCATCATAGCTGTGTTGTTCGAGTTTTTCTCGCAAGCGGTGAATGTGAACATTTAACGTATTCATATCTTCGTAGTAATCATAGCCCCATACTTGTTCGAGTAAATCAGTCTTTGATAGAGCGACATTTTCATGTGTTGCGAAATACCACAGTAATTCAAACTCCTTCACTCTTAAATTGACTGTTTCTTTATGAATTGTCACGGTTTTTGTCAAATTATCTAGAAAAAGCGCTCCAAATGTTAAAGTATCTTGGGCGGCAGGTGTGTGCTTAACACGTTTTAATATATTTTTAGCGCGAATAACGAGTTCACGGGGGCTAAATGGTTTCTTGACATAATCATCTGCCCCAAGCATAAGGCCATATATTGCATCGGATTCTGTTGTTTTCGCTGTGAGATAAATGTATGGAATTTCTAATTGACGTGCCTGCATTTCTTTCACAACGGTGTAGCCATCTTTGTCTGGCATCATAATGTCTAGAATGATGAGATCGATAGAGGCATCCAACAGGTCTAATGCTTCTTGGCCATTGTTAGCAGTCGATACGGTATAACCTTCAAACTCAAAATAAGTTTTACATATATCACGAATATCTGGTTCGTCATCCACTATGAGTATGTGTTCCATGTATATCATTCCCTAGTTTTTTTCTTTTAAAAAAGCGAAATAAATCAATTGAATCTAAGATGTCTTTGTTCATTAATAATATTATAAAGAAAAACAACTGTAATGGATACGTAAAAATCATATCTGCTAAAAGATAATTTAACATTACGAAGACGCCGAAGAAGCTGGCAGTATATGATAAGATGCCAAGAATTAATCCAAGACCAATTGCAATTTCGCCAAGTGGTATCAACCATTGAAATAGATCAAGTTGATTATTTACGATATTGGCAAAGAAAGTTTTATACCATTCTGGAATATCTGGGCTTTTTTGAACGACAGGAATTAATCCACTGATTGCAAACCCACCTGTTAGTTTTTCAAATCCTTGCATTAACATGACGATCCCGCTTCCCATTCTAATGAGTAAAATGATTAGTTTCCATATTGTGTTCATCATCATTGCCTCCTTTAATTAAAAGAGATAGAATCCCCAACTGTGGCAGAATTCTATCTCACTGAAATGTTTCAATATCTTTTGTAAAATGCGATATTTGGGCTTATTTTAGCATCGCATTACCGAACACAACATGTGCTTTGTCGCAGTAGATTGTCACTGTGTCATACTCTTCAACATTGACATCTTTAAGGTCGAAAGTTTGTTTCATTTCATCGTATTTTACTTTGTCGATTTTCATTCCTTTTTCAACATCGCCATTTTTAGTTAAGTACACATGTAAGTCTGGACCTTTATCAGATTTGAAGTCAGTTAGCATTAATTTGCCGTCTTTGATCATAGCTTTACCTTCAACCATTTGATCATTTTCGCCTTTGAACATGCCTTCTTTCATCATCATGTCTTTATTAGCCATTTTTTTATCATCCATCTTTTTGTCTTCCATTTTGCTTTCCATCATTTTGTCATCTTTTTTCATTTCTTTGTCGTCATCCATGTTACCGCATGCGCCTAAAAGTAATGTTGTTGCAACTGTTGTTGATAATAAGACTGATTTGATTTTCATGATTAATTCCCACTTTCGTTTTTGTTTTTATTGTTTTGACACTTTGTATGTTACAGGAGCAAAATCTTAATTCACATTAACTAATGATTAACAATTCTTAACTAAATCTTAAATCGTAAAACGAGGTTGTGAGTAAAGCGTTTAAAATTCGAGTAGAACCCAAGCAATTATCAAAATAGCTTTTTTATTTTGTGGAATTGCGACGTTCTATCGAGAATTTTGCTTTACGAACACTGACATCTCGAGGTTGTGAGTAAAGTGTTTTATCGCTAGCAGTTAAAGTAGATATTATAGGCAGATTCGTTTACTTCATCTGTTAATTGGCATATGATGTGTTTCATAACAACAGAGAAGGATGTAATTCAAATGACAGAAAATAATTTAAGTAAACAGCCTGTACCAGATAGAGCGGAAGACAATGCGTATTTCCCGTCTGAGTATTCGTTGTCATTATATACAGCACCTAAAACAAACTTTGATGGTGTAGAACATAAAGGCGCCTATACAGAAGGTAAATGGAAGGTTTTAGTTATTGCGGCAGATGAAAGATACTTGATGTTGCAAAATGGTAAAATGTTTTCAACAGGTAATCATCCAGTCGAGACGTTACTACCATTACATCATATGATGGAAGCTGGATTTGATGTGGATATTGCGACATTGTCAGGCAATCCAGCTAAGTTGGAGCATTGGGCGATGCCAACAGAAGATGAAGCGGTAATGGAAACTTATGAGCAACTTAAAGCGAAACTGAAAGCACCGAAAAAATTATCAGATATTGTCACTCAAGGATTAGGATCAGATTCTGACTACTTGTCTGTCTTTATTCCGGGTGGACATGCGGCACTGATTGGTTTACCAGAAAGTGAAGATGTTCAACAAATTCTAGATTGGGCACTTGCGAACGATCGTTTTATTATTACGTTGTGCCATGGGCCCGCAGCATTACTTGCAGGTTCATTGAATCGTCAAACATCTGCGTTTGCAGGATATGAAGTATGTGTCTTCCCAGATGCTTTAGATGAAGGAGCGAATATTGATATTGGATACTTGCCAGGTAAACTCCAATGGCTTGTTGCAGAGAGTTTAACGCAAGATGAGTTACATGTAGTAAACCAAGAGATGACCGGACAAGTTCATAAAGATCGCCAATTATTAACTGGGGATAGTCCACTCGCTTCTCATGCATTAGGTAAATTGGCAGTAAATGAAATGTTAGCGCATATTCAATAAAAGTAGAATTGGAACATATACATTTATTTATATAAAACTTCTAGTCATACTGGGGTAGGATAATGGAATCTTTTGTAGAATGAAGATTTCTATTCTACCCCTAAATTTTGTTCAAATGATAATAGTTGTGAGAAGCATCCAGATTTTCAGGTGTTGTTGGTGATTGCCAAGAGCACAAATGAATAGAGAACGCGTTTCTTTTTTTAATATCTAGGTTTATGATGGTTCGAAGTGGGTAAATTAAGATAGCTTAACATTCGAAGCCAAATAGTGAGGGTTTGAAAGCTATTATAAAAAATTAAATTTTTGTTCACTATTTTTGAAATTTATGTTTTCAATCATACATTACGGGTATATTGAATGTGAGACAATTGACAACAAAATAGGAGGTGACGCAAGGTGAGACGACTTAAAAATTTCTGTCTAGGATTATTAATGGTGGTCATCGTAGGATTCTTATTGTTTATGTATTTAGACTACGAACCAATCAAACAATATCAAAATTATTTCTATCAATATGAGTGGTTCCAACCATTATTGATCGGCTTATCTGCGTTTTTAATTTTAATAGGGTTTATTTTATTTTTCAGTGCGTTTAAACCAACGCACCGTAAACCGGGGTTATATCAAGACTATCAAGATGGACATATTTATATTTCACGCAAATCTATTGAAAATACAGCGTTGGATACAATCAAGAAGTATGATGAGATTCGCCAACCGAATGTAGTAGCGAAATTATACAACAAAAAGAATCATAACTTTGTTGATATTAAAGCAGACTTTCTTGTACCAACAACTGCAGTGAACATTCAATCTTTAACAGAACAAGTGAGAGCAGATGTTAAAGAAAGTGTTGAACGTTTTTCAGAAATGCCAGTGAGAAAGTTAGAAATCAATGTGCGTGATCAACGTCAAAGCGGCGAAGCACGTGTAGTGTAAAGGAGGGTTCCTATGGCTAACCAAAATCAAAATGGTCAAGGTGAACAAGTAACAAATGATCAGATAATTGCCTTATTACGCAGTTATAAATGGCGTATTGTCGGGTTCTTCTCTTTCCTTATCATTGCAATCTTGTTTTTAACGCTTGGCTTTTGGAAAACAATTTTAATTTTAGTTTTATGTTTAATCGGTGTCGGAGTTGGGTATATTAAAGACCGAACACAAGATTTCTTGAATTTACTGAATCGGTTAAGCTAACTTGCAAAACGTATCAAGATTTTAGAAACAGTGTAAATACAATATTTAAAAATAAGGGAGTTTTTTATTATGACAGTAGATAACAATAAAGCAAAAGAAGCATACAACAATAACACAGGTGTAAACGAAAAAGAACAAGAAAAGCGTCAAGAAAACCAACCACAATTTTCAAATAGCTTAACATTCTCTGATGAAGTTATTGAAAAAATCGCTGGTATCGCAGCACGCGAAGTAAAAGGTATTTTAGACATGAAAGGCGGCTTTGTTGACAGCATCAGCGGTTCATTCACAAGCGGTAACAATGTAACACAAGGTGTATCTGCTGAAGTTGGCGAAAAACAAGCAGCAATCGACTTAAAAGTTGTTTTAGAATACGGTGAATCAGCACCAAAAATCTTCCGCAAAGTAACTGAGTTAATTAAAGAACAAGTGAAACACATGACTGGTTTAGAAGTTGTGGAAGTAAACATGCAAGTTGAAGATGTAATGACTCGTAAAGAATGGCAACAAAAAAATGAAAAAGGTAACAACAACGAGCAAAAAGGATTACAATAATCCGTTATTTGATGAAGGAGCTGAGACATAGTACTCAGCTCCTATTTTTAAAATATAGAAATAAGTGTAATGGCAGTAGGTGTCTGAAGTGAAAATGCGTTTTTACAAACTTTGGGAGCACTACAAAAATCATAAACATTTATAATGATTTTGTAGTAGTGCCCCTGCAAAGATGATTAGATGTGTGACAAGTTTATTAAGTAAACGTAGTCACATATCAATCAGCTACTGCAAAACTTCTAGTCATCCTTGCCGGGGTGGGACGACAAAATCTTTTATAGCAAAAAGATTTCTGTCCCACTCTTTTTTTATGTTTTCACATAGACAATTATCGATATAGATGATAGTCTATGTAGAGTAAAGGGGGCATTCTATGTCGTATCAAGTATTAGCTGTACAGTTGAAAGTATTGGCAGATGCCAATCGTTTGGAAATTATTGATTTATTGTCGTGTGGTGAACTATGTGCTTGCGATATACTCGCGCATTTTGAGTTTTCTCAGCCAACGCTAAGTCATCATATGAAAGCACTCGTTGAAAGTGGAATGGTGATAGTGCGTAAAGAGGGGAATAAAAGAATGTACAGATTGAATGCTGAACCACTTGAAACAATTAGTGTGAACTTGAATCAAGTACATAGGGGAAGCGAACAATGTATTTGTAAAACAATGAAAGGTGGAACATGTTGATGATGCTTTTAGCAATTATCATTTTTTTAGTCACATTACTTTTTGTAATCTGGCAACCTAAAGGGTTAGATATCGGTATTACCGCACTGATTGGTGCGTTGATCGCAATTATTACAGGTGTAGTGAGTCTTGGTGATGTATGGGAAGTAACAGGAATTGTATGGAATGCAACGCTAACTTTTGTTGCAGTCATTCTTATTTCATTGATTCTAGATGAGATTGGATTTTTTGAATGGTCAGCGATACATATGGCTCGTGCTTCAAAAGGGAACGGCTTAAAGATGTTCATCTATATTATGTTATTAGGTGCAATTGTTGCAGCATTTTTTGCGAATGATGGGGCAGCCTTAATATTGACGCCGATTGTGTTGGCGATGGTTAGAAACTTAGGATTTAATGAAAAAATTGTATTTCCATTCATTATTGCCAGTGGTTTTATTGCAGATACAACTTCATTGCCATTGGTTGTGAGTAACTTAGTGAATATCGTATCAGCCGATTATTTTAATATCGGGTTTCTAGAATATTTTGGGCGTATGATCATTCCTAATATTTTTTCATTGATAGCGAGTATTGTTGTGTTATGGTTGTACTTTAGAAAGGCAATTCCGAAGTCGTTTGATGCAACGCATTTGGCTGCACCGCAAGCAGTGATTAAGGATGAGCGATTATTTAAAATATCATGGGTCGTACTAAGTGTCTTACTAATTGGTTATCTTGTGAGTGAATGGTTGAAAATACCCGTATCACTTATTGCAGGAAGTATCGCATTTATCTTCGTCTTATTAGCACGAAAATCACCTGCCGTTCATACAGCACAAGTCATCAAAGGTGCACCATGGAATATTGTTGCCTTTTCAATTGGGATGTACCTTGTTGTATTCGGATTAAAAAATGCAGGGATTACGACGTTGCTTGCTGATGTGTTAGCCAATATTTCTCAGTATGGTTTATTTAGTAGTGTTATGGGAATGGGGTTCATTGCAGCATTTTTATCATCTGTTATGAATAATATGCCAACTGTTCTAATTGATGCGATTGCAATTAATCAGTCGAATGTGACGGGGATACTACAAGAAGGAATGATTTATGCGAATGTCATTGGATCTGACTTAGGACCTAAAATCACGCCGATTGGCTCACTCGCAACATTATTATGGTTACACGTTTTGACACAAAAAGGTGTGAAGATCTCATGGGGGACTTACTTTAAGACAGGTATTGTAATTACGATTCCCGTATTGTTTGTCACGTTATTAGGTTTATATCTTACATTGATTATTTTTTAAGAAAGAGAGAACGATATGGATAAAAAAGTGATTTATTTTATTTGTACAGGTAATGCTTGTCGAAGCCAGATGGCAGAAGGATGGGGCAAGCAAATACTCGGTGATTCATGGAATGTGTATTCAGGTGGGATTGAAACGCATGGTGTGAACCCAAAAGCCATAGAAGCGATGGATGAAGTGGGGATTGATATTAGTACTCACACTTCTGATTTGATAAATCCAACGATATTAAATCAAGCAGATTTGGTTGTCACTTTATGTAGTGACGCAGATAAAAATTGTCCAGTGATGCCCCCACACGTAAAGAAAGAACATTGGGGTTTTGATGATCCCGCAGGTCAGCCATGGTCTGAATTTCAACGTGTTAGAGATGAAATTAAAATAGCTATTGAAAACTTTAAAAATAGATAGAAAAAACGCTACGAACTCATTTTGATGGAATGGGTTGTAGCGTTTTTTGGTTAATGTAATGTTTTTGGTTTTTGTAAAGTAATAACGATGAAGAAGGCCAGTAGACTCGTTGCAGCTGCAATATAAACTGTTGCATGAAGACTCAGATGTGAAACGATCACACCGCCGAGTAGTGCACCTAGTCCAATACCAGCATTTAATGCAGACATATTCCAACTCATCACTTGGCTGTGATCACCATCAACTTGACTGATAAGCCCAGATTGTACAGCTGGATTCGTACTCCATTCAATTATATGCCAAGCAAATAAAGTGATGAGTAGTAGGATTGATGTTGCCCATAATTGGTTGAGTAAAGTTAAGATAACGGCAAATGCTAAACTACTGAATATCAACCATGTCTTAAATGAAAGTTTATCGGTAAAGTAGCCACCCATTGAAGTACCAAGCATCCCTGCAACACCAATAACTAGTAGCGCGAGAGATACGTATTGTAATGTATGACCACCCGATAGAATTAACGGATTAATGTAGATGTAAGCGATGGAATTCGCAGTGAGTAAAATAAAAGTGACTGCCAATAGTTTGATAATTTCTTTCTTACTATGTACATTCGGTTGGTTATGACTTGTACTACTGCGCGTATGAACATTCATGTGGAGTTCACGTGGCAAGTAAATCACAAGAAGGATAGTCACTAGTAAACCTACAAAACTAATTAAACCAAATGTGAATCGCCACCCGAGCCAATCACCGATTAATGTCCCGATAGGCACGCCGAATACGTTTGAAGCACTAAAACCCGTATAGACAATGCCGAGCATCCGACCTCTTTTGTGTGGTTCTGAGAGAAAAGAGGTGATGGCCAATATTTTTACGACGATTAAAGCTGCGGCGGCTGATGATAAGATACGTCCAATGACTAATACGATAAAGTTAGGAGACAATGCAATCATCATATTGCCTATAATAAAAACTGCGATTGTTACTAGTAAAACAGGTTTTGGTGCATAGCGTTCTGTCAATTTGACTAAGATTGGACCTGTCAAAGCAAATGTAAAAGCATACACGGTTACAAGTTGTCCAATCCAAGCTTCTGAAATATGCAGGTCGGCACTCATCAAACTCATAATACCTGCGACGACCATTTCGACCATGCCCACAATAAAAATACTTAACATAAAAGTGAATGTGCGCATCACTGTCATTGTTATCAGAACTCCTTTGAAGAATAGTCTCTGCGCACTATTGTAAACTATTTCAAGTTGTAACAACAGTGTTTAGCAAGAAATAGTAATGTTAAAAAATTTAAAGTGTCCATAAATAGAGTTTTCGACAGAACTGGGAGCACTACAAAAAATGTGTATAGTTTCGTTGTAGTGCCCCTGTATAGGTGATGCGATATATGGAAAGTACATACGCATAGACATATATCTCATCAACTAATACTCATAGCTCTCCAAAATTTGGAAATCAATTTTGATCGCAGCTCTGGTTCTGCTCAATCCCTAAACGCTTCTTTCACAACCTCGTGATGTCAGTGTTCAAAGTACAGAATTTTCGACAGAACTTCGCAGCTCTACAAAATCAAAAAGCGATTTTGATCGCAGCTCTGGTTCTGCTTAAATTCTAAACGTACTTTTCACAACCTCGTGATGTGCCAAGGGGTTTTCTACTTTTACATAAGTATAGGCGTGTGCTTCATCTAATAGACGCATTGTTGTTACACATTTATAGTCAATAACTGAATTAAAGAAAATCTCTTCAATTTCTTCAAGTCTTTGTGTATCAAAGTCATCATTACGGAAGGTTGTGAATAAAGATTCTATATGATCACGGACTATGTGCCATAAATCTGATTCAAGGGATTCGGCTGTATAATAATCACTTAATGCAGCGACAAGTTCGCCAAGATGATTTTGAACGGTCGCATAAAACGCTTTATTAAAGACTGACTTCTGACTGTCTGTCAAAATACGAGATTTTTCATGAAAGTTTGATGTGTCATACCCCATTTTATTAAGTTGTTGTGTATCAATACGCAGTCCTTCAAAGTCTCGGATATACATATGATTGAGTAAGCCATCTTCTTTGTTAAAAACGGCAATCGTATTTTGTAAATGCGCTTCGAGTGCAATACCATATTTAATTAAAAGTGGCATGACGTAATCAATTAACGAAGTAGCATATCGAGAGAACCATTGTTGAACAGCGGTATGTTGGCTAAGTTCTGGATGATGCTGATGGTACCGCTCAACCAGTTCGATGATTAAGGATGATTCTTGGCGAGGTGTACCTACAATCAAACTGGAAGGAATTAAAGGTAAAACAGTGTCATCAAGATCGTGATAGATGTTATGGCGCAACAGTGTACCGAGTTGTTCACTACGACGTTCTTGAGTGTCTGGCGTGTCATTTTGATTGAAAAAGTGTACGCCTGCTAACTCGTCAACAGCACTTGTTGAGACGTGAGAAAACCATGTGTCATGTGTTGTAATATCGCGCAATATTTGGGTCATTAACGGACCGTTGTGTGTTGTTTGTTCTGATAGCGTACGTATTTCCCCTGTAATATGAACGTTGGTCGAGAGTTTGATGTGTGGCGTCAATTTAGGGCGTTTTGGCATCAATGTACGAAAAGATAAACCGGCATAATAATCATATGTTACATCTACGGGTAAAATGATTTGTTGCGCCAACTCGTCAGCATAATCTGCAGACAATATGTGGTCATATTGCCAAGGATGTACAATCATGAGTTGGTAATCCGAACGATCAAGTTTCGATGTGTGAAGGGCTTGTTCGCATGCTGCTTCTAAACCGTCGAATGCATCATATAATATCGCATCAAATGATTTGTTTAAGTTTTGTACTTTTACATAGTTTTGATGCACTAATATAAAACGCAGTCCTATGGGTTGTTCATACTCTGAAGAATAAGCAATCGTTTCTTCTGCCGTCATCCCTTTGCGCAACTTTGCACCTGGATGAATAGGGTGGCCTTCTACAACGGCTTGTTCAGACGCAAGGTAGGGATCTGATTGTTGTTCGATTATTGTTAAAAGCGTATCTGTTGTATGACGATATTTCAATTGCTGATAGCTTATTGCAAGTGCCATATAACAAGCGCTATTGTTTAAATCATCACGAAATTGTTCAGCAGCTGGTCCTGTGTATTGCGCATTCTCAGCGATGATTGCATCGAGCAGATGATTGGGATGTTTGATGCGCTCATAATGATCGTTTTGACGCCAATAAAAAGGACCAACGACATCAATTCGGTTAAATGCATGGTGACCTGTAATCTGTGCACATAAAAACATCTGAGATTGAGAAAACTGTATTTCAAGAACAGTCTCGTGTTGAAGTGGTGATTCAGGCAATGAAGTATGATCAACTATCTCACTGTGTATGTATCCATCTATTAGATTTTCTCGATAAATTGATGTGATGAGTCTTGCAGTAATTCGATCACGACCGACCGATAAAGCTTGTTGAAATGACTCTGCCCATTTTAGGTTTTTCTTGCAGATTGTCTCATATGTTGCGCGTTCATCATTTGTCATGATGGTTATCGGTGTTTCTATTTGTTTATGTTCAGCATTCATTTGAGCACCTCATTTATATCATATCTTTTTTATTTACAAACAATATTATAATTCGTATAATCCATAATATCGGAAATGAGAACGATTATCAATTAAAGGGGAGTGGATAACGTGGCAAAATGGTTCTATTCCGGTGCCTTTTTACTCTTTCTTGGTAATTGGATTGGACAAATTGCGTTAAACTGGTATGCCTATCAATTAAATCATCGTGCATTTGATCTTGCATGGATTAATTTCTTTCGCTTAGTGCCCATATTTTTATTGAGTATATGGGCAGGGGCAATTGCCGATCGCTTTAGACGTTGTACACTTATCAAGTTAAGTATTAGTTGCTCACTTATGATTACAGCAACATTAACGTGTGCAATTGTCATAATGGGAGAGATTTCTGTCTATTACCTTTACCTTTATGCTTTTTTACGTGGGTGTATGAGTGCGATTGAAACACCTGTTAGACAGGCAGTTTTACCAGATTTATCAGATAATCTTTCTATCTCGAAAGCTGTCTCTTACCAATCATTTATTTTGAATACATGCCGATCTATCGGTCCAGCAATATCTGGATTTCTTATCGCATCGACAGGTGTTCAAAGTGCCTTTGTCGTACAAGCTATTTGTTACGTATTATCGTTGATTGTAAGTATGCCACTTCGTTTTGAAGTAGCAGAGCAACCGAATTGTAAAAAAAGCGGGGCATTCGCCGTTGCATGGCAATATTTTAAAGTACATACACAAGGGCGTCATATTTTTATGACCGCACTTCTTATGATGGCAACAGGGTATTGTTATACGACATTGTTACCCATATTAACAGATACACATTATCCCAATAATGCAAAACTATTTGGTGTTGCGATGGCAATCAGTGCAGCTGGAGGGATTATAGCGACACTCATCATACCGAAAATGCTACAATATATCTCTTCACAACGCCTATATTATATCAGCTCGATATTATTTGGGGGGAGTTTGATGTGCATCTATCCATTTGGTGTCGTTGGATTGATACTGATGATCTTTTTTGTAGGTTTATTTGGACAGATTGCACGTACAACGAATCGTATCTATTTTCAAAATGATATCGATTCAGCACATCGTGGTAAAATATTGAGTGTTGTAATGATGGATCGTGGGATGATCCCACTCGGTGCGTTACTAATGAGTGTGTTATCGGAATATGTAGACATTGCGATGACATTTATGACCATGGGGATGGCAACTTTATTAATAGCGATAAGCAGTTATATTGTGATGATTAAGACGAATGGAGGCACAAGTCAATGACAATGATGCATCAACATAAAGCAGATCAACTGATTCAATATCGTGTGTTATTAGCGTGTATGAAAGAATCGCTGTTCCCATCGACTGCGTATATTGAGACAACAAAAGGCGAAGTAATGATTCAATATCAAGAACACCTTTTACATGTGAACTACCTGACGAAAAGTGCATTCTTTCAAATGACGATGGAGGGCCCGATTAGTTATTCGATAGGAAAAGAAAAGAAAGAAGTAGTGTGTTTACGTGAACTTATTGAAATATTAAAGGCAAACTTTGGTATAGACTTTCATGAGCGACTCATAGACGAGCTGGAACATAGTGTACTTGGATTATCACTGAGCCTTCGTCAATATGAACATCGAGAAACAGCGATGCGTCATGCATTAAAATTTTCACGTATGCCGAGTGAATTGAACTTTATTGCATGGTTGGCACATATGAATGAAGATAGTGACTTCTCTGCACTTGGGTACACAGAAGGGATGATTTGGCATGGCCATCCGTCACATCCATTAACGAAAACAAAGCTACCGTTAACATCTGGAGATATTCAAGCCTATGCGCCAGAGTTTATGCGGATAGTACCCTTAAAGATTGTGTTACTACATAAAAATATCGTACAAGAAACGGCAATGAATGATGATGCAAACTTTGTATTGAACACTGTTATTCCAGATATGAAGCGACAATTGCAACAATATCTTGCACCGTATGATGTGGCACTTGAAGATTATCGAGTATTATTCATCCATCCTTGGCAATATGAACATGTGATTGTCACACAATTCAGTGAGTACATCCGTACACATCAACTGATCCCAACACCTTTAACGGTTGATGCAAAACCAACGTTATCGTTCAGGACGATGTACTTGTTAGGACGCCCTTTCCACATTAAATTACCAGTCAATGTTCAAGCGACAAGTGCAGTGCGCACAGTATCAACAGTGACAACAGTAGACGGTCCACGACTCAGTCATCAACTGCAAGCGATGTTGACGCAATATCCTACGTTACAAGTAGCGATGGAACCATATGGTGTGCATATTGATGCACCAGCTGACATTGCACGACAATGTGCAATGATTGTACGTGAATCTCCAGAGAACACTCATAGAGATATTATACAAATGGTGACGGCATGTTTAATTGAACGTAATCCTGTTGACAATCAGGTGGCAGTGGATAGTTTGATTGAATACTTATACGGAAAGATAAATGAAACGACGATTTCAAACTTCATCCGTACATATAGCCAAGCATTGATAATACCGTTAATTGCGTATATTCAGCAATACGGAATTGCTCTAGAAGCACACCAACAAAATACGATTTTAGAAGTGGATAAAAATAATCAAACACTGTCTTTTATTGTTAGAGATTTGGGTGGCGCTCGCTTGGATTTATCAACATTACAGCGTGCAATACCGGGGGTAGAAGTGACTAATACAAGCCTTATTGCGGAAAATATTGATGCTGTGATTGCGAAATTCCAACATGCTGTTATCCAAAATCAACTGGGGACACTCATTCATCATTTTAAACACAAGTATCAATGTGATGAACAAGCATTGTACGAAATTATTCGTGACGTTTTATATGAAGCAATTGATGACACACAACCGCATGCGATGGCATTGAAACGTATATTGTTTGGTGAAGAAGTAGTTGTTAAGGCACTCTTAAACATGCGCATGAAACAACAAGTAAAAAAATACACAACAATTGCACTGGAAAATCCACTGCATGAAAAGAGGGTGTTTTAATATGGGTGAGATTCATATTCATTTAAGCAAAATCAAATATAATGCGCTGTTATTACAACAGATGTTATATCAGCGCCAAATTCGTATGATTCCTGTCGCAAAATGTATGGCGGGCGATGCACAAGTTGAGAGTGCTTTGAGAGACTTGGGGTTTGATTTACTTGCAGCATCACGGTTAAATCATATTTCTGAAGTCCAAACACAGCGCAAAGACTTTATGTTAATTAAAGGGTCGCTCCCAGAACAAGCACCACGTACTGTGCAACTAACACGCATCAGCCTACAAACTGAGCTGGAAACGATTCGTGCGTTGAATGAAGCGGCAATTGAACAAGGCACAACACACCAGTTGCTGCTTATGGTGGACTGGAAAGATGGACGAGAAGGTGTGTTAACATACGAAGTGGTTTCGTATGTTAAACAAATTAAGAAGATGAAGGGCATTGACTTTAGAGGTCTTGCCTTTAACTTTATGTGTTACAGACAAATGCCACCAACTGAAGATGACTTACCTTATATGAACCAGTTTATTGAAGCGGTAGAACGAGATACAGGCATTCATTTGCATACCATTTCAGGTGGAAATTCAAGCATGCTCATGTTAGCGATGTACCAAGATATGGGACGTATCAATGAGTTACGCGTTGGAGAAGCAATATTTAGAGGTGTTGAAACGGCTTATAATATGCGATTGCCACAATTGTATGATCAGGTAGTAACGATGACTGGAACCATTCTTGAAATCAAGCCACGTCTAGATCTGAGAACACGTCAATCATACTTACAAGCAGTTGTAGATATTGGGCAGTTGGATACAGATGTAAGTGATATGGTACCAATGGATGATCAATTATCAATCGTTGGTTATACGAGTGATGTATTATTGATTCATCTCGGTTTGGCAGATTATTATCAAATAGGCGATAAGATTCCATTTGAACTTGGATATTCAGCTATTGCACAAAGCATGCACAATCAACAGTTAGAACGTAATTATATAGAAGATGAAGGCATTGAGTTGCTCATTCAAGGGATTGTTGATAAGAAAAAAGAAAAATTTAGTGTACACCATTGACAGTGATAATCATTATCAATTATATTATTGTTAAGGCTTACATTTTATATAAAAAAAGGAGCGCTAAATTGTGAACAAAAATAAATGGATGGGTCTAATCGCAATGATCGCTGTCATGTTACTTGTAGCAGCATGTGGGAATGCGAATGACTCAAAAAAAGAAAGTTCGTCTAGTTCAAAGGGAGAAGCCGTTGAAGTGAAACATGACGGTGGTACAACAAAAATAGAGAAAGAACCTAAAAAAGTTGTTGCACTTGAATACTCATTCGTCGATGCATTAGTGGTATTAGGTGTAAAACCAGTTGGTATTGCAGATGATGGCGACAAAGAAAATATCATTGATCCAATTCGTGATAAAGTTGGCGATTACAAGTCAGTTGGTGATCGTAAACAGCCAAACTTAGAAGTCATCAGTCAATTGAAACCAGACTTAATTATTGCAGATAGCAACCGCCATAAAGGAAATTATGAACAGTTGAGCAAGATTGCACCAACAATTTTGTTACCAAGTTTAGACTCAGATTATAAACAAAACTTAGAAGCATTTAAAACAATCGGTAAAGCATTATCAAAAGAAGATGAAGCGGATAAACGCCTTGAAGCGCATAAAGAAAAAATCGAACAGTACCAAAAAGAAATTACAATGGATAAAGACAAAAAAGTCTTACCAGCCGTTATTTCTCAATCAGGATTACTCGCACACTCTGACAAATCATACGTTGGTCAATTCTTACATGAGCTTGGCTTTAAAGAAGCATTGACAAAAGATGTTGCAGATCAGTTGCCAGAATACTTAAATGCACCATACTTGAACATGAACTCAGAACAGTTATCAGATGTAAACCCTGAACGTATGTTTATAATGGTGAATGGCGAAGATGACCCATTTTACGTTAAAATGAAAGAAGATAAGGTTTGGAATGAATTAGATGCTGTGAAGAATGATCGTGTACATGTTGTGGATCGTTTAACATGGGCGAAGTTCCGTGGTTTAATCTCTTCTGAAGAAATTGCCAAAGAACTTGCAGAGATTTCTAAATCAGAAAAATAAGCAACTTGAATGACTTAAATAAAGGTGATTGGCTATGTCAAAACAAACAATGAAATCATATGATGGACATCACCAAAAGAGACGCACCACGCTCGCATTTATTGTGAGCGTGTGCTTTCTTGTTTTTGCAATCTATTTAAATCTTGCAGTCGGATCGTCCAAAATTAACTTTCAGTCGCTTGTAGATTATTTTTTCTCTATAAAAGAAACGAAATCAACATTTATTATACATAACGTGCGCATGCCTCGAATGGTTGCTGCCGTGATGATTGGTGCTGCATTAGGTGTTGCAGGGGTGTTGATGCAAGCTATCACACGGAACCCATTGGCATCACCACAAATATTTGGTGTCAATGCCGGCGCTTCATTTGCTGTTGTGTTAATCACCGTGCTCATCCCATCTTTTGCAGCCTACAACGTGGTGTTCGCATTTGTCGGTGCGTTTATCGGGGGGTTGACCGTCTACTTGTTGGCAGATACAACAAAAGGCATGACGCCAATTAAGTTGGCGCTTGCTGGTATGACAATTCATTTGTTCTTTACAAGTTTGACGCAAGGGATTATTTTGTTGCATGAAGATGCGACAACGACAGTTATGTTTTGGCTCGTCGGTGCATTGCATACGATTAAATGGGTACATATTGTGAAGGTCGCACCATTTTTGATTGCAGGACTGATTGGCGCACTGCTACTAGGGAAACAACTTGCTGTACTTGATTTGGGCGATCAAATTGCAACAGGTCTCGGTCAAAATACGCAAGTGATTAGAGCGATAGCAGGATTTTTAGTTGTTATCTTAGCAGGCTCTTGTGTTGCCATTTCAGGGCCAATTGGATTTATCGGTTTGATTATCCCACATATCGTGAAATACTATCTCAACCGTAATTACTTTTTAATTATTTTGCTATCCATGATTATGGGGGCTAACTTGTTACTCTTATCTGATGTGTTAAGCCGATTGATTGCTTTCCCATTTGAATCTCCCGTAGGTATTGTGACTTCCTTTGTCGGTGCCTTTTACTTCTTATGGATTACGCTAAGAGGGGTGCGTACACGATGAGATTACATTTAAAACAAAGTTATATCATAGTGACCCTATTTCTGATTGTTTTTGCGGTTTTAGGTTTAAGTGCAGGAGCTGTGTGGATTGCGCCGACGCAAGTACTCCAAGAAGTATGGACCAACCGGAACTTTATCCTTGCAGAATATCGCGTCCCCCGTATGTTATTAGCCATATTAGTTGGTGCTGCGTTATCGATTTCAGGGGCTGTAATACAAGGAGTCGTACGCAATCCATTGGCATCGCCGGATGTGATTGGTATTACGAAAGGAGCAAGTTTGGCAGCAGTTATTGTCATTATTGTATTTCCGGCTGCGCCGCTCTTTATTTTGCCAGTTGCATCGTTTGCTGGTGCACTCGTTATTAGTATCATTTTATCCCTTCTCATTAGTTATAAAAATGTAAAAGGTTCACAACTTGCTTTGATTGGGATGGCAATCGGTGCCATCGCTATGGCTGTCGTTCAATATCTGTTAATTCGTCATCCTATGGAAGCTAATATTGCGCTTGTATGGTTAACAGGTAGTTTGTTTGGTCGTTCTATGCAGCATGTCATGACTATCTTGCCTTGGTTATGTGTGGGCATTCCAATCATTTTATATTACAGTCACAAACTTGATATTCTACATTTAGGTGATGAAGTAGCGACTGCACTCGGGACAGAAGTGAAACGTGTTAAAATGATGCTTTTACTGGCAGCTGTGATGTTAGCAGGTTCGGCTATCTCAGTTGTAGGGGGATTGAGTTTTCTAGGTTTAATTGCACCACATATAGCACGTAGCATTGTAGGGCATAAACATTTTCATATTGTGCTGATGTCTGGTTTGATCGGTAGCGTATTAATGGTAGTGGGTGATGCAGCCGCGCGTATCATTGCACCACCGATTGATATCCCGGTAGGTGTACTAATTGCGATTATTGGCGCACCTTACTTCTTGTTTGTGTTAAGAAAGATGTAATTGAATATGCATTTTAGTGTATCAATATTCAAATGATGATTGCATATCGTCTTTATCCTATGTATAATTTATAAACAATAGGATAAAGATGATTTTTTATATTACTACATAATGATCAGAGTCACATACAAATGATATATCATTTTTAGCCATAACCACTGACAAAAAAAGAAGGATGGATAAAATGGATAACTTAACAAAACAGCAGCAAACACTAGGAAAATGGAAATTTATTCTCTTGTCATTAATTGGTATTATTTTATTTTTAGTACCTGTGCCAATTGTTGAAGATGGACAACGTAAAACAACATTGCCAATTGCATTTTTAGCAGGTATTTTCAAAGACACAATTGGTGGTGTAATGCCATATTTAATAATTGCGATTATTACTATTTCCGGGATTTTAACAATTTTATATAGTTTGATTTGGCGTAACAAAAAAAATCAATCAGAATTTATGGTTAATACTTTTAATGTTACTTGGCCATGGGTTGTCGTTCGACTATTCGCCGTTGCTTTTGCATGGCTTACGTTTTTACAAGTCGGACCAGAATGGGTGACATCAGAAGATACAGGTGCCTTGATTTTTGCTGATTTACTCCCAACACTTGTTGCAGTCTTTTTCTTCGCTGCAATCTTCTTACCATTGTTGTTAGAATATGGGCTGTTAGAATTTTTAGGACCCATTTTTAGACCTATTATGCGCCCTTTATTTACATTGCCAGGACGCTCAACAGTTGATAACTTAGCCTCATTTATTGGTGACGGTACAGTCGGTGTGATGATTACGAGTAAACAATATGAGCAAGGTTTTTATACACGTAGAGAAGCAACCGTTATTGCGACAACGTTCAGCGTGGTATCTTTAACATTTGCGATTGTTATCGCTGAAACAATCGGTCTGATCAATCGATTCGCTGCGTTTTACTTTACAGTAATCGTTGCATGTTTTGTCGCCGCATTAATTATGCCACGTATTTGGCCGTTGCGTTCAGTAGAAGATAACTATGTAGACGGTGTTTCTGCAAAAGAACGCCCAGAGAAGCGTTATTCATACAAAGAAGCACTCACAAAAGGATACGGCGATGCGGTTGAAACAGGCTATCACGCACCAGGATTCCAGCGTTATGTTCATACAGCAGTACGCACTGTGATGGATATGTGGTTAGTCGTTATTCCAGTCGTAATGGCAATCGGTACAGCTGCTACAATACTGGCAACGTATACACCCATTTTTACTATTGTTGGTAAGCCATTTGTACCATTTTTAGAGCTGTTGCAAGTTCCAGAAGCGGCTGCCGCATCTGAAACAATGATTATCGGTTTTGCAGATATGTTCTTACCATCTATTCTCATTGAGGGTGTTCAAAGTGACTTAACGCGTTTTGTAGTAGGTGTGCTTAGCGTATGTCAGTTAATCTATTTATCAGAAGTTGGCGGTGTAATTCTAGGTTCTAAAATACCAGTCAGTCTAGGAAAGTTATTCTTGATTTTCCTCATTCGTACAATTATCACATTGCCAGTTATCGTTTTATTCGCACATATCTTTTTCTAAAACCATATATACATTTTCAAGGTGGGGCTGGGACATAGTGCTCAGCTCCTCGCTTTTAAGATGTAGAAATCAGTGTAAGGGCAGTAGGTATCTGAAGTGAAAATGCGTTCTTACAAACTTTGGGAGCACTACAAAAATCATAAACTTTTATAATGATTTTGTCATAGTGCCCCTGCAAAGATGATTAGATGTGTGACAAGTTTATTAAGTAAACGTAGTCACATATCAATTAGCTACTGCAAAACTTCTATTCACCCTTGCCGGGGTGGGACGACGAAATCTTTTATAGCAAAAAAGATTTCTGTCCCACTCCCATTTTTTTGATATCTATAAAGAACTTATTTTGTGTGATGTTAATTACCATAAAAAACGGCGCTCTCCTGAAAGAGAACGCCGTTTATTTTATGATGAGAAAGTCATTTATTTCGTAACTTCGTTGTAAACTTTTTTATCGTTAAATGTGTAGATGATGTATTGATGATCTTCAGTATCAATAATGACACGGTTCGTTTTACCAAATGTTGAACCAATACGAGAAACGTGCTTGCTGTCTAACTCTGGTACTGCATGGATATCTTTGTCTTCTGAAACATTTTTAATTGCTTCATTAGGGATGCGGATATCTGCAACTCTCCATTGAATTTGTACTTCTTTGTCGTTTTTCTTAACTGTCATAGCCATTTGACTGACACATCCTTTAACTAATTTGTAATTATATGATAACGCATTCACACAAAAAATGCAAGTTAATATGTGATACTTTTTAAATAAATGTGACATACTAATTGTGGGCGAAAATACGTTCGTATAAAGCGGTGTTTTATGCTATAATTTTTTATTATTGAAAGGAGCCGCTTCATGACAGGTAAAACACATGCCGCAGCTGGTTTGTTAGTCGGTACAGCAGTTGCAATGCATTTCGAATTAGATATTTTTGAAACCGTCACTAGTATGGTCATCGCTAGTATTGCGAGTGTATTTCCGGATATTTGCCATACGCAGAGTAAAATAGGGCGTAAAGTGCCACTTTTGAGTTGGATTATCAAACGTTTGTTTGGGCATCGGACATTAACGCATTCGATATTGTTTATCGTCATGATATACGGGTTATTGTATACGATACAAACACCGATATACTACATGATTTCTATAATCTGTGGTATGCTTTCACATGTAATATTAGATATGTTGACCCCTAGAGGCGTTCACCTATTATTTCCGTTGCCTATCAGAGTGAGATTCCCGATACAATTTAAAACGGGTGGCTTGCTTGATTTGTCTTTGGCAACAACATTTAGTATTTTGACGATATACATACTATTTGATGAAGGGGTAAGAAATATTATTGACTCACTACTTCATGGCATGTGATTGGATAGAACTGAGTGAAGTATATGAATGATTCATTCAAAAGGAGCGGAATACAAAGTTATGTTAGATAAGAATAAATTAGAGAAGGTTAATCAAGCACATTTGTGCGAATATGAAAAAATGATGAGTACAAATGAAAAAGAACGTCTGAATGATAAAATTCAATCATTGGATTTGGCAAACATTCAATCGTTATACAATGAAGTTTATGTGAATAGACAAGAGATTGAAGATGTTTCTGATGTACAAGAAGTTGACTTTGAGCAACGTGCGTCATTAACGGATGAGGCCATTGCTTTATATACTGAAAAAGGATTGGAAGCAATTCGTGATGGCCAGTTTGCAGTGTTGCTTATGGCTGGTGGACAAGGGACGCGTTTAGGACATAAAGGTCCTAAAGGTACATTTACATTAGGGAATAAGAGTTTGTTTGAACTGCAAGCAGATCAATTGTTACAACTTCAAAAAGATACAGGACGTTTTGTTGATTGGTATATTATGACAAGTGATATCAATGATGAAGAAACACGTGCATTTTTTGAAACACATCGTTATTTCAATTACCCACAAGAACATATTCATTTTTATAAGCAAGATAATATGGTGGCGTTGAATGAAGCTGGGCAGTTGATTTTTGACAAAACAGGTCGAATTATGGAAACACCAAATGGTAATGGTGGTGTCTTTAAATCATTGAAAAAAGCAGGATTTCTGTCACAGATGATTGAAAACGGCAATGAATACGTGTTTATGAACAATATTGATAATGTGCTTGTTCGTGTATTAGACCCATTATTCGCAGGCTTCACGGTGCATCATCAAAAAGATGTGACATCTAAGTCAATCGCACCAAAGCCAGGTGAGTCAGTAGGGCGACTTGTAGCGAAAGCAGGCAAAGATGCCGTATTAGAGTATTCAGAGCTAGCAGATGGTGCAGCAGATAACTTTAATAATGCCAATATTGGTATTCATGCCTTCCGTCTTGATTTTGTCAATCAGACAGTAGATAAAGCACTGCCATATCATTTGGCAGTCAAACAACTTGAGCAGCTAGATGAAGATTTCGGTGTAGTCACACGACCAACACTTAAATTTGAGTTATTCTATTTTGATATTTTCGAATACGCAAACTCATTCATCACATTACAAGTACCACGTGAAGAAGAGTTTAGTCCATTAAAAAACAAAGAAGGTAAAGACAGCGTTGAGACGGCAACTGTAGACTTGAGACGTTTGAATATTATAGAGTAGGTGATAAGATGTCGAAAGTAGATGCAGTGAATGCCAAGAAGGTTAAGAAAAAAACAGCCCTCGAGACATTCAAAGAAATCAATCCATTAACTTTTGGTGAAGAGATTGGAAATTCTGTATCACACGGTGTGGCAGCAATGATGATGCTGATCGCCTTGCCGTATGCTGCAGTTTATAGTTACATTAACCATGGTGTTTTAATGTCGGTCAGTGTTTCTATTTTTGTAATCAGTTTGTTTTTAATGTTTATGTCTTCAACGGTATATCATTCCATGCAACAGAATTCTCCGCATAAGTACGTGATGCGTATCATCGACCACAGTATGATTTATGTCGCGATATCTGGAACTTATACGCCCGTATCACTTGTGTTAGTAGGTGGTTGGCTCGGTTGGACAATTATGATTATTTTGTGGGCAACTACGATTTGGGGAATTTTATATAAAGCAATTGCAACAAAAGTGAATCCAAAACTCAGCTTAATGATTTATTTACTGATGGGGTGGGTAGGTGTCATTTATGGTCCTATCATCATTGGAAAAGGGTTATGGTGGTTCTTAATTTTTATCTTACTAGGTGGTATTTCATATACGATTGGCGCTTGGTTTTACGCACAAAAGAACCGTCCCTACTTCCATATGATTTGGCATATTTTTATATTAATTGCTTCACTCTTTCATTTTATAGGGATTCTCTATTTTATGTAATGCAAAGAACTTAAATAAATAAGTAGTATTGATTGGCTAGGAATTCATTGTTGAAGTGAAACCTAGCCTTTTGTGTGAAATATTTGAAAGGAGAATGATGATGAGTTTTAAAAAAATTAGTGTCATTATTTCGCTCGTACTCATTATGTTTATGTCTGCGATTGAAACATCTATCGTCTCGCTTGCGCTGCCTACTATTCGAGACGATCTCAATGCAACACTTCCGATTTCACTTGTTTTTACAGTTTATTTTGTAGGGATTGTTCTTGTCATCCCACTGTTGAGTGAGCTGATGTCACGTGTCAAAGTCATCTACGTCACAATGGTAGGTTTAGTGTTGTTCATTGGAGGTAGTTTGCTATCTGGTCTAAGTCCGAACTTTGAAGTGTTATTCATTGCCCGTTTCATTCAAGGTATCGGTGCAGGGGTGAATATGTCTTTAGCACAAATAATTCCTAAGTTGGCATTTGAAATACCTTTCCGTTATAAAGTAATGGGCATCGTAGGAAGTGTCTGGGGGATTTCTAGTATTTTAGGCCCGTTTCTTGGTGGATTTATACTAGAAGTTGCGACATGGCATTGGTTATTTTATATCAATGTTCCAATTGGATTGGTTGCCTTCTTTTTCGTACTTTATGCATATCATTTTGAAAATGAAAAAGTTGTGCGTCAAAAAGTAGATTATGCAGGAATGCTCATGTTCTATGTGATTATTTTCTTATTAATTGGAGCGATGGTGATACCAATCTCCCGCACGCTCTCATCGATTGGTATTTTATTGGTAATTTTATGCAGTATGTACCTGTTTTATGTATCAAGACGTCACACATCACCATTTTTACCGATAAGTGAATTTCAACCTAAAATTTCACGTGCTTTCTTTACGGACTTCTTCGTTGCGTTTGTATTAATTGGTTTCAATGTCTTTGTGCCGACGTATTTACAAGACTATTTGCATTTGACACCGCTACAAAGTGGTTTGATCGTTTTTCCGCTCACGATGGCATGGTTGCTCATTAATTTTACACTGGATAAAATAGAAGCACGACTCTCGACGAAAGGTATATACTTGTTAGCATTTACAATACTCGTAGTGGGAAGTGTGAGTATGTTTCTCGGTGCAACAAAAATCGGCATTATTGCCGTTGTGATGTTTGTTGTCGGTTTGAGTTTTGGTATGCTTTATACTAAAGATAGTATTGTCGTTCAAGAAACTGCGACACAAAATCATATGAAGAAAATGATGTCATTATTTACTTTGACACGTAATATGGGCAATGCGACTGGATCGGCAGTAGTAGGTATGGTTTACGCATGGCAAGTATCATGGACATCATGGCCAATTCAAAACGTAATGGCAACAAGTTTGTTTGTTGTACTGATGTTGATAGCTGTATGGTCTGTGGTGAATAAAGATGAGATTTAAGATGTGATAGGAAATGGGGGGAACAGCATGAAAGGTAAATTTAATATGATGTCCTTAGTTGTTGTACTCTCCATTTTTGTCATTTCAGGTATGATTTTTTTAATATTGTTAGCATTTGGCTTATATGGTTTGAGTCGTATCTTGATTTTTTTACAATTAGGTGAGTTTGAATATAATAAAGGGTTTTATGACAACTTGATTTATTATGGAAGTTATATTTTATTGAGCTATTTTGTCATATTTTGCATTGAATATACGATGGATCTTTTACGAAAAAAATTGTATGCCAGTCCTTACTTAAAAGGAGCAACTTTTCACTTGATTACCTATACATTAATGGTTGTGATGTTTTATTATATGGTCCATATTTACTATACAAAAATTCATATTGATTATTGGGTACTAATGGTGATCATCGCTTTTTTATATCTATGCAAGGAAGTCTTCTATCCGGACTCTGAAGATTTGAATCGACGTCCATAAATAGGGGATGTCAGTTTATTAATTTGCCAATAGAAATTTATAGGCGTAGAATAAAATGGTTAAAAGAGAGGAGAATGAATATGACATCTCAAGTTCAAGTTAGTAGAGAGCAACGAAATATTATTGTTGCAGTCATGCTCATCAGCGCCTTCATTGCCATATTGAACCAGACTTTATTAAATACAGCGCTTCCTGCAATTATGCATGGATTAAACATTGATGAGAGTACATCACAGTGGCTGGTGACTGGTTTTATGCTTGTAAATGGTATTATGATTCCGTTGACAGCCTATTTTATGGATCGCATCCCTACGCGCAGATTGTACATTATAGCAATGGGGATGTTTTTAATTGGTTCTGTGACTGCTGCCTTGTCACCAAACTTTATGACACTGATGATTGCACGTGTGATACAAGCTATGGGTGCAGGTATTATTATGCCACTGAGTCAATTTACAATGTTTTCACTTTTTCCTAAAGACCGACGTGGATTTGCCATGGGACTTTCTGGATTGGTTATTCAGTTTGCGCCGGCAATTGGGCCTACGTTATCTGGTGTGCTCGTCGATCATTTTTCTTGGCGTGCACCACTGTATGTCGTTGTTGTTGTCGCAGTAATTGGTTATATATTCGGAATGGTTTACATGCGTAACTTTAGCGATACAAGACCTGTTGTATTGGATAAACTATCTGTTGTACTTTCTACATTAGGATTTGGACTAATGCTTTATTCCTTCAGTATTGCAGGGTCACAAGGATTCCACCATCCAAGCGTCTTTGTCAGCTTATTAATTAGCCTTGTGATTGTCGGTATCTTCGTTGTACGTCAACTTAAAATTGACAATCCAATATTGAACTTACACGCATTTGAAACACGCACTTTTACATTGACATCTATCGCCTCTATGATCGCTTTTACATCTATGGTAGGACCTGCATTGTTAATTCCACTGTACGTCCAAAACTCCTTAGGCTTATCAGCAATGTTATCCGGTTTAGTTGTATTACCTGGTGCTGTTATTAATGGTATTATGTCCGTTATTACGGGACGGCTGTACGATAAATTTGGTGCACGAGTACTAGTCATACCGGGATTTGCAATATTATTAGTCTCAACATTTATGATGTCTCAGTTAACAGGACATACCGCATATCTGTATGTAATTAGTATGTATACCATTCGCCTATTCGCAATTTCTTTAATTATGATGCCGTTGAACACCGCGGGAATAAACTCCCTGTCAAATGAAATGATGTCGCACGGCACAGCGATTATGAATACATTGCGAACAATTGCTGGCTCAATGGGCACTGCATTAATGGTGACATTGATGTCGCTTGGCGCCGCACATTACGTTGCACCAACAGGTATGTCAACATCACTCGTGCAACGAGAAGCAATGGCAGCAGGTGTCGATTTGGCATTTTATGTTACAACAGTTCTAGTGCTTATCGGATTTGTGATTAGTTTCTTCATATATGACCGCGGTAAAAAAATTAAAACACCTAAATCACCTAAGAAATGGCAAGCGTCCAATAAAACTGCACATTAATTATCAGATAATAAACAGAAAAAACTGACTTGGAAAGCCTTAATGTAGACTTGTCGAGTCAGTTTTTTAGGAATAGGGGACTTTTTGCGAGAAATAAGGGCTTTTACCTTATGCAATCGCTTTATATTTTGTTAAACTATATACAAACGTGTACAAAAGGAGAGATCATCCGTGTTAACAGTAGAACAAGTGAAAACACTCGTTGGAGAGATTAATGATCCAATTATTCATGTGCCACTGAGTGAAACAGGTGGCGTCATAGATGTGTCAGTAAAAGAAGAGAAAGAGCATGTGAGTGTTAAAGTTGCGATGGCACAATTAGGTGGACAAACGCAATTAGATTTACAAATGGAAATTGTTGAAAAGTTAAAAGAAAACGGTGCGAAAACAGTCGGTATTCGATTTGAAGAATTACCTGAAGAAACTGTATCAAAATACCGTGGTAGCAAGGAAGAAGAACAACAAACAATCGAACAATTTATCGCACAAGGCAATGACTTAGAATTTATAGCTGTTGCTTCAGGTAAAGGCGGTGTTGGGAAGTCAACAGTTGCTGTCAATTTAGCTGTCTCACTTGCACGTGAAGGCAAACGTGTTGGACTAATCGATGCAGATATTTATGGTTTTAGTGTACCTGATATGATGGGGATTGATGAAAAACCAGGTATTGAGGGTAAAACAGTTGTTCCAGTTGAGCATCATGGTGTTAAAGTTATTTCAATGGCCTTCTTTGTAGAAGAAAATGCACCTGTTATTTGGCGTGGACCAATGTTAGGTAAAATGTTGACGAACTTCTTCACTGATGTAAAATGGGGAGATTTAGACTATCTCATCCTAGATTTACCGCCTGGTACAGGGGACGTCGCACTTGATGTTCATACAATGCTACCATCAAGTAAAGAAATTATTGTCACAACACCGCACCCAACAGCAGCATTTGTTGCAGCACGTGCAGGTGCAATGGCAAAACATACAGAGCATTCTATTTTAGGTGTTATCGAAAATATGTCTTACTTTGAAAGTAAGGAAACTGGTAACAAAGAATATGTATTCGGTCAAGGTGGCGGTCAAAAGCTTGCGGACGAATTACAAACAGATCTTCTTGGCCAATTACCATTAGAACAACCTTCATGGAAACCAGTAGACTTTGCACCATCTATTTATCAGCCAGAAGACAAATTAGGTGAAATCTATCAATCTATTGCACGCAAAATCATTGAGAAAACAGCGAAGTAATATGAAGATATCATGGCTAGGAAAGGTGCTGGAATAGCATCTTTTCTGGCTTTTTATTATGTGTTAGCATTGTTGTCGTATTGTGACGTGAGATGTGAAATATAAAAATATAAAAAAATTAAAAATGAGACTTGATTTTTTGTTGTAAAGGCAGTAGAATAATTTCTTGTGAGCGAGAGTTCATATAAATCTAAAATAAAAAATAAATTTTATTTTATGGTTGACAACAAATAAATCACTTGTTAAGATGTTAAAGACGCACAAACGACGAACAAGAATAAATCAAAAAACATAACGATAGTGTAAAAATTACTATTGATAAAGTTTTTAAAATGATTTATGATTGATTAAGTCTTGAAACAAACTAAAGTTATCAAAACTTAGTTCAACTGAAGATGAACATTGAAAACTGAATGACAATATGTCAACGTTAATTCCGATAATTTGAGTGCTCAGAGTAGTACTTTCAAGAGTGATTGACTTAAACAATCAAAACGAGCTAATCAAGCTTACTTCTTTTATGGAGAGTTTGATCCTGGCTCAGGATGAACGCTGGCGGCGTGCCTAATACATGCAAGTCGAGCGAACAGACGAGGTGCTTGCACCTCTGACGTTAGCGGCGGACGGGTGAGTAACACGTGGGTAACCTACCTATAAGACTGGAATAACTTCGGGAAACCGGAGCTAATGCCGGATAACATATTGAACCGCATGGTTCAATAGTGAAAGACGGTCTTGCTGTCACTTATAGATGGACCCGCGCCGTATTAGCTAGTTGGTAAGGTAACGGCTTACCAAGGCGACGATACGTAGCCGACCTGAGAGGGTGATCGGCCACACTGGAACTGAGACACGGTCCAGACTCCTACGGGAGGCAGCAGTAGGGAATCTTCCGCAATGGGCGAAAGCCTGACGGAGCAACGCCGCGTGAGTGATGAAGGTCTTCGGATCGTAAAGCTCTGTTATTAGGGAAGAACAAACGTGTAAGTAACTGCGCACGTCTTGACGGTACCTAATCAGAAAGCCACGGCTAACTACGTGCCAGCAGCCGCGGTAATACGTAGGTGGCAAGCGTTATCCGGAATTATTGGGCGTAAAGCGCGCGTAGGCGGTTTTTTAAGTCTGATGTGAAAGCCCACGGCTCAACCGTGGAGGGTCATTGGAAACTGGAAAACTTGAGTGCAGAAGAGGAAAGTGGAATTCCATGTGTAGCGGTGAAATGCGCAGAGATATGGAGGAACACCAGTGGCGAAGGCGGCTTTCTGGTCTGCAACTGACGCTGATGTGCGAAAGCGTGGGGATCAAACAGGATTAGATACCCTGGTAGTCCACGCCGTAAACGATGAGTGCTAAGTGTTAGGGGGTTTCCGCCCCTTAGTGCTGCAGCTAACGCATTAAGCACTCCGCCTGGGGAGTACGGTCGCAAGACTGAAACTCAAAGGAATTGACGGGGACCCGCACAAGCGGTGGAGCATGTGGTTTAATTCGAAGCAACGCGAAGAACCTTACCAAATCTTGACATCCTTTGACCGCACTAGAGATAGTGTTTTCCTCTTCGGAGGACAAAGTGACAGGTGGTGCATGGTTGTCGTCAGCTCGTGTCGTGAGATGTTGGGTTAAGTCCCGCAACGAGCGCAACCCTTGAGCTTAGTTGCCATCATTAAGTTGGGCACTCTAAGTTGACTGCCGGTGACAAACCGGAGGAAGGTGGGGATGACGTCAAATCATCATGCCCCTTATGATTTGGGCTACACACGTGCTACAATGGACATTACAAAGGGCAGCGAAACCGCGAGGTCAAGCAAATCCCATAAAGATGTTCTCAGTTCGGATTGTAGTCTGCAACTCGACTACATGAAGCTGGAATCGCTAGTAATCGTAGATCAGCATGCTACGGTGAATACGTTCCCGGGTCTTGTACACACCGCCCGTCACACCACGAGAGTTTGTAACACCCGAAGCCGGTGGAGTAACCATTTGGAGCTAGCCGTCGAAGGTGGGACAAATGATTGGGGTGAAGTCGTAACAAGGTAGCCGTATCGGAAGGTGCGGCTGGATCACCTCCTTTCTAAGGATAATATACGGAATATCACCTTCAGGTGATAAGCGGATTAACGTGACATATTGTATTCAGTTTTGAATGCTCATATTTGAGGATTCAACAAAATAAAAATTAAAATGAAAGCATTTGTCAGTCTATGAATTTCTTGATGAACGCAGCGAAGATTACTAAGCGTAACTGAGCAAGTGAAGAGAGAAATGAAGCAGAATGTGAAGGCTTGCCATTTTAATAAACTTGTACATTGAAAACTAGATAAGTAAGTATAAAAGATTTTACCAAGCAAAAACCGAGTGAATAGCGAAAGCTTGAAACTAAAAAAATTATCGCTAGTCGTCAAATGACGACTCACATAATTAATAACTGGTGGATGTTGGTGTCGTAAATTCGGTAGACAGATGATGTTTTGAAAACGTTTGTCAGTCTATGAATTTCTTGATGAGCGCAGCGAAGATTACTACACGTAACTGAGCAAGCGAAGAAAGAAATGAAGCCGAATGCAAGCGATTGCCAAAACATCACAAAGATTAAGTTATTAAGGGCGCACGGTGAATACCTTGGCACTAGAAGCCGAAGAAGGACGTTACTAACGACGATATGCTTTGGGGAGCTGTAAGTAAGCTGTGATCCAGAGATTTCCGAATGGGGAAACCCAGCACGAGTTATGTCGTGTTATCTACATGTGAATACATAGCATGTAAGAAGGCAGACCCGGAGAACTGAAACATCTTAGTACCCGGAGGAAGAGAAAGAAAAATCGATTCCCTGAGTAGCGGCGAGCGAAACGGGAAGAGCCCAAACCAACAAGCTTGCTTGTTGGGGTTGTAGGACACTCTATACGGAGTTACAAAAGGACATGTTAGACGAATAACCTGGAAAGGTTAATCATAGAAGGTAATAATCCTGTAGTCGAAAACGTGACCTCTCTTGAGTGGATCCTGAGTACGGCGGAGCACGTGAAATTCCGTCGGAATCTGGGAGGACCATCTCCTAAGGCTAAATACTCTCTAGTGACCGATAGTGAACCAGTACCGTGAGGGAAAGGTGAAAAGTACCCCGGAAGGGGAGTGAAAGAGAACTTGAAACCGTGTGCTTACAAGTAGTCAGAGCCCGTTAATGGGTGATGGCGTGCCTTTTGTAGAATGAACCGGCGAGTTACGATCTGATGCAAGGTTAAGCAGAAAATGTGGAGCCGTAGCGAAAGCGAGTCTGAATAGGGCGAATGAGTATTTGGTCGTAGACCCGAAACCAGGTGATCTACCCTTGGTCAGGTTGAAGTTCAGGTAACACTGAATGGAGGACCGAACCGACTTACGTTGAAAAGTGAGCGGATGAACTGAGGGTAGCGGAGAAATTCCAATCGAACTTGGAGATAGCTGGTTCTCTCCGAAATAGCTTTAGGGCTAGCCTCAAGTGATGATTATTGGAGGTAGAGCACTGTTTGGACGAGGGGCCCCTCTCGGGTTACCGAATTCAGACAAACTCCGAATGCCAAATAATTTAACTTGGGAGTCAGAATGTGGGTGATAAGGTCCATATTCGAAAGGGAAACAGCCCAGACCACCAGCTAAGGTCCCAAAATATATGTTAAGTGGAAAAGGATGTGGCGTTGCCCAGACAACTAGGATGTTGGCTTAGAAGCAGCCATCATTTAAAGAGTGCGTAATAGCTCACTAGTCGAGTGACACTGCGCCGAAAATGTACCGGGGCTAAACATATTACCGAAGCTGTGGATTGTCCGTAGGACAATGGTAGGAGAGCGTTCTAAGGGCGTTGAAGCATGATCGCAAGGACATGTGGAGCGCTTAGAAGTGAGAATGCCGGTGTGAGTAGCGAAAGACGGGTGAGAATCCCGTCCACCGATTGACTAAGGTTTCCAGAGGAAGGCTCGTCCGCTCTGGGTTAGTCGGGTCCTAAGCTGAGGCCGAAAGGCGTAGGCGATGGATAACAGGTTGATATTCCTGTACCACCTAAATTCGTTTTAAGCGATGGGGGGACGCAGTAGGATAGGCGAAGCGTGCTGTTGGAGTGCACGTCTAAGCAGTGAGATTGAGTGTTAGGCAAATCCGGCACTCGTAAAGATTGAGCTGTGATGGGGAGAAGAAACACGTTTCTTCGAGTCGTTGATTTCACACTGCCGAGAAAAGCCTCTAGCTAGAAAATAGGTGCCCGTACCGCAAACCGACACAGGTAGTCAAGATGAGAATTCTAAGGTGAGCGAGCGAACTCTCGTTAAGGAACTCGGCAAAATGACCCCGTAACTTCGGGAGAAGGGGTGCTCTTTAGGGTTCACGCTCTGAAGAGCCGCAGTGAATAGGCCCAAGCGACTGTTTATCAAAAACACAGGTCTCTGCTAAACCGTAAGGTGACGTATAGGGGCTGACGCCTGCCCGGTGCTGGAAGGTTAAGAGGAGTGGTTAGCTTCTGCGAAGCTACGAATCGAAGCCCCAGTAAACGGCGGCCGTAACTATAACGGTCCTAAGGTAGCGAAATTCCTTGTCGGGTAAGTTCCGACCCGCACGAAAGGCGTAACGATTTGGGCACTGTCTCAACGAGAGACTCGGTGAAATCATAGTACCGGTGAAGATGCCGGTTACCCGCGACAGGACGGAAAGACCCCGTGGAGCTTTACTGTAGCCTGATATTGAAATTCGGTACAGTTTGTACAGGATAGGTAGGAGCCTTAGAAGCGTGAGCGCTAGCTTACGTGGAGGCATTGGTGGGATACTACCCTAATTGTATTGGATTTCTAACCCGCAGCACTTAGCGTGCTGGGAGACAGTGTCAGGCGGGCAGTTTGACTGGGGCGGTCGCCTCCTAAAGAGTAACGGAGGCGCTCAAAGGTTCCCTCAGAATGGTTGGAAATCATTCAAAGAGTGTAAAGGCATAAGGGAGCTTGACTGCGAGACCTACAAGTCGAGCAGGGTCGAAAGACGGACTTAGTGATCCGGTGGTTCCGCATGGAAGGGCCATCGCTCAACGGATAAAAGCTACCCCGGGGATAACAGGCTTATCTCCCCCAAGAGTTCACATCGACGGGGAGGTTTGGCACCTCGATGTCGGCTCATCGCATCCTGGGGCTGTAGTCGGTCCCAAGGGTTGGGCTGTTCGCCCATTAAAGCGGTACGCGAGCTGGGTTCAGAACGTCGTGAGACAGTTCGGTCCCTATCCGTCGTGGGCGTAGGAAATTTGAGAGGCGCTGTCCTTAGTACGAGAGGACCGGGATGGACATACCTCTGGTGTACCAGTTGTCGCGCCAGCGGCATAGCTGGGTAGCTATGTATGGACGGGATAAGTGCTGAAAGCATCTAAGCATGAACCCCCCCTCGAGATGAGATTTCCCAACTTCGGTTATAAGATCCCTCAAAGATGATGAGGTTAATAGGTTCGAGGTGGAAGCGTAGTGATACGTGGAGCTGACGAATACTAATCGATCGAAGACTTAATCAAAATTTTTTCACAAGGTTTTGTTTGTGTAAATGATATACTTACTATCTAGTTTTGAATGTATAACATTCAATTTTATCTGGTGCCAATGGCAAAGAGGTCACACCTGTTCCCATGCCGAACACAGAAGTTAAGCTCTTTAGCGCCGATGGTAGTTGAACTGACGTTCCGCTAGAGTAGGACGGTGCCAGGTAATCTCTTATTAATCCACAGTAGCTCAGTGGTAGAGCTATCGGCTGTTAACCGATCGGTCGTAGGTTCGAGTCCTACCTGTGGAGCCATTAAGGCCCCTTGGTCAAGCGGTTAAGACACCGCCCTTTCACGGCGGTAACACGGGTTCGAGTCCCGTAGGGGTCACTTTTTTGGAGAATTAGCTCAGCTGGGAGAGCATCTGCCTTACAAGCAGAGGGTCGGCGGTTCGAACCCGTCATTCTCCACCATTTTAATTTTATATGCGGAGGGGTAGCGAAGTGGCTAAACGCGGCGGACTGTAAATCCGCTCCTTCGGGTTCGGCAGTTCGAATCTGCCCCCCTCCACCATCTTTGGGCTATAGCCAAGCGGTAAGGCAACGGACTTTGACTCCGTCACTCGCTGGTTCGAATCCAGCTAGCCCAGCCATATGAGCCATTAGCTCAGTTGGTAGAGCATCTGACTTTTAATCAGAGGGTCAGAGGTTCGAATCCTCTATGGCTCACTTTTAACCCTATCTCAATCGAGGTAGGGTTTTTGAGTTTTTACAAATGTTCACCTTTTGTGGTGGGATGGCATGAACTGCTATCCCGCCCTTTTTGTTTTTTAAATCATTTTGATACAAAAAAAGCACTCATGCCTCTATCATTTTAAGTGACCAAACCAAAAATTGAGAGGAGACATAATGCGCCTATGTGTAATGATATATTAAAAATACTAAAAATGAAAGTCAAAATGAATGAAACTATTAAAATATATAAAAGTGAGCCTATAAATACTTGATTTTATTCGATTGCTTGATTATTCTGACAATGATGTGCTTGATGTATTCAAGGGGTAATCAAGTACGATCTAAAATGGGGTAATCAAGTACGATCTAAAATAAGGGGGATTATATATGAATAAAAAGATAGAACTGATAGGGGCACCAGTATTATTTGGTCAAAGAAAATTTGGAGTGGACTTTGGTCCAGATGCAATTCGTTATGCAGGGGTTGTTGAAAGACTTCAAAGAATTGGTCATGAAGTGCTAGACAGTGGGAATATTTCTGTCCCAAAAGTCAGTGTTGAAAAATTACAAGCTGAAACGTCAGGACTGAGAAATTATGATGAAATTTACGCTTACAATAAAACATTAATGGATAAGGTGTCAGAAAGTATCACACAAGGTCATTTTCCAGTTGTACTCGGTGGAGATCACTCATTGGCAATTGGTTCTGTATCAGGTGTAAGTGCTCATTATGATCAACTCGGTGTGATTTGGTATGATGCACACGGTGATTTGAATATTCCTGAAGAATCACCATCTGGCAATGTACACGGGATGTCTCTCCGCATTCTTGCAGGTGAAGGAGATGAACGACTCGTACAGCTTGGTGGTACGTCTCCTAAAGTCTCACCCGATCGTATTGTGTTAATTGGTATGCGTGACTTAGATTATGGTGAGCGACAATATATTAAAAAGCATAATATTAAAACGTATACGATGGCAGATATCGATGCGTTAGGAATTAAGACAGTGATTTCTGAAACGATAGCATATCTAAAAGAACGTACGGATGGTGTCCATTTGTCATTGGACGTAGATGCCCTAGACCCAAACGAAACACCTGGAACTGGTACGAAAGTATCTGGTGGTCTAACATATCGGGAAAGCCACTTCGCATTAGAGTTATTACAGCAATCAGGTTTGATTACTTCGTTGGATTTAGTAGAAGTAAATCCACTATTAGACAACGGCAATCATACGGCAGAACAAGCGGTAGCATTGTTGGGATCATTCTTCGGTGAAACATTATTATAATCTTCACAAATGATATATGACAAGTGACTGTTATCCTTGTTATAATAGATTTTATGGGAATAGATTACCGGAGGAGATGCTATGCATATTTCAAATCTCTTTGAAAAATTAAGTACGCTTGAAGTTGTTACTGGTATTCTAGATTTATTAATTGTTTGGTATGTGATCTACCTATTGATTGCAGTCTTTAGGGGAACGAAAGCGATTCAATTATTAAAAGGGATATTATTTATCTTAATCGGGAAAGCCGTCAGTGAATATCTACAACTGACAACAACTTCAAGAATGTTTGATTTGGCGATGCAATGGGGCTTTTTAGCAATCATTGTTATCTTCCAACCTGAGATTAGACGAGCACTTGAACAATTAGGGCGTGGCAGCTTCTTTAAACGCTATACGACAACATCTTATGAAGAAGTACCAAAACTTGTTGATGCCGTATCAAAAGCCGTTCAATATATGGCGAAGCGCCGTATCGGAGCTTTGATTGTTTTTGAAAAAGAAACGGGATTACAGGATTATATTGAAACGGGAATTCCAATGCATTCGGACATTTCACAAGAGTTATTGACGAATGTATTTATTCCGAATACTCCGTTACATGATGGTGCGATGATTATTCAAGGAGATAAGATTGCGACTGCAGCAAGTTATTTGCCGTTGTCTGATAGTCCGAAAATTGCTAAAAGTCTAGGGACTCGTCATCGCGCAGCTGTTGGTATTTCAGAAGTATCCGATGCATTCACTGTCATCGTCTCAGAAGAAACAGGTTCGATATCCGTTACTTTTGATGGCAAGTTGCGTAAAGATATTTCGGTCGAAGTTTTTGAAGAATTACTGTCTGAACATTGGTTTGGAACACACTTTGTAAAGAAAGGTGTGAATTAGATGTTAGAGTCTAAATGGGGCTTGCGCTTTTTTGCGTTAATATTGGCACTACTGCTGTTTTTATCGGTAAACAATGTTTTAGGCGATTCGTTTACTACGGATAACATTGCCAAAGATGGACACAAGACGATTAAAAATGTACCAGTAGAAGTGATCAATAACAACAAAGACCTTTATGTGTCAGGGGCACCAGATACAGTCGATGTTGAGTTGAATGGTCCACAATCTAAAGTGTTACAAGCAACAAAAGTTGAAGATTACAAAGTCACGTTAGATGCGACAGATGCCAGTACAGGGGAACAAACGATTGCATTTCAAGTGCGAGGTTTAGACAGAGATATTAATTATCGTGTCTATCCTAAAGAAGCAACACTCTCTATTGAGAAGAAAGAATCACGAGAAGTGGCAATCGAGCCAAATATTAGTCGATATGCAGTTGATCCAAATTACCAAGTTTCCGAAGCAACTGTTAAAAATCATACGGTGAAAGTCATCGGTGGAAAAGAACAATTGGATCGAATCGCATTTGCTAAAGCAAGTTTAAGAGAAGATTTTCAAATCACCCAAAAAACAACTGCTAAAGCAAATGTCGCTGTTTTTGATAAAAATATGAATAAGTTGGATGTGCAAGTGGTTCCTTCAACTGTCGATGTAACAGTGGATGTTGAACCGTATCATAAAAAAGTGAAGATTGATTTGACGAAAAAAGGCACAGCTGCTGACGGTTTTAAGGTGAGTGATGTGACCTTGGATAAATCAACAATTGACCTTTATGGTAATCGAGAAGCTTTGGAAGACATCGATAAAATATCTGGAGAAGTAGATGTTAATGGCGTATCGACAACTACAACAAGGTCAGTGAAGTTAGATTTACCAGATCAAGTATCCTACACGAAACCAGCAGATGTCACAGCTACGATATCCGTTGAATGAATAATATAAAGGAGATATGAATTATGGGTAAATATTTTGGGACAGACGGTGTCAGAGGTGTAGCCAACCAAGAGTTAACACCAGAGTTAGCGTTTAAATTAGGAAGATACGGTGGCTATGTCTTAGCACATAACGCACACACAGAACACCCACGTGTGTTAGTGGGGAAAGACACACGTGTATCTGGGGAGATGTTAGAACACGCGTTAATTGCAGGGCTTGTATCAATTGGTGCAGAAGTGATGCGCTTAGGCGTTATCTCAACGCCAGGAGTTGCGTATTTAACTCGTGAAATGGAAGCCGAATTAGGTGTAATGATTTCAGCATCTCATAACCCTGTTGCCGATAACGGTATTAAGTTTTTCGGTTCAGATGGTTTCAAGCTAACAGATGCGCAAGAACAAGAAATTGAAGCTTTATTGGATGATGAAACGACAGAATTGCCACGACCAGTTGGTTCTAAGATCGTACATACATCAGATTACTTTGAAGGCGCACAAAAGTATTTAAGTTTCTTGAAGTCAACAATCGAAGTAAACTTAGAAGGATTGAAGATTGGTTTAGATGGAGCTAACGGTTCAACAGCTTCTCTTGCACCTTTCTTATTTGGTGATCTTGAAGCAGACACAGTGACAATTGGATGCAGTCCAGATGGATACAATATCAACAAAGGTGTTGGATCCACACACCCAGAACCTTTAGCGAATAAGGTTGTTGAAGAAGGTTGTAATTTTGGTTTGGCTTTCGATGGTGATGGAGATCGCTTAATTGCTGTGGATGAAAAAGGAAATATCGTTGATGGAGACCAAATTATGTTCATCATCGGTCAAGAAATGGCGAAAAACCAAGAATTAAATGATAACATGATTGTTTCTACGGTGATGAGTAACTTAGGTTTCTACAAAGCTTTAGAAGCAGAAGGCATTCAATCAAATAAAACAAAAGTTGGCGACCGTTACGTTGTAGAAGAAATGCGTCGTGGTAATTACAACTTAGGTGGCGAGCAATCAGGTCATATCGTGTTGATGGACTATAATACAACAGGTGACGGTTTATTAACAGGCGTACAACTTGCGGCTGTTGTGAAGCGTACAGGTAAAAAACTTAGTGAGTTAGCTGCCCAAATGAAAAAATACCCACAATCACTTGTGAACGTAAGAGTCACTGATAAATATGGCGTAGAAGATAACGCTGATGTCAAAGAAGTCATGGACCGTGTTGAAGCGGAGATGAATGGGGAAGGACGTATCTTAGTTCGCCCATCTGGTACAGAACCACTTGTTCGTGTCATGGTTGAAGCAAAAACAGATGAAGACGCTGTTCGTTTTGCACAAACGATTGCAGATGTTGTAGAAGAAAAAATGGGCTTATAAGCGATTAAGAAATCCGTGATCTAATTGAAGATAGCGGGTTTCTTTTTTGTATGCTGTTGACACTGTATGGTAGTGGTTATTAAAATAAAACAAGAGTATTTTTATCAGGTTTTTAATATAATTAGCATTTTTTATTTGCATTGGAAGTTTTGAACAGTGTAAAATAAAATATATTGTGTACTGATAGGAGGGTAGTATTGTAGTTAATTAAAGCGCCAGTACAAGTGATTGTCGTTCATTGTAGATTGATAGGCTAAACAGAGTTTATTAAGAGATGAATGTATATACTTGTAGACGAGGAGGATAGTGATCGAATCAGATCGGCGGATGCTATCCCGGATGTGGCTCATTCGTAGCTTATTAATTAAAACAAAAGGGTAACCTTTTGGACAAAGTTAATAAGATCGCCAAAAATTTACGAATAATAAGCAAAACGATACACGAGTGTTATTGATATTATGATGGATTAAACAGAATGCATATGATATCAAGATAGCTGGATGTACCGTTCTTTTAATATGGAGGAAAAAATATGTGTGGAATTGTAGGATATATTGGTTATGAAAAAGCAAAAGAAATTTTATTAAATGGACTTGAAAAGTTAGAATATCGTGGTTACGACTCAGCTGGAATTGCAACACGTGACGACAATGAAGTTACTGTAACGAAAGCAAAAGGCCGTATTGCTGAGTTGCGCAAAGCAGCAGACGATGATATTGATGGCCAAGTTGGGATCGGTCACACACGTTGGGCAACACACGGTGTCCCAAGTTATGAAAATTCTCACCCACATCAATCAACAAGTGAGCGTTTTACACTTGTACACAACGGTGTTATCGAAAACTATGAAGAGTTGAGAGACACTTATATTCCAGAAGTAACACTTGTGTCAGATACAGATACAGAAGTTATCGTACAGTTAGTAGAATACTTTGCGAATCAAGGTATGAATACAGAAGAAGCATTTACAAAAGTGATTTCATTATTACATGGTTCATACGCTTTAGGTTTGTTAGACAGTGAAGACGACGATACAATCTATGTTGCAAAAAATAAATCTCCGTTACTAGTAGGTATTGGTGATAACTTTAACGTAATTGCATCTGATGCGTTAGCAATGATTCAAATTACAAGTGAATACAAAGAATTAAAAGACCAAGAGATCGTATTCGTACAACGTGATCAAGTAACTATTAAAGATTTAGCAGGAAATATCGTTGAACGTGACAGCTATACAGCTGAAATCGATGCATCTGATGCTGAAAAGGGTGTCTATGATCACTATATGTTGAAAGAGATTCACGAACAACCTGCAGCGATGCGTCGCATTATTCAAGCTTACCAAGATGAACAAGGTCGCTTGAATATGGATTCGAAAATTATTGAAGACGTTAAAAAAGCAGACCGTATCTATATCATTGCAGCGGGTACAAGCTATCATGCAGGTCTAGTCGGAAAAGAATATCTAGAAAAATGGGCAGGCGTACCAACAGAAGTGCACGTATCATCGGAATTTGTGTACAATATGCCATTACTATCTGAACGTCCATTATTCATCTACATTTCACAATCAGGTGAAACAGCAGATAGCCGTGCAGTACTCGTTGAAACTACGAAGCTAGGTCACCGTTCATTAACGATCACTAACGTAGCAGGTTCAACGTTATCACGTGAAGCGGATCATACGTTGTTGCTACATGCTGGTCCTGAGATTGCAGTTGCTTCAACAAAAGCGTACACAGCACAAATTGCAGTACTAGCAATTTTAGCACAAGTTGTAGCAGAAGCACGTGGTCGTGAAACAGGCGTGGATTTATTGCCTGAACTAGCGAAAGTAACAGCCGCTATCGAAACAATCGTTGATGATGCACCGAAAATGGAACAAATTGCAAAAGATTTCCTTGAAACAGCACGTAATGCATTCTTCATCGGTCGTGCCCTTGATTATCATGTCAGCTTGGAAGGCGCATTGAAATTAAAAGAGATTTCATATATTCAAGCGGAAGGTTTTGCAGGTGGCGAATTGAAACATGGTACGATTGCATTAATTGAAGATGGCACGCCAGTCATTGCATTAGCAACACAAAGTCATGTGAACTTATCAATTCGTGGTAACGTGAACGAAGTCGTTGCACGTGGTGCACGTCCAAGTATTATTTCAATGGAAGGCCTTGAAAAAGAAGGAGACACATATGTGATTCCTCACGTTCATGAATTATTAACGCCATTAGTTTCAGTGATTACATTACAATTGATTTCGTACTATGCTGCGCTTCATCGTGACTTAGATGTGGACAAACCACGTAACTTAGCGAAATCTGTAACAGTAGAATAAGCTGCGGTTTTTAAATGACAAACATATAATTAATATCAAACGGCTGATTTCACCTCAATTGTGAAGTCAGTCGTTTTTTAAGGGTCTTAATCTTTTGTGGTGGGATGGCATGAACTGCTGTCCCGCCCTTTTTTGTTTTTTAAATCATTTTGATACAAAAAAAGCGCTCATGCCTCTATAATTTTAAGTGCCTAAACAAAAAATGAGAGGAGACATGATGCGCCTATGTGTAATGATATATTAAAACTATTAAAAATAAAAGATGAAAATATTCAAGTTCTTAAAGTGGAAGAAGATGTAGAAGTGCGTGGTCAGCTTTCTACGGTTGTTTATGGAACACTTTCTTATACACCAAAGGCATGTATGAAGTGTGGTTGTGTCAATGACGGACAAATACATAAGCACGGTAAACGTGTTTCGCGTTTAACACTATTAAAATCTCAAGAGTCTAATGTTTATCTTAATTTAGCGAAAGAACGCTTTAAGTGTCTACATTGTTTAAAGACTTTTACGGCTCAAACAAACATTGTTGATAGTAATTGCTTTATTACTAATCGTGTGAAATTAGCGATTCAGGACAAACTCACACGTGTACAGTCTGAGATAGACATTGCTAATGATTGTAGTGTTTCACCAAGCACAGTTAAGAGATGTATTCACCATATCTCACAATCATTAATAGTAAAACCTTCATCTGGATTGCCTAAACATCTCTCCATAGATGAATTTAAAAGCGTTAAAAATGTGACAACAGCGATGAGTTTTCTGTTTATAAATAATGAAACGAATCAGATTATCGATATCTTAGAAGATAGACGTATTCACAAACTTAAAGAGTACTTCTATCGTTTTGATCGTCGTGAACGATTAGCTGTCAAAACGGTCACAGCCGATATGTATGAACCCTACATTAACTTCATTCATGAAGTATTCCCGAATGCGATTTTAATCTTTGATCGTTTTCACATTGTTCAGCACCTTAACCGTGAACTTAATAAGCAACGTATTTCTATAATGAATACTTGTCGCTATAAGTCATCAACAGATTACACGAAAATGAAAAAACACTGGAAACTTTTCCTTTCTGACAGACAAGATATCAACAGCTATGAATACTTTTGGTCGAAGTCCTTCAAAACGTATACGACATCAAGAGATATTTTAGAGTATCTATTAAATCTTGATCAGCAGCTCTATGACACATATATGTTAGTTCATCACCTTCGAGAAGCATTAAAACAATGTGATTGGTTACGTTTCAAAGAAACTTTAATGAGTGTTGAAAAGAAGCATGTATCACGTGGTGTTTGGCGTGTCATTCGGTTCTATAAAAAATACGAGTATATCCTTTATTCAACAATTAAACACCCTAAGTTAAACAATGGAGCGATTGAAGGTATCAATAATAAAATTAAGCTTATTAAACGTGTATCATATGGCTATCGAAACTTTAATAACTTCAAGGCAAGGATACTGATTATTTTTAAGCTATATCAACGACGTAAAAAGGATAGTTTACTAATAAATAACGCTGCATAAATATATTACGTAGTAATCGCTATCTAATATGTCCTAACACACTTAGAGATGTGTATCTAAAATCATTTCTAATACGAGACACCTAAGGCAACAAGCCGAACGGAAAATCCATTTTGGCTTCTTTTATTCAATAAAGCCAAAATTAGTTGAAGTGAGGCGCCTTGGCAAGCGAGTATTAAAGAAATGATGGTATAGAAAAAGCGCACAATTAATAATTAAACTGTACGCTTAAATGAATGTAGAGATGACTACATGTTATGATTAAGTTAAAAATAAAATTAGTTACTTTTTATTATCTGCCCACCACAAAAAATGGACTTCCTTTTTTAAACATAGGGGTGGTCTGGATGATTGAATTAAACAATATGACTAAGGTAAAAGGTGGCAAACAACTACTGCATAATATTTCATGGCAGATTCAACCGGGGGAAAAATGGTTAGTTTATGGTATGAATGGTGCCGGTAAGAGTACGTTATTAAATGTCATAACTGCCTATGATTTTGCATCCAAAGGAGAAGTCTGTCTATTTGGTATGAAGCCCGGACATGAAGGATACTCCGCATACCGGGTTCGAGAACAAATCGGCTATGTTTCGGGTAGTTTACGTGATCGATTTGCGGAAGGTGAATTAGTCAGAGATGTTGTTTTAAGTGGTATATACAAATCGATAGGGGTATATCAAACACCAACACAACAGGAAATAGAAAAGGCACAACAAGTATTGTGTCGCTTTGGCATGTCACATTTTGAAGAAAGTTACTTTGGGCAGTTATCAACTGGAGAGCAACAACGTGTCTTGTTAGCACGTGCCCTTGTTACATGTCCACGTTTGTTAATATTAGATGAGCCGTGTAATGGGTTGGACTACGTGGGACGTGAACAACTGTTGGATATGATTGTGAATTTGCAAGATGATAATAAAGAGTTGGCTGTCATTTATGTCACGCACGTTGTGGAAGAAGTGACCGCAGACTTTACGCATGCTTTGTTATTGAATGAAGGAAAGGTACAAAAAAGTGGTGAACTTCAGCATACTTTGACGAGTCAAACACTTACACAATTATTTGAAATGCCTGTGCAGTTAGAGCATCAAAAAGGAAGGTACCAACTGATTCGATTATAAATAGGTATTGATTGATTTTCGTATGAGAAGATGACACACTTTATATGTATAGATATTAAGAACAATGTGGAAAGGATCGTTAATAATGCAACAAGTGAAGGCAATATTTTTAGATATGGATGGAACAATTTTACGTGAGAATAACCGCGCAAGTGATGAGACATCAGAAGCTATCTCAAGATTAAGACAAACGGGGTACAAAGTCTTTTTAGCAACCGGACGGGCAAAGGAAGAGATTTCATTGTTGATCCCTGATACATTACATTTTGATGGCATTATTTCATCTAATGGTACGAGTGGTCATATCGGAGAAGAAGTGTTATTTCAACATGGTTTATCAGATAAAGGTGTCCGTGCAATCGTTCAACAAGCACAAGATGCAGGCATTTATTATGAAGTATTTCCGTTCAATCAACCACGTTTTGCGTTAACCGAAGATCGCACATGGATGTTACAACTTATTGAAGGCGAACAACCCGAATCAGTAGGGACAAGTGAATGGTTGTCTCGACAAGAAGCGGTTGAAGCGAAGTTATCATGGCAAAATACATTTCCAGAAGGATTGAGCTACTCCAAAATTTATTTATTCCATCCTGATTTGGAAAAAATTGCTGCGTTTCGTGAAGCGATTAAGTCACAAATAGATACGTTGAAAATTGAAGTCTCACAATCAACACCGAACAATGTAGAAACGATGGCTTATCAGGTCAATAAAGGGACAGGTATTCAGGAGATGTGTCAACATTTCAATATTGATATTTCTGAGACGCTTGTGATGGGTGACAGTGATAATGACCGAACGATGTTTGAAGTTGGTGGCGTGACAGTTGCGATGAAAAATGCGAGTGATGCAATTAAAACATTAACAATGTATGAAACCGCAGTGACTAATAATGAAGATGGTGCAGCACGATTTCTCATTGAACATTTAATGAATAAATAAAAAAACGTAAGTGCGTTTATGGTTAAACGACACTTACGTTTATATTATGTGTTAGGATACGTTTTTACGTCCTTGATGATGAAAGTACGTGATAATTGTACCGAGCATAAAGAAATAAACAGTATAACGAATAATAAAGAATATAGCACTCACAACACCGGTAATAATTGAGGCAAGATTTTGTGAAATATGTGCTTGGCTCATTTGAATGCCATAAAAGACAGGACCTGCAAAGACAAGTAAGATAAGATTTAATAGGTAAAGTCCGATAAAGGATGGTAAAAATGTTTTTTGACCATTTTTGATTGTTGTCCATGCGATTTTAATATTATGACGAATTTTATGATCGGGATTTTTAACAAATGCTGTGATGAAATTGATGATAAAAATCGCAATAAATAATGAAACAATACTAGAAATAACAGCAATAACAAATAAGACCATCATTTCAGTAAAGTTACTTGATACAAGAGACTTTAAGAGTTGACGTAAGCCCATTGTAATAAAGTAATCAATAATGACTAACACAAGTAAGAATAGAGAGGTAACAAGACCAACTAGAAGACTTTTACGCCATATTTTCCCATTAAAAGTACTAAACAACACAGACCATTTAAGTGTGGTTTGTTGTGTAATCGCTTGGTACATCGCACGAATCGTTCCAATGAAGAGTGGGAAGGTAATCATTAAGAAGATCAATGCAATTAACAGCAATGCGCCCAGCGTCACCAATATGAGCGACAATGTATTGCTTTGTCCTGTAAAGAAAGCCATTGCCCATAAGTTAAATACGAGTCCCATCGGTAATACTGAGAGACTTAAAAGTATTAGCATCAATAGGAAATTGACTAGGTTCATACTATATAATTTTTTTCGCTGTAACTTTGTATGTTCTAAAAATAATCTTGTAAATTTAAACAAAGGTGAGCACTCCTTTCGACATATACTCAACGATATCAAAAACACGCTCATTTGCAAATTAATATGATAAAAGAAGTGTCTTAAATTTTAATACTGTGATGTTTTATCGCATGAATAGATTAATTGTGTTATAACATTAGTAAGAAAATGAATCATGTTTTAGATGCAATATTCATTAATTTAACAGGATCGTTATAAGGAGGATCACAATGAAAATATCACGCCCTAAAATTTATGAGCAAATTGCAAATAGATTGATAGAACAAATAGAAAGTGGTGTGTTAAAAGAAGGAGAACGTCTTCCATCAATACAAAAATTAGCGGAAGATTTTGGGGTGAGTAATGCCTCCGTGCGTGAAGCATTAAATGCATTACGAATTATCGGTTTAATTGAAATGAAACATGGTTACGGTACGTTTGTTAAACAGAAAACGCCACAGCTCTTTGACTTTATTACACAGTCATTGACGCCTAAAAGAGTGAAAGAAATCTTGGAGTTGCGTGAAGTGGTCGAACTGTCGACGGCACAGTTTGCGGCAGAACGTCGGACAGATGCAATGTTGGAAGAAATGAAACGTGCGCTCGCTGATATGCGCAATGCGATTCATTCAGGTGAATCTGGGGAAGAAGCGGATTTACGTTTTCACCTAACGATTGCGAAAGCATCAGATAATCAGTTGTTGTACGAACTATTACACAATATTTCTGATTTGATTCAACAAACAATGAAGGGAACACGTCACATCTATTTATATAATCGTCAAAAAACGATGGAACGACTTTTTCATGAGCATACAGTAATTTTGGAAGCTATTCAGCAACAAGATGGTGAAAAAGCGATGAAAAATATGGCGTGTCATCTTGCAGAAGTTCGCCAAACATTAATTGATCATTATATTGTCGATTGATGTGTATCAGTCATAAGGAGGGATTTTATTGAAAATCGGACTGTATATTGCGCTTGTTTGTGGCATTTTGTCAGGCGCTTGTATATTTTTTGAAGTGCCACTTTTCCCGTCGCTCGTATTTCCAGTCATAATTGGCATGTTGGGAATAATTGCGACTTTATGGACATTACCCAACTCTGATATTAGTCATATGCTAAAGTTAGGTGGCATTTTAATTAATGCTTTTCCAGTAATCGCTGGATTGATGCAAATAGTTTAAAGATTGTATGTCTGTGAACTGGACATAATTTATTATACACGCATAAGAAACTCTAGAAAATCTGTTGTTGTTTAAACTATAAACACTTATAATGAACAAGATAACTATGTGGTGAAGGAGAATCATATACCATGGCTGCAGAAACTAATTACTTTTGGCTAAATTGTGGTTATAACAGATGGAATCACAATGAACCGTTAGTAGGACAAACGACTGTCTTTGAATCAGGTGCACAATTCAATCCGACGCAAGGATTTCGTGCATTTAAGCAAGCACAAGTAGGAGATAAAGTTATCTTTTATCAAGTGCAAACAGATGCCGGATTACTTGGATGGGGTGAAATCATCAGTGTCACAACAGGTGCACAGAATAAAATTCACGTTCAATTTAAGTTTAATGAAACATTCAAGCCTTTAACAACAGAGTATTTAAAGCGTAGTGAAGCGCTAGAATTTCGCATGAACAATATGAAAGAGACACTGTTCAACAAAATTTCTTATGATGAGTTCGAATTAATAAAAGGACTTGGGACTGGGGACGTTACGATCCCACGTTATTTCTTTATGGCTGAAACAGAAACGTTTGAACCGGGTGAAACGTATACGATTTATACACATACGCGTAATGGCATTAAGCGAAATGGCTATCATCACTACACACAGCTTGAAGTTGGCGACCAGATTGTGGTGTATAACAAATATATGAATCAATCAATTGTAGGGCGTGCAGAAGTTTCACATCATATTCATACGCGCCCGCCTGAGTCAGGAAGAACGAATAGTACAGCGATTGAGATACGTTATCTTGAAGATATTCATCCGATGAGTTTGATGACATTAAATAAACATCCCAAACTTAAAAATCTCTATTTCTTACAAGAAAATGCGAAGCAAGCTATTGCGAGCTTAACACCAACGCAGTATCATGCGATGATGGAGATGAGTGAAAATGATGGTCTCAAAGGACAGTTTGAAACTGTGAAAGCTGATTATGAGTTGCCTAAGGAAGAGGATGTAAAGCCGTTTATTCTATTATTGGCTGATGATAAAACAGAAGGTCTCAAAGCAGCGACTTCTCTAGTAGAGAAAGCGAATGCGACACCTGTGATGACAGTCGGCCATCCAGATTTTTCTGAAGAGATGTTGTATGGTCGATATTTGCCGAATGAGGCAGGAGCATTATATTATCGTGAAGGGTTTATTACTGAATTAATGCCAAAATCAGACCGACAATATTTAGTTGTCGATCAGTTTGAACGCATTGATCCAGATATTTTCCAGACGTACATCAATGTGTTAGAAGGTTATGAGATGACGTTGCCACGCTATAACAAGGATGGCAGTATGATTAAATGGAGTCGTGATAAGGATTCATTTTATCGTTTCAATCCTAATTGGCATATTGTCGGTGTGACATACTTAACGCCTCAAGAAGTGAAAGAAACATACACGCAACAAATGTTGAAATATACACGTATTATTCAAGCTAAAAAATAATTATATGAAGAAGTGTCGTTTATCCAAAGTAAGCGAGACTTCTTTTTTACATCAATATAATCGTATAGATATCAAATATTCCGAAAATTCTTGCAGAAGAAATTGAGTCATAGTATGATATTTGTAATCGCTTGCATTTTAAGTGAAGGGGAGAGGTTAAAATTGAATATTAAGAAACGTAATAAGAAAGAGATAAATGTTTGGTATGCACTATTGACGCTTAGCATTATGATTGTTGCAATGCTCTTTACTGTGGTAAAGCTGCAACAAGCACCGCATATTCCTTTACTCATTGGAACAACTGTCGCAATAATTGTGACGATGTTTCACGGTTATGAATGGGAAGAAGTAGAAGAGATGATGTACAAGGGGATCAAACATGCATTGCCTGCCGTAGTGATCATCATGCTGGTCGGTTTGATCATCGGTGCGTGGATTGGTAGCGGTGTCGTTGCTGCAATGATATATTATGGTTTAAAACTGATTTCACCAACGTATTTCTTAGCAGTCGTTGTTGTGATCTGTGGTATCGTATCATTAGCAATCGGAAGTTCTTGGTCGACAATGGCAACAGTAGGTGTTGCATCAATGGGGATTGGTATTAGTATGGGATTGTCACCAGGTATGGTAGCTGGTGCGGTTATTTCAGGGGCATATTTCGGTGATAAGATGAGCCCGTTATCTGATACGACGAACTTAGCTTCAGGGTTAACAAACGTTGATTTATTCGATCACATCAAACATATGTTTTATACAACAATACCCGGGTTAGTGATCAGTTTGGTTGTATTCTTCGTTTTAGGACAGATGTATGGCAGTGATCATTTGAATCGTGGACGTATCGATAGCATTATGAATGCCATTGATGATTCGTTTTTTATTTCTCCATGGTTATTACTTGTACCACTCATTGTCATTATTGCAGTTGCGTTGAAAGTGCCAGCGATACCAGCTATCGTGTTAGGTATTGTACTTGGTTTCTTTACACAAATCTTTGTACAAGGTGATTCTTTAGCAACAGCTGTTCAGTCATTGCAGACAGGTTATGTGTTAGAATCTGGCAATAAAACAATTGATGAGTTGTTCAATCGTGGTGGTCTCGAGTCGATGTTCTATACCATTTCATTGACACTTGTTGCGATGACATTTGGTGGACTACTCGAGTATTCAGGAATGTTGAAAGCCTTAATTTCAGTTATTTTAAAGTTTGCTAAAAATACAGGTACGCTGATTGCATCCGTGATCATTTCATGTTTCGGTACGAATTTATCTTGTTCAGAACAATATATTTCAATTATTGTACCATCACGTATGTACGTTTCAACATTTATTGATAAAGGGCTACATCCGAAAAACTTATCACGTGCGCTAGAAGATGGTGGGACATTAACATCTGTTTTTGTTCCTTGGAATACATGTGGTGTGTTCATCTTAACAACACTAAATGTACATGTGATTGAGTATGCACCATTTGCGATTTTGAATTATGTCGTTCCTATTATTTCAATTATTTATGGTTTTATCGGCTTCAAAATCATTCAATTAACAAAAGAAGAAAAGGTCTATTTCCAACAACAACAAGCATTGGAATAAGAAATAATATAGACAATTGTGGTTCAGCAAATAATATATTTTGCTGGCCACAATTTTTTTGAGTGGAATTCTTTTCTATCTTTTTAGAGAAACGTTAAAATAAAGTTGAGGTGAGTATAATGCCAATTATTTATTATGATCATAAATGTGTGTATTGTTATAACTATGCGATATGGTTAATTCGTCATGGATTACCGAGAAGCTATCAATTCGCACCGCTGAAGGGCAAGGCGGGTCAAGTATTAGAAGCACAGCAATCAGGTGTTACAAAGAAAAACAGTGTTGTGTTACAACGTGGAAAAGAGCTTACTTTTGAATCAACAGCTATCGTACATATGTTACGGGCGTTAGGTGGGTACAAATGGTTTGCACTTTTATTATGGCTTGTCCCTAAGCCAATACGTAACTTAGGTTACCGTACATTTGCTAGTAATCGTGATAAATTATGGTCAACAACATGGGTAGAACCTACCGAATATGAAAAGTCATTTTTTATAGAATAGCGAGGATAAGTAACTATGACACATAAAATTATTGTCATCGGAAGTGCGTCTATGGATTTAACAGTACAGACGCAAGTGATACCTGATCAAGGTGAAACGGTATTAGGAGAGACTTTATATATGGCGCCGGGGGGAAAAGGCGCAAACCAAGCAGTGGCAGCTGCTCGTTTGAAACGTGACAGAGATGTCTACATCGTTGGTGCAGTAGGTGATGATGCGTTTGGACAAACGATTCTTAATAATTTTAGACAACATAGTGTCAATGTAGATTATATGCAAATCATTGAAGGAGAACACTCTGGAACAGCGCACATTACATTATATGAACAAGATAATCGCATTATTGTCGTACCTGCAGCAAACAATAAAATGATACCTGAAGTTGTATTGCCTATTTTACAGCAGTTTGAAAAGGGCGACATCATTGTGATGCAACAAGAAATACCAGCTGAAACAGTTGAAGCGGTGATTGATGAAGCCGCTCGATTGGGGTTGCAAGTGATATTAAATCCGGCACCTTACCGTGCAATAGATATTCATTTATTAAATAAGGTGACTTATTTGACACCGAATGCAAGTGAGTGTCAGCAATTGTTTGGTGCATCAATTGACGATGCGTTAGCACAATATCCAAATCAACTGATAGTGACACTTGGCGCAGAAGGTGCGACGTATTTCGATCAAACACGCCAAATGGTACCTGCTTACCCATGTGATGTGATAGATACGACTGGTGCAGGTGACACATTTAACGGTACGCTTGCAGTTGCATTGAGTGAAGGACAATCACTTGAAACAGCCATACAGTTTGCCAATATGGCATCTAGCTTTGCGGTAACTGCGTTAGGTGCACAAGGTGGTATTCCCACACGTGAAGCGGTTGATGCGGCACTGAATAAATAAGAGAAATAAAAAATCCCCACAATCATGGCATGACACCATGATTGTGGGGATAAACATTTTATAAGAGTGAATTATTCAGCGATTTCAAGTGCTACTTCCATCATTTGAGTAAATGAATTTTGACGTTCTTCAGGTGTTGTTGCTTCATCACGTAATAAATGGTCAGAAACTGTGAAGATACCCAATGCCTTTTTGCCTGCTTGAATTGCATTTAAGTAGAGTCCTGCTGATTCCATTTCTACACCTAAGATGCCCATATCAATCCATTTTTGGTTGAAGTCAGCATTTGCATTGTAGAATGTGTCTGAAGATAAGACATTCCCAACATGAGTACGTGCGCCAATTGCATCAGCTTTTTCTTTTGCTTTAACAATTAAGTCAAAATCACCTAGTGGTGCGAAGTTACCTGGGATTTGATACTGATCAACAAAGTTTGAGTTCGTTGATGCGCCTTGTGCAATGATAATATCGTAAAGTTGAATGTCTTCTTGCATTGCGCCACAAGAACCGATACGAATAATTGTGTCTACATCGAAAAAGTTATATAACTCGTAAGAATAGATACCGATACTTGGAATCCCCATACCAGAACCCATCACAGAGACTTCCTTCCCTTTGTATGTGCCTGTATAACCAAACATATTACGTACATCATTGAACTGTTCTACATTTTCTAAGAAGTTATCCGCAATATATTTTGCACGCAATGGATCTCCCGGCATTAAAACCGTTTTAGCAATTTTTGTTCCATTTGGTTGAATATGTGGTGTACCTTGTGTCATAACAAACAGCTCCTTAAAATCATTTATTTTTATATTGGATTACTTTAAAGATAACAGACCTACTCTGAAATGTCGATTAGAGTTACTAGAAGAATGAAGAACGAATTAAACACCTCCACTCAAATTATAACCGCTTCTCTCACAACCTCGTGATGTCAGTGTTCAAGAAGCAGGGCTTTCGGCAGAACGTCGTAATTCCAGCGATTTTAAGAATTGCTTAGGTTCTGCTCAATCCCTAATCACTCTTTTCACAACCTCGTGATGTCAGTGTTCGAGAAGCAGAATTCTCGACAGAATTTCACGATTCGATAAAATCAAAAAGCAATTTTACGCATCGCTCGGATTCTGCTCAAATTCTAATCGCTTCTCTCACAATCTCTTAGGGGGGCTTAATCAAAATATTTCCGATTTATAACACGAATTATTTATCAAATGAAATATAATCGTTTATAATGAAATAGAAAAGGCTTACAAAATAAATGATATTTAAATATATTGTTTAAATGTAAATAGAGAAGAGGAGAATAATCATGAGAATGGTAGACATTATCGCAAAAAAGCGAGACGGAGAAGTATTGACAACGGAAGAGATTAAGTTTTTTGTGAACGGATATACGAATGGTGATATTCCTGATTATCAAATGTCGAGTTTAGCGATGGCGATTTTCTTCCAAGATATGACTGATGAGGAACGTGCAGACCTGACAATGGCAATGGTAGAATCTGGTGATCAAATCGATCTTTCTGATATAAATGGTATCAAAGTAGATAAGCACTCAACAGGTGGTGTCGGTGATACAACAACACTTGTGCTAGCACCATTAGTGGCTGCATTAGAAATTCCAGTAGCAAAAATGAGTGGTCGTGGATTGGGTCATACAGGTGGCACGATTGATAAATTAGAAGCGGTTGAAGGCTTCCACGTTGAAATCTCTGAAGATGAGTTTATTAAGCTAGTAAATGAAGATCATCTTGCAGTTATCGGTCAAACAGGGAACTTAACACCTGCTGATAAAAAAATCTATGCGCTACGTGATGTAACAGGTACGGTCAACTCAATTCCATTAATTGCATCTTCAATTATGAGTAAGAAGATTGCTGCAGGTGCAGATGCGATTGTATTAGATGTTAAGACGGGTAACGGTGCATTTATGAAAACAGTTGAAGATGCTGAACAACTGGCAAACGCAATGGTAAAAATTGGTAACCAAGTTGGACGTAACACGATGGCGATTATTTCTGATATGAGCCAACCACTTGGTCGTGCTATTGGTAATGCGCTTGAGCTGAAAGAAGCAATTGACACATTGAAAGGTGAAGGACCAGAAGACCTAACAGAATTAGTTTTAACACTTGGCTCTCAAATGGTCGTATTAGCTGAAAAAGCTGAGACATTAGATGAAGCACGTGAATTGTTAAAAGGTGTCATTGAGAACGGTAAAGCACTTGAAAAATTCAAAGTTTTCTTGAGCAATCAAGGTGGAGACGCATCTGTTGTAGATGATCCATCTAAGTTACCAACTGCGAAATACACGTTCGAATTGCCAGCTAAACAATCTGGTGTTGTGTCTGAAATGATTGCAAATGAAATTGGTATTGCTTCTATGATGTTAGGTGCAGGCCGTCAAACAAAAGAAGATACAATTGACTTAGCTGTAGGTCTTGTATTAAATAAAAAAGTTGGCGACAAAGTTGAAGAAGGCGAATCACTATTAACAATTTATGCAAACCAAGAAGATGTTGAACAAGTGAAAGAAAAATTATATGATAATATCACAATTAGTGATCGTGGAGAAACACCTACATTAATTCACGAAGTGATTACAAAATAAGTATAAAGGATTGAATATAATGAAATGGATAAGTCGACAACTGTTAGCAATCTTATTTACGGGGGCGGGTTACTTACACTTTAAACGTGAACGTAACTTCACAAATATTGTGCCGCACTATTTACCGTTTAAGAAGGAGATTGTATGGATAACGGGTGTCATGGAACTGATCTTTGGTATTGGCTTGGCGTTGAGAAAACCTGGATACTGGTTTAAACATGCGATGATTGCATTTTTATGGGCAGTATTCCCAGCTAATATTTATATGGCACGTCAGGGATTACCACTTGGTGACAAAGTGTTACCAAAATCCGTTTTATATGGTCGGCTTCCATTGCAATTTGTCTTAATGGCATGGATACGCAAACTTTAATCCAAAAAACACGGGTGCAATTGCATCCGTGTTTTTTACGTTTAATTTACTTTATCCTTCACCGAAGACATCGTGCCATTGATCACGCTTGTCTAAAAAAGCTTGTGCAATTACTTTTGCACCTTCTAATGAGTGAGAAGCAGCCCAGCCACATTGTACTTCATTGCAAGCAGGAACTTTTGTTGCATTAAGGACATCTTGAATCGTTTTTTCAATGATGTTTAATACATCTTCATAGTCATCATGATTAATAAATGAGACGTAAAAACCTGTTTGACAGCCCATAGGACTTAAATCAACCACTTTGTCTGAATGGTTTCGAATATTCTCTGCCATTAAATGTTCTAATGAGTGTAAGCCTGGCATGTCCATATGTTCTTTGTTTGGTTGTTTAAAACGAATATCGTATTTGTGGATTTCGTCACCGTTGTTCCCAGTCATTTTACCAGCTAAGCGGATATAAGGGGCAACAACTTTAGTATGGTCTAGGTTAAAACTTTCAACATTCATTTTTGGCATTGTGATAACGCCTCCTTTATAGTTTATCGTTATTTTATCATATTCAGAAGAAACTAACAGGGACATGATTTGAATTTTGAATATGTGGGTATAGATTTGAAAACAATAAAAGGTTCTATGTATAGGATATGCTGTCGAGTAGACGGAAATAACTCGTTTACAAAGATTTTAGAAAATATTGAAAAAATGACATGACAAATGATCGTAAATCCGATAGAATAAGTAATAATTAAATATAATTTATCAAGAGTGGTGGAGGGAATTGGCCCTGTGAAGCCCTGCAACCTCATCGGTGACGATAAAGGTGCTAAATCCAACAGCAAGTTAGCTGACAGATAAATGACGTGGACAAGATATTATCAACTTTGTACATACCGCACTTGATAAATGTAGCGCTCGTACAAGGTTGATATTTTTTTGAAAGGAGCTTTTTGCATTGATAACAGTAAAACAACAGATCCTAGACTATATAGATAACCATAGGCTGAACTATTTGGACATGAGTCATCAAATACATGAGCGCCCTGAATTAGGAAATGAAGAACTATTCGCATCACGATTATTAATTGATCATTTAAAGCAACATGATTTTGAAGTGACACGTGATATTGCTGGTCATGCGACGGGCTTTATTGCAACTTACCAATCTGATAAACCGGGTCCAAGAATTGGCTTTTTGGCTGAATATGATGCGTTACCTGGACTTGGACATGCTTGTGGACATAACATTATCGGAACAGCCAGTGTATTAGCTGGTGTTGCATTGAAACATGTTGTCGACGAGATTGGTGGGACTGTTGTCGTATACGGCTGTCCAGCAGAAGAAGGCGGCGAAAACGGCTCTGCCAAGGCGTCGTATGTTAAAGAAGGGCTTATAGATGTTGACGTAGCATTGATGATACATCCGGGCAATGAAACGTACCCAACGATTCATACTCTTGCAGTTGACGTGTTGGATATTAAGTTCTTCGGACGTAGTGCGCATGCTTCAGAAAATGCGTATGAAGCACGTAACGCACTCGATGCAATGTTAAGCTTCTTCAACGGTGTTGCTCAGTTACGTCAACACATTCAACCGTCTGAACGCGTACATGGTGTGATCTTAGATGGTGGGAAAGCAGCGAATATTATTCCTGACTTTACACATGCACGTTTTTACACGAGAGGGACAACACGAAAGTCACTGGATGTTCTCACTGAACGTGTGCACGATATTGCCAAAGGGGCTGCACTACAAACAGGCTGTAACTATGAATTTGGACCGATTCAAAATGGTGTAAATGAATTTATTAAAGCACCATTGTTAGATGACCTATTTGAGAAATATGCAACGGAACTCGGTGAAGAAGTCAGTCATGATGACTTTGGATTTGGATCAACAGATACAGGTAACGTAAGTCACGTTGTACCAACAATTCATCCGCATGTAAAAATTGGTCCAAGAAGCTTAGTAGGCCATACACATCGTTTTAGAGAAGCTGCAGCTAGTCCGATGGGTGATAAGGCGCTAATTAAAGGGGCAAAGATTATTGCGTTGATGGGCGCAAAATTAATTCAAGATCCAGCGCAACTTGAGAAAATACAACAAGAACATCAATTATTAAGGGAGCATTTATTATGACCGATGTAAAAAATACCCAGTCTTATTTGACGATGTCTGAGTTGTATTCAAGTGATGTCGTATATTCATCTCGACCTTCATATGTGTCGAACCCTTGGTTAGAACCCGATGAACATCAATCTAACTTCTTATCTGCGAGAGAATTGCTGATAGCGGATATGCCCGTAATTGTTCATGAAGCAAGTGTGACAGATAAGTTAGCGCAATTATTTGCGATGATTCATCGTCGTATTCCTGATAATTTGTATTCTTTTAGAGATCAAACATCATATGAAACTTTGTTACAACGACTTGTATATGAAGAGGGACGGAAAGTTTATTTTCAATATGTACATGGTGATGATATCGTCCCTGCTGACAAGTATGCGATGAATAAACAGACTTTTATTGATTTGAATAACAAGTCAAAAATACCAGAATGGACAGATGGCAAATACTTGCCAAAGCGTGAAGTGGTGCCGTTTAACGAATTTGAACAAGCAGTTCGTCGCTGGGACTTACCAGTTGTTATTAAACCAGGAGATGACTTACCAACAGCTGGTGGGTATGGTGTGATGATTTGTTACACACAAGCAGAACTAGAACAGGCCATTTCACGTGTGAAGAAAGCGAAAACAGCGACGGATACATTGATTATTGAACAGTGTATTGATATCGTGGATAACTATTGTGTGCAGTTTGCGAAACATCCAGATAAAGGTATTATTTATTTAGGTGCTGCAAAACAATTAACGAATGAATACGGCTTCTATCAAGGTAACGTTAATGCCCAACACGTACCACAGACAATCATAGATGCTGGACGAGCACTTATGGAACGAGCAGTTGAAGAAGGCTTTATTGGTGTGGCGGGATTTGACCTATTAGAAGATGCAGATGGTCAAGTCTTTGCAATTGACTTAAACTATCGACAAAACGGCTCTACGAGTATGTTGTTACTTTCCGATAACTTAGAAGGTGCCTATCATAAGTTTTATAGTTATGTGGCGAAAGGGGATAATGACCGTTTCTATGCAGCTATTAAAACATTTATCGAAAAAGGTGTCCTTTTCCCATTGTCATATTATGATGGAGATTGGTACACAGATAAACATGTTGATTCACGATTTGGCTGTATTTGGCATGCGGACAGTGAAGCAGATATTGAAGCATATGAACAACAATTCCTTGAAGAAGCGGGACTCAATTCCTAAGCGTTCTTTTCACAACCTCGTGATGTCAGTGTTCGAGAAGCAGAATTTTCGACAGAACGTCGCAATTCTCCCAAAATCAAAAAGCGATTTTGAAAATTGCTTGGGTTCAGCTCAAATTCTAAGCGCTTCTCTCACAACCTCGTGTCTAGGTTATATGTCTAAAGTATGTTATAGTCTAACTAATTAGGTATTGTCAATATGACGGTTATTCAAGTATATTCAAGTCTCTCAAAAGATTGAATTATTGAGTGCCATCAGGCATTGACGGAATCATCGGTGTCATTTATAGTCGATGAAGAGAACCAACAAGTGGAGGGTATAGCATGTCTTATAAAGGTGAACGTTTTTATAAAGATATTTTAACGAACGAGCAATTTTTTATTGCAGTCAAAGACAAAAAGATTGTTAAGCACATGTATCGAGATCGTCCTTATTTCTGTTTTTGGACACGTGAGGCATTTGCAACTGAGTATTTAGAGACGTTTGATGTTGCTTTCGATAAGATCATCACCATGGATATTGATCGTTTTGCAACTTATGAATTAGATGATATGTTCGACGATGATGATGAAGCGCTCGTGAATGTGACAGATAAAGCAGCCGGACACGAGATTAAGATTGTTGAAGCAATGAATGAGATTATGACGGATTTGGATAACATTCGTGTACGTGAGTTTGTACAAGATGTTGCTAAGTCAGACACAGTTTATGGTTTGACACAAAAAGGGATGAAGCATTTTGCGGTGGTTTATGATGAGAATGATAACTTCGAACAATCTCACTTCATGCCTGTATGGAGTTTGAGTAAGCGTGCTGAGAGAGTGGCCGAAGAAGATTTTGATGCGTTTGAACTCATTGATGTGGAAGGTGAAGTTTTTGCCGAATGGCTCGATGAATTACGTGATGATAATCGTTATGTGGCTATCGATGTAAAACCAGGCGTAGTTGGCACAATCGTATCTGCTCAGAAGTTAGCGAATGAATTAACATTTTAATGAATAAAAAAGTGGGAGAACGACCTAACGAAAGGTTTGTTTTCCCACTTTTTTTGGTTAGAGATATAGTGTTCCTAGTGCGCCTGAAAAAGCACCATTGTCTAAATAGTGCGGTTTGAAGCCACGCAAGATTGTATAGTCCGTAACAACTTGTTGTAATAATGGATTGTTATGGAATGAAGAGCCAATATATACGACATCTTCAGCTTGATGTTCACGTGCCACGTGAATGGATACTGTTGTCACACTCTCACCAACTACGCCCATGACAGAGGCAAGCTTATCGGCATCTGTAAAAGTTTTATCCAAGTTATGAAGGACATGTCCGAAGTTTGCGGCAGTCAATTCACCTGAAATAGGGGGCGTATCATTTTTATAAATATGTTTTACTTTTAGATCGATAATGTCACGATTCCCATTTTGAGCAAGATTTGTTAAAGTTTCGTAGTCATCGATTTGGGTAAGTAGATACCCAAGACCACGAATCATTCCGCCACCAGTTCCAATCCCACCAACACGTTGTTGACCTGAACTATCGGATAGATGAATGGATGTGCCTGTGCCTACGTTTGAGAAAATGTAACGATCTAGTTGTGTTCCTTGCTCTTTCAGTAAAATTTGAATGCCTTTTGCAGCAGCATCAAATTCAATATAAGACTTTGCTTCACAGTTGAGTAGGTCATTTAACATTTTCGCCTTACCACCTGTGATATGGATATCTTCGCATGGTTGGTCATTGAGCCATGCCGCAACTTCTTCTAGTTGTGTAGATAGATACGTTTGATAGTTACGCTGGTCATCTTGTTCAATGACCATTTTGATCAATGTCCCACCCGCATCAATACCGATTCGCATTAAGCGTCACCTCTTCATTTATATTTACATATACATATTAAATGAATTTAATGTAAAAGGACAGTATCTATGATTGGAAAAATTGTTTTTTACAATCTTGTGTTTGCACAGTTAGGAGATATTATTTTTGACTCTCTCAATATACTGTCTACCTTACATTTTCGGTGGTTCAGTGAACGGAAAATATAAGGTAGACATGTCAATTTATCTAGTGGCTCGATACGTATCTCGTCAGCCTTGATTATGCATTACATTTCATCATTTTTCTCGCGTTCTTCAATTGTCTTAGAAAAGTCTTTTTCATCATCAATATGCGTCATTTTAAAATGCTCGGTCGGTTCACGATGTAATGCCCGCATCAATGAGAAAATCATCAGCAATAGGATGATAGAGAAAGGTAAACCTGTGACAACAGAAGCCGTTTGTAGACTTGTTAAGCCACCTGCAACTGTCAACGCAAGTGAAATACCGCCGATTAAAAGCCCCCATACAAGCTTGTGTTTGCGTTTTGGGTTTTCTACACCACCTGTTGCCATGCCTGATACGATATGTGTTGTTGAGTCGGCGCTTGTCACGATGAATGTAAAAATTAAAATAATCGCCAAAGCACTTGTTACTTCATACAATGGGAAGTTACGCAACAATTCAAAAAGCGCAACCGTATAATCTTTATCGACAACTTGTGCGATATCTGAGTTTTTGTGTAAAGCCCAGTTAATAGCTGTCCCACCAAACCCAGCAATCCAAGTAAATGAGATTAATGGTGGAATAATGAGTACACCAACTACGAATTCACGTATTGTACGACCACGAGAGACACGAGCGACGAAACCACCGATGAATGGAGACCAAGAAATAACCCATGCCCAGTAGAAAACGGTCCACTGTTGAATCCAACTGTTGTCACCTGAGTAAGGATCGATGCGCAAACTATACGTTACAAAATGAGAGATATAGTCGCCAATCGATACAGTGAAAGTTTCTACGATGAATCGTAAGTCTCCGAAAATAAAAATGAAAATGAGCAATGCAGCACCAATGATAATGTTCAAATTACTCAGCCATTTCACACCACGTTCAATACCTGTGAGTGCAGAACTGAGAAAAATGCCTGTCATAAGCAAGGTAATGACAATCAGTGTGACTGTATTGTTCGGAACATGAAAGACATGATTCAAGCCACCTGCGATCTGAAGAATTCCAAGCCCGATTGATGTCGCAATCCCCATTACTGTTGCGATAATTGCAAGGATATCAATCCCATTTCGAAATGGACGTCGGTATGTTTCACCGAAGACGGGTTCCATTGCTGTTGAAATAAGTCCGTCACGTTGTTTACGGAATTGGAAGTAGGCAACGATGAGACCACTCATCGCAAAGATCGACCATTGGGAGATGCCCCAGTGGAAGAATGTATATCCCATTGCTAAGCGTGCCGATTCTACAGATTCCCCTTTAACACTATCTGGGAAAGGGGAATGTAAGTAGTGTGTAAGTGGTTCGGCAACGCCCCAGAAGACGATTCCTACACCAAGACCTGCTGAGAATAACATCCCAATCCACGAAATAAATGAAAATTCCGGTTCCTCGTCGTCTGGTCCCAATTTAAAACGACCGTAACGCGATGTAGCAAGGAAGATTAAAAATATATCTAAAACAAATACGATAATTAGGAAAAGCCAGCCAAAATTAATAGCTAAAAAATCATAAACGTGTTGCGCATAGTTACCAAAACCTTTTGGGAAGACAGCAGCTATGAGCGTTAAAAGCAAGATGATAGAGAAAGCGACAGTATAAACAATATTACGATGCTTTTTCTTTTTTGATAATGATTGATTCATAGTATCCCCTTTCTAAAAGTCAAATTGATGTAGAAGCTTAGACCGAGACGTCACCTAGAAAATTGATATGTGATGAATCAACCTATGCCTTGCAATTACTCGTTGTACGTTTAGAAAATTTCCATTTTTATATGTGATATGTGTTTTGAACTTACGAAAATAGTGTATGATATCAATAAAGTATAATGCTAAAGGGTGGAGTTTTCTATGACAAAAAGTAAGCGCTTTGATGATATTACTATACAATCCTATGACAAGCAATACCGTGATGCCTTAAACAACTTTGAGTTGAGTGAAAGACAACGTATCTACTCATCTTTACCCATAGAAGTCCTTGATGAAGCACTGGAAGATGAAAATCGTGTTGCGAATGTTGTGTTGAACACACAAGATGAAGTGATTGGTTTTTTCGTTCTTCACAAACATTATCAACATGAAGGATACGATACACCAGAAGAGGTCGTGTATGTTCGTTCGCTATCGATTAATGAACGTTATCAAGGTCATGGATATGGCACTAAAATGATGATGATTCTACCACAATATGTTCAAGAAGTTTTTCCACGATTCAACCATCTATATTTAGTTGTCGATGCTGAAAATGCTGCTGCATGGAACTTGTATGAACGTGCTGGGTTTATGCATGCTGCTACGAAAGAAGAAGGACCGATTGGAAAAGAGCGCCTTTACTATTTAGATTTGGATGCAAAATATGTCTCATCGCTCAAACTTCAATATCAAGAAGCGTCTACGTCAAGTACGTTTGATGTTGTCGATTTAATGTTAAACGGCGAAAAAGTTGGCTTTATCGCATTAGAGCAATTTGAACATCGTCTTATTATTCGTTCTGTCTACGTAGATGAGCGTTATCAATCAACAGGTGTCGCACAAAATGCACTTCGACAATTGGCGACATACGTGCGTAAAAACTTTGAAGATATCAAAGTGATTGAAGTCACATTGTTTGGACCTAATCATCAATTGAAACCGCTATTTGAGAAGAGTAACTTTGTCGAGACTATGGCGACAGACGATTATCGTACATTTGAAAAGTATATCAATTACTAGGAAAGAAATATAAAAAGAGCTTTGTAAAACATTGCGAAAAGCGCCACAGTCATTTATAATCTATTTTTGTTATAGTTAATGATGTAAAGGTGAGATTGTCATAAAGATTTGGTCTCACGGTTTATTGCAGTAAGATATGAACATAATAAACGCGAATCTTTGAAAGGAAGATATGCTGATGAAATTACAAGAATACACACAAGAAATGATGGACGAAAAGTCATTTATCGATATGGCTTATACATTGCTAAGCGAACAGAACGAAACAATGAACTTATACGATATTATTGATTCATTCAAACGAATTGGACATTACGAAGATGAACAAATTGAAAATCGTGTCGTTCAATTCTACACAGACTTAAACACAGATGGTCGCTTTTTGAGTGTTGGTGATAACGTATGGGGTCTTCGTGACTGGTATTCAGTAGACGATATTGAAGAAAAGATTGCACCAACAATCCAAAAATTTGAAATTCTTGATGAAGATGATGAAGAAGATAAAAACTTAACATTACTTGGTGAAGATGATTCAGAAGGCGATGATAATATTCCAAATCGTACGGATGATCAAGAAGAGTTAAATGACCCAGAAGATGAACATGTTGAAGATGAGATTGAAGAATCTGATCTTGTCGTAGAAGAAGACGAGGAAGAGATCGACGAAACTTACGATGATGAACTAGAAGAAGATGATGAGTTAGAAGAAGACGAGGCGTTATAAGGAGAGAAATGAGATAGAGACACGTTAGATCTATCACGTTTGTTCTTCATACTCTCGAAGGTTGTCATGAAACAATCGAAAGTTAATAGAGACTTATGATAAAAATTAATTTTTCATATCGGAAGTTTATTGACTTTTTGATTCAAAGTGATAAAATTTTAGTCGGGCTCCTTTAATTAGGACGATTGAATAAACCGATACGTCAGAAAGTGAATTTGTTCACTTCGACCTTTAATAGAGCTGTGTTACGACACAGTAGACGTAAACGTTCCCCCTTACAAACTGGACATTGTGAGAGGGAACTTTTTTTATTTTTAAAAGCACCCATCATGTTGGTAGGGCGATGTAACTATTGAAAACTGTTGAGGAGGATTTATTGCATGACTAAATTTATTTTTGTAACGGGTGGCGTTGTATCTTCACTCGGTAAAGGGATTACTGCTGCATCACTTGGACGTTTGTTAAAGGACAGAGGACTGAAAGTCACAATTCAAAAGTTTGACCCTTATTTGAATGTTGACCCAGGTACAATGAGTCCATACCAGCACGGAGAAGTGTTTGTCACAGATGATGGTGCTGAAACAGACTTAGACTTAGGACACTATGAACGTTTTATCGATATTAACTTAAACAAATATTCGAATGTAACGGCAGGTAAAGTATATTCACACGTTTTACAAAAAGAACGTCGTGGTGACTATTTAGGTGGAACAGTACAAGTGATTCCACATATCACAAATGAAATTAAGTCACGTCTTTTATTAGCTGGAGAAAGTACGAACGCAGATGTTGTTATCACTGAGATCGGTGGAACAACAGGTGACATTGAGTCATTACCTTTCATCGAAGCAATTCGTCAAATTCGCAGTGACTTAGGTCGTGAAAATGTCATGTATGTGCACTGTACATTATTACCATACATCAAAGCAGCTGGAGAAATGAAAACAAAACCAACACAACACAGTGTGAAAGAATTACGCGGTTTAGGTATTCAACCAGACTTAATCGTTGTGCGTACAGAATATGAAATGACACAAGACTTAAAAGACAAAATTGCGCTATTCTGTGATATTGATAAACAAAATGTTATTGAATGTCGTGATGCGGAATCGTTATACGAAATCCCATTACAATTAAGTCGTCAAAATATGGATGATATTGTGATTGATCGCTTAGGTTTAGAAGTTGAACGTGATACACAACTAGATGAGTGGAAACATTTACTAGATGTTGTAAACAACCTAGAAGGCAAGGTAACAATCGCATTAGTTGGTAAATATGTAGCATTACAAGATGCGTATCTATCAGTTGCAGAAGCATTAAAACATGCCGGTTACCAATATATGAAGGATATCGAGATTCGCTGGATTGACTCAAGTGAAGTAACAGATGAAAATGCAGCATCATACTTCCACGATGTCGACGGTATTCTAGTACCAGGTGGTTTTGGTTTCCGTGCAAGTGAAGGTAAAATTTCAGCAATTAAATATGCGCGTGAAAACAAATTACCATTCTTCGGCATTTGTCTAGGTATGCAACTGGCAACGGTTGAATATGCACGTCATGTGGTTGGATTATCAGATGCACATTCAGCTGAGTTGGATCCAAACACACCATATCCTGTGATTGATTTATTACCAGAACAAAAAGATATTGAGGATCTTGGTGGTACTTTGAGACTTGGATTATATCCATGTGAGATTAAACCAGGTACGTTAGCTGAAAAAATCTATGGACAAACATCAATTGAAGAACGTCATCGTCACCGTTACGAGTTCAACAATGCATATCGTGAGCGCCTAGAAGAAGCGGGTATGATTTTCTCAGGAACAAGCCCTGACGGTCGATTGGTAGAAATGGTTGAGTTAGCAGATCACCCATTCTTTATCGCATGTCAGTTCCACCCAGAATTTTTATCACGCCCAAATCGTCCACAACCGATTTTCAAAAATTTCATCGGTGCTTGTGTAGCACAACAAGATAAATAATAGAATAAATAAAAGGCTGGTTTCTCTCGTTTGAAAGAGATGCCAGCCTTTTTGTTGTGGTTTATTATAAATTCTTTATTAAATTAAAGAATAAATGTGTAATCGTTTACAAAAATAGTTCAGATGTTATTGACAATTATTTTAACTATCTTTAAAATCTATATGTCTTAACTTTTTATCATATAACAACATGATCGGAGGGTTTTTGTTAATGTTTAACTTTTTAAAACCACCTAAACCTGCACAACCAGTGGCAGATCAACATGTAGATGAAACGTACAAAAAGTTACGTTTTCAAGTTTTTATGGGGATTTTTCTAGGATATGCAGGTTATTATTTATTGCGTAAAAACTTTTCAATTGCCATGCCTTACTTGGCAGAGCAAGGGTTTTCTACAACAGGATTAGGTTTTGCATTATCTGCTGTTTCCATCTCTTACGGTATCAGTAAATTTGTAATGGGAACGGTCAGTGACCGCAGTAATGCGAGAACATTTTTAGTATTAGGTTTGATGTTAACAGCAATTGTTAACTTATTGATGGGATTTGTACCTGCATTTACGTCGGGTATTACAATTATGTTTATCATGCTATTCCTTAACGGTTGGTTCCAAGGGATGGGATGGCCGCCTTCAGGTCGTGTCCTTGTTCATTGGTTCAGTGTGAGTGAACGTGGTAGTAAGACAGCCATTTGGAACGTTGCACATAACGTCGGTGGCGGATTAATGGCGCCATTTGCTATTTTCGGTGTGTATTTAATGTCTGTTCTAGGTTTTGACCATATGAAAGGATATGAAGGTATCTTCATCTTCCCAGCAATTATTGCGATGATTGTTGCCATTGTGTCATATTTCCTTATTAGAGATACACCACAATCAGTTGGGTTACCTCCGATTGAATCTTACCGTAATGACTACCCAACAAAAGATAAAACAACATTTGAAACAGAACTTACAACAAAAGAAATCTTATTCAAATATGTGTTGAACAATAAATGGGTTTGGATTATTGCAGTTGCCAACATCTTTGTTTACTTTGTACGCTACGGTGTGCTGGATTGGGCACCACTTTACTTGAGCGATGTGAAACATTTCGATGTAGAAGGTTCAAGTTGGGCATACTTCTTGTACGAATGGGCCGGTATTCCAGGAACATTACTATGCGGTTGGTTATCGGATAAAGTGTTCAAAGGACGTCGTGGACCAGCTGGCTTTATCTTTATGATTGGTGTGACGATTGCAGTTGCTGTGTACTGGTTAAATCCAGCAGGTAACCCAATTGTTGACAACCTGGCTTTAGTTACAATCGGTTTCTTAATTTATGGTCCTGTTATGTTGATCGGTTTACAAGCACTTGACTATGTACCGAAAAAAGCAGCAGGAACAGCTGCGGGATTAACAGGTTTATTCGGATACTTAGGTGGTGCCGTAATGGCGAACATCATCATGGGTATCGTTGTAGATAACATGGGATGGGATGCAGGATTCATCCTACTCATCGTTGTAAGTATTTTAGCAACATTAAGCTTTATCTTTACATGGAATAAACGTGGACAAGAAGTCGTTCACTAACGAGGTTGTGAAAGAAGCGTTTAGGGATTGAGCAGAATCCGAGCGATGCGTAAAATCGCTTTTTGATTTTGTAGAGCTGCGAAGTTCTGTCGCAAATTCTGCTTTATATAATTAATCATTAAAAAAGTAGCGCATCATGTATATGTACATGGGCGCTACTTTTTTGTTATAAATCTAAATCACGAATCATTTCAATCATTTGTGTGTAGATTTCATAGTAAATATAGTTGAGTGCGATTAAATGTGGAACGACTACTTTATCGTAATCTTCTGTGAAAACGAGTGGGCGTGGTGTCGATAAGTCGATAAAATGCACGAGATGATCAGGAATGTCAACAGATGATGGTTTGTTTGTAATCACAACAACATCGCGATTATCATCAATCAGTTGAGTTAAATCTGCGGCCATTTCTTCAGTATAATGTTCGCCAAACAAAAGCACACGATCTGTCGAATCAAGCACTGATAATGAAGAAAGGCTATCGAGTGTGCGACTGGCTTTTAACTTTTCTTCACTGTGCAAAACGTAGGATTCGAATGACTTGATATCTCCATACCCTTTTACATAAATATGTCCCTCACCACCAATTGCTTGAATCAAGCTTTGTGCTGCCATTTGTATATCGAGTGATTGTGCATCTAATCGGTTAAATACACCTGTCAATTGTGTTGTTAACATTTTCGACACGAAGATTCATCTCCTTAAAATAATCTGTTTTATCATAGTTTTCATGCGTTCATTCTATAAAAATAATATGAAATAAGCAATGTAAAAAAATGGATGCGTTTACATTTTTGAAATTGAGATTTTTTTCACAAAAAAAACTTTTTTCGAGTTGATTTCGTATGCAATGATGATTATATTTTGCTATACTGTACATATAAAAATAAGTGCAAAAGCACTCAAGGAGGAACTTACATGCCTTTAGTTTCAATGAAAGAAATGTTAATCGACGCAAAAGAAAATGGCTATGCAGTAGGTCAATATAACTTAAACAACTTAGAATTCACGCAAGCTATTTTACAAGCATCACAAGAAGAAAATGCACCAGTTATCTTAGGTGTATCTGAAGGTGCAGCGCGTTACATGGGTGGTTTCTATACAGTTGTAAAAATGGTTGAAGGTTTAATGCACGACTATGAAATTACAATTCCAGTGGCAATTCATTTAGACCATGGTTCAAGCTTCGAAAAATGTAAAGAAGCAATCGATGCTGGTTTCACATCTGTTATGATCGATGCATCACACGAACCATATGAAGAAAACGTTAAAATTACTAAAAAAGTTGTTGAATACGCACACGAACACGGTGTATCAGTAGAAGCTGAATTAGGTACTGTTGGTGGTCAAGAAGACGACGTTGTAGCTGACGGCGTAATCTATGCAGATCCAATCGAATGTCAAAACTTAGTGAAAGAAACTGGTATTGATACGTTGGCACCTGCATTGGGTTCAGTACACGGACCATACAAAGGTGAACCAAACTTAGGATTCAAAGAAATGGAAGAAATTGGTTTATCAACTGGTTTACCATTAGTATTACACGGTGGTACTGGTATCCCAACGCATGACATCAAAAAATCTATTTCATTAGGTACTGCTAAAATCAACGTTAACACTGAAAACCAAATTGCTTCAGCGAAACGTGTTCGTGAAGTATTAGCAGCTGACACTGAAGTTTACGATCCACGTAAATATTTAGGACCAGCACGTGAAGCGATTAAAGAAACAGTTGTTGGTAAAATCCGTGAATTTGGTACTTCAAACAAAGCGGACAACTTCAAAGGTTAATCATACAAACCACATCATTGCATGTTGGCTATAAAAACCTGGGAAGCGATATCTTTGGATATTGTTTCTCAGGTTTTCTTTGTATACAATCATTTTCTGTCCTTGCATCTCAAATGAACTCGATATCACTATATTTGTCATCATGCATTGTGACTCTTAAAATAGGGAACTAAAAATATGTGAGAATGCAATAAATTTTTCGAAAATAATACATTTTGCAATTTGAAAATTTTTACATTATAATGCCCTTAAATATGGTATTCTAGGTTTATAAGAGAGTGAAAAGGAGTTCTGAAAAATGGCACAAGATGTAATTAAAATTAGAGGTGGCCAAAAATTAAAGGGTAAGGTAGAAATCAGCGGTGCCAAAAATAGTTCGGTTGCAATCATACCGGCTGCATTGATGGCTGAATCTCCAGTAACATTAGATGGATTGCCAGAAATATCAGATGTTGAAACATTAGTAAGTTTATTAGAAGACTTGAATATAAAAACGAATCTAAGTGAGGGTACATTGCAGTTAGATCCGACTGATATTAAAAATGCGCCACTCCCAAATAATAAGGTCGAATCATTGCGTGCATCTTATTATATGATGGGGGCGATGTTGGGACGATTCAATAAATGTGTGATTGGATTACCAGGTGGATGTCCATTAGGGCCGAGACCGATTGATCAACATATCAAAGGGTTCAAAGCACTCGGTGCTACAATTGATGAGTCTGATGATACATCAATGAAACTTGAAGCAGAACGCCTAGTTGGTGCAAATATTTATTTAGATATCGTAAGTGTAGGGGCAACAATTAATATTATGATTGCTGCAACACGTGCTGAAGGACAAACAATCATCGAAAATGCCGCAAAAGAACCAGAAGTTGTTGATGTTGCAAACTTCCTGAATAGTTTGGGCGCAAAAATTTCTGGTGCTGGTACAAGTACGATTAAAATTACAGGCGTGTCTCATTTATCAGGAAGCCGTCATACAATTATCCCAGACCGTATCGAAGCAGGTACATACATGTGTATTGCAGCCGCATGTGGAGAAGAAATGTATATTGATAACATTATCCCGGAACATGTTGAGCCGTTAACTGTAAAATTAAAAGAATTAGGTGTTAAAATCGAATCAGGCGACGATTATATGATCGTTAAATCAACAGCACCTTATAAAAATGTTGATATCAAGACACTTGTGTATCCCGGTTTTGCTACGGACTTACAACAACCCATTACACCATTGTTATTCCTAGCAGATGGTCCAAGCTTTGTGACGGATACGATTTATCCAGAACGTTTCAAGCATGTTCCAGAGTTACAAAATATGAATGCAGCAATTACTGCTGATCAAGGTACCGCAACAATTAAACCTTCACAACTTGTTGGTACGGATGTATATGCAAGTGATTTACGCGCAGGTGCATGTTTGATTATTGCAGGGTTACTTGCTGAAGGTGTGACAACAATTTATAATGTCCGTCATATTTATCGTGGTTATTCAAATATTGTTGAAACATTAAGCGCGCTAGGTGCTGATATTTGGACAGAACAACAGGCGTAAACGAGAGTTAATGGTACGTCGAGAGTTCATTAAGTGAGGCGATTATTATGGAAGTTTGTCCATATATTGAAGCGACATTTAAAATATTAGGGCGCAGTTGGAATGGGCTTATTCTACATTATCTCGACAAGTGCCCAGATCAGTCTGCACACTTTTCCGATATGAAGCGTGATTTAAAGCCTATCACCAATCGGGCACTATCTTTAAAATTATCCGAGTTAGCAGATGCAAAGTTACTTGTCAAAGACGTCATTTCAGAAAACCCGCCATCTGTCCGTTATTATTTAACAGATAAAGGGATGGCGTTAGCTAAAGCATTAGTCCCTTTGGAAGATTGGGCACATACACATATGGAGTTGGAACAAGAAACACAATAAATAACTGTTAAACATAGATAAGACCAGAATGCTGACTCAAGGCGCTGGTCTTTTTAGTTGTGTTTGAAATTTAATCAAAAGGGAAAAGAGAATCATATCATACTGATTTTTAAATAAGAGGTGTTTAACTATGAGAAATCATACAAAACAATATATTAATGGTGCATGGATTGAGAGTGAAAGTGGCGAAACAATCGATGTTGTCAATCCAGCAACAGAAGAAGTATTTGGATGCATTGCGAAAGGAAACAAAGCCGACGTAGACAAAGCAGTGCAAGCAGCCAAAGAAGTATATGTATCATTCCGTCATATGCCAGTAGAAGAGCGTCGAGCTATGTTAGGACGAATTATCGAAGCATATAAAGCACGCAAGCAAGATTTGATTGATGTGATGACTTTAGAACTAGGCACACCCGTGACAAAATCAGATAAAGTACATTATGAGATGGGGCTTAAACATTTTCAAGCTGCATATGATGCGTTAGAGACTTTCGAATTTGAAGAACGTCGTGGCGATAACTTAATCGTTAAAGAGGCGATTGGTGTAGCAGGACTGGTAACACCATGGAACTTCCCAACGAATCAGACATCATTGAAGTTAGCAGCAGCCTTTGCGGCAGGTGCTCCAGTTGTGTTGAAACCATCAGAAATGACACCATTTTCAGCTATTATCCTTGCTGAGATCTTTGATGAAGCAGGCGTACCTAAAGGTGTATTCAACCTCGTAAATGGTGATGGAGAAGGTGTTGGTACACCGTTGAGTCAGCATCCAGATATTCGTATGGTATCATTTACAGGTTCTGGTGGTACAGGTTCTAAAATTATGGCAGAAGCGAGCAAAGACTTCAAAAAAGTATCGCTTGAATTGGGTGGCAAATCACCATTTATTCTGCTCGATGATGCTGATTTAGATGAAGCTGTTCAAGCAGCGGTTGCAAAAGTTGTAAACAATACAGGGCAAGTATGTACAGCGGGTACACGTACACTTGTTCCTGAACATTTAAAAGATGACTTTTTAGAAAAAGCAGCCGCTGAAATGGCAAATGTTAAGGTGGGCGACCCACAATTGTCTGAAACGGAAATGGGTCCAATTGTTAGTGAAAAACAATATAACCAAGTGCAAACCTATATACAAAAAGGAATTGATGAAGGTGCAACACTTGTCTATGGTGGTTTAGGAAAACCAGAAGGCTTAGAAACAGGCTATTTTGCGAAACCAACAATTTTTGCAGATGTCGACAATCAAATGACAATTGCACAAGAAGAGATTTTTGGACCAGTTATGCCTGTGATTACGTACAAAGATTTGGATCAAGCGATTCAAATTGCCAATGATACAAAATATGGTTTGGCAGGATATGTATACGGTAAAGACCAAGAGACATTGAAAAAACTTGCGCGCAGTATCGAAGCAGGTACTGTTATTATTAATAAAGCACCACGTACACCAGATTTACCGTTTGGTGGTTATAAACAATCTGGTATCGGTCGAGAATGGGGCGACTATGGTATTGAAGAGTTTTTAGAAGTGAAAGCAATCGCAGGTTTTTATCAAGAATAAAGAATGTTTTCCCGGGAAATAATGATGAGATTAAAGGAGTTGAGACAAAGTTCTCAGCTCTTTTTTAGAATATAGACATTTCAAATTTTGCTGAGATTGTAGTAGATTAGTTGAAAATACTGACAATCAATCACTCAACGTACATGTTTATTATAGCTCATTCCCCATGCCACGCCATTTTAATTGTGAACAATTCAAAATTTCAGTGATGCGAGAGCAGTATCGTTTTATCTGCAATAAAAAAGGTTATAATGTAATTATATGATTAGAAATTAAAAAAGGGGTGCAACTATATGTTGAAAAAGACGAAACAATACATTAACGGTGCATGGGTTGAAAGTGAAAGTGGCGAAACGATTGACGTCATTAACCCAGCGACAGAAGAAGTGTTTGGACAAGTTGCCAAAGGTAATAAAGCGGATGTCGATAAGGCAGTACAAGCAGCAAAAGATGTTTATGTTTCTTTCCGACACACGCCTGTCGAAGAACGCCGTGCATTATTAGGGCGTATTGTAGAAGGATACAAAGCACGCAAGCAAGAATTAATAGAAGTGATGACGTTAGAGTTAGGGTCACCCGTAACAAAATCTGACACTGTACAATATGAGCGTGGTCTTATGCATTTCGAAGCGGCATATGAAGCGTTAGAAACGTTTGAGTTTGAAGAACGTCGTGGCGACAACTTGATTGTGAAAGAAGCGATTGGTGTAGCAGGATTAGTAACACCTTGGAACTTCCCGACGAACCAAACATCATTAAAGCTAGCAGCGGCATTTGCAGCGGGTTCACCGGTTGTGCTCAAGCCATCAGAATTAACACCATTTGCAGCTGTTATTTTGGCAGAGATTTTTGAAGAAGCTGGCGTACCTAAAGGAGTGTTCAACCTGGTAAACGGTGATGGAAAAGGCGTTGGTACACCGTTGACACAACATCCAGATGTGCGCATGGTTTCATTCACAGGTTCAGGTCCGACAGGTTCAAAAATTATGGAACAAGCAAGCAAAGACTTCAAAAAAGTATCGCTTGAACTAGGTGGGAAATCACCATTCATTATTTTAGATGATGCTGACTTAGATGAAGCGGTAAAAGCAGCGGTTGGTGCGGTTGTCAATAATACTGGGCAAGCATGTTCGGCAGGTACACGTACACTTGTGCCAGAAGGACTAAAAGATGTCTTTTTAGAAAAGGCGGCTGCTGAAATGGCACGTGTGAAAGTTGGAGATCCACAATCTCCTGAAACGGAAGTTGGCCCGATTGTAAGTGAGAAGCAGTATCTTCAAGTACAAGATTATATTCAAAAAGGAATCGATGAAGGTGCAACAGTGGTTCATGGTGGTTTAGGCAAGCCAGAAGGATTAACGACGGGTTATTTTGTTAAGCCAACTATTTTTGCCGATGTTGACAACCATATGACGATTGCACAAGAAGAAATTTTCGGCCCGGTTATGTCAGTCATCACGTACAAAGACCTTGATGATGCGATTCGAATTGCTAATGATACAAAATACGGCTTAGCGGGCTATATCTTCGGCAAAGACCAAGACACGTTACGACGTATTGCGAGTGGAATTGAAGCGGGGTTAGTTGTTATCAATGAAGCACCACGTACACGAGACTTACCGTTTGGTGGATATAAACAATCAGGTATTGGCCGTGAGTGGGGCGACTATGGCATCCAAGAGTTTCTTGAAGTGAAAGCAATCGCAGGATTTTATAAATAAGAAAACACTTGATACGAAACAATAAAATCAGGTAGGATAATGGAGTTTGAGAAACATGAGCTCGTATCCTACCTTTTTTGTTGAGAAAATATGTAGTAAAAGTGAACAGAAAAAGATAAATGGCGAAAATTATCTAAAATGTTAAATTTGAGTGAGATATGTTAAAGATTTCCAAAATTTTGTTTGCCATATTTCGTGGGCTATTGTATGTTAAATTACATAGTCGAATAAAAATTAAAATGAAATGAGTGTGTTAGATGTCTACAAGGGATACTAGGGAGAGAACTTCACCACAGTATGAATCGTTCCATGAGTTATACAAGAACAACACGACAAAAGCCCTGACAGAAAAAGCCAAGGCATTGAAGTTGGTTAACTATAGTAAGTTGAACAAAAAAGAACTTGTTTTAGCGATTATGGAAGCACAGATGGAAAAAGACGGTAATTATTATATGGAAGGCGTCTTAGATGATATTCAGCCAGATGGGTATGGATTTTTAAGAACTGTTAATTTTTCTAAAGGTGAAAAAGATATTTATATTTCAGCTAGCCAAATACGTCGTTTTGAAATAAAACGCGGTGACAAGGTGACTGGTAAGGTACGCAAACCAAAAGAAAACGAAAAATACTACGGCTTGCTACAAGTCGATTTTGTCAATGATCACAACGCAGAGGAAGTTAAGAAAAGACCTCACTTTCAAGCTTTAACGCCCCTTTATCCAGAAGAACGAATCAAATTGGAAACAACCCCTCACAACTATTCAACACGTGTTATGGATTTGGTCACACCAATCGGTCTTGGACAACGTGGATTAATCGTAGCACCACCAAAAGCGGGTAAGACTTCATTATTAAAAGAAATTGCGAATGCGATTGTAAAGAACAAACCGAATGCGAAGTTGTTTATACTTCTAGTGGGTGAACGTCCAGAAGAAGTGACGGACTTAGAGCGTTCAGTCGATGAAGCTGAAGTTGTTCATTCAACATTTGACGAGCATCCGAAACACCATGTTAAAGTGGCAGAATTGTTGCTCGAACGTGCAAAACGTCTTGTTGAAATTGGTGAAGATGTTATTATTTTGATGGATTCAATTACGCGATTGGCTCGTGCATACAATTTAGTTGTACCGCCAAGTGGGAGAACGTTGTCGGGTGGTTTGGACCCTGCATCTTTACATGGGCCGAAAGCTTTCTTTGGTGCGGCGAGAAATATTGAAGCGGGCGGTAGTTTGACAATATTAGCAACGGCGCTTGTGGATACAGGTTCACGCATGGATGATATGATCTATGAAGAATTCAAAGGAACGGGCAACATGGAATTACATTTAGACCGCAGATTGTCAGAACGACGTGTCTTTCCAGCAATTGATATTGTGCGTAGTTCTACACGTAAAGAAGAGTTGCTCATTCCTAAGGACGAATTGGAGAGCTTATGGCAATTGCGAAATATGTTTTCAAATGCACCGGACTTCACTGAGCGTTTTATGAGAAAGTTAAAGCGTACAAAATCAAACGAAGAATTTTTTGCAGAATTACAAAAGAGTGCTGAAGAAAGTACGAAAACAGGACGTCCGATTATTTAAAACATGATAATAAAATGAATGTATTAAATTATTGTGTATAGGGTTGCTTTTTGAATCATAAGCCCTTATAATAATTAAGTATTGGGTAAAAACTCACAAATAACTCTGTTCCAGATGGTTCAGGGCAAAGGAGCTGAAAAGAATGAAACAAGGAATTCATCCAGAATATCGTAAAGTTATCTTTTTAGATACAACAACGAACTTTAAGTTTTTAAGTGGATCAACAAAAACAACAAGTGAAACAATGGAATGGGAAGATGGTAACGAATATCCAGTTATCCGTTTAGATATCTCTTCTGATTCACACCCATTCTACACAGGACGTCAAAAGTTTGCTGCTGCAGACGGTCGTGTGGAACGTTTCAACAAAAAGTTTGGTCTCAAATCAAACAACTAATGTATATTCAAGCATTCTCATATTAATTGGGGATGCTTTTTTTATTGTAAATAGAAGATAAATTATAATGGAAGTCCATTTTTTGTGGTGGGCAGATAATAAAAAGTAACTAATTTTATTTTTAACTTAATCATAACATGTAGTCATCTCTACATTCATTTAAGCGTACAGTTTAATTATTAATTGTGCGCTTTTTCTATACCATCATTTCTTTAATACTCGCTTGCCAAGGCGCCTCACTTCAACTAATTTTGGCTTTATTGAATAAAAGAAGCCAAAATGGATTTTCCGTTCGGCTTGTTGCCTTAGGCGTCTCGTATTAGAAATGATTTTAGATACACATCTCTAAGTGTGTTAGGACATATTAGATAGCGATTACTACGTAATATATTTATGCAGCGTTATTTATTAGTAAACTATCCTTTTTACGTCGTTGATATAGCTTAAAAATAATCAGTATCCTTGCCTTGAAGTTATTAAAGTTTCGATAGCCATATGATACACGTTTAATAAGCTTAATTTTATTATTGATACCTTCAATCGCTCCATTGTTTAACTTAGGGTGTTTAATTGTTGAATAAAGGATATACTCGTATTTTTTATAGAACCGAATGACACGCCAAACACCACGTGATACATGCTTCTTATCAACACTCATTAAAGTTTCTTTGAAACGTAACCAATCACATTGTTTTAATGCTTCTCGAAGGTGATGAACTAACATATATGTGTCATAGAGCTGCTGATCAAGATTTAATAGATACTCTAAAATATCTCTTGATGTCGTATACGTTTTGAAGGACTTCGACCAAAAGTATTCATAGCTGTTGATATCTTGTCTGTCAGAAAGGAAAAGTTTCCAGTGTTTTTTCATTTTCGTGTAATCTGTTGATGACTTATAGCGACAAGTATTCATTATAGAAATACGTTGCTTATTAAGTTCACGGTTAAGGTGCTGAACAATGTGAAAACGATCAAAGATTAAAATCGCATTCGGGAATACTTCATGAATGAAGTTAATGTAGGGTTCATACATATCGGCTGTGACCGTTTTGACAGCTAATCGTTCACGACGATCAAAACGATAGAAGTACTCTTTAAGTTTGTGAATACGTCTATCTTCTAAGATATCGATAATCTGATTCGTTTCATTATTTATAAACAGAAAACTCATCGCTGTTGTCACATTTTTAACGCTTTTAAATTCATCTATGGAGAGATGTTTAGGCAATCCAGATGAAGGTTTTACTATTAATGATTGTGAGATATGGTGAATACATCTCTTAACTGTGCTTGGTGAAACACTACAATCATTAGCAATGTCTATCTCAGACTGTACACGTGTGAGTTTGTCCTGAATCGCTAATTTCACACGGTTAGTAATAAAGCAATTACTATCAACAATGTTTGTTTGAGCCGTAAAAGTCTTTAAACAATGTAGACACTTAAAGCGTTCTTTCGCTAAATTAAGATAAACATTAGACTCTTGAGATTTTAATAGTGTTAAACGCGAAACACGTTTACCGTGCTTATGTATTTGTCCGTCATTGACACAACCACACTTCATACATGCCTTTGGTGTATAAGAAAGTGTTCCATAAACAACCGTAGAAAGCTGACCACGCACTTCTACATCTTCTTCCACTTTAAGAACTTGAATATTTTCATCTTTTATTTTTAATAGTTTTAATATATCATTACACATAGGCGCATCATGTCTCCTCTCATTTTTTGTTTAGGCACTTAAAATTATAGAGGCATGAGCGCTTTTTTTGTATCAAAATGATTTAAAAAACAAAAAAGGGCGGGACAGCAGTTCATGCCATCCCACCACAAAAGATTAAGACCCATTATAATAGACAAAAGTTTGTGATATAATAAAGTGATTTGTTTTGAAAAAGGTGGATAGAAGTCATGTATGAAGCGTATCATTCGGGATGGATAGAGTGTATTACTGGCAGTATGTTTAGTGGTAAGTCTGAAGAATTAATTCGTCGATTACGTCGAGGTGTCTATGCGAAACAGAAAGTGGTCGTGTTCAAACCGCTCATCGACGATCGTTACCATAAAGAGAAAGTCGTCTCGCACAACGGTAATGCCATAGAAGCAGTCAATATTTCGTCTGCCGAAGAGATTACACAATACGACTTAAAAGGTGTCGATATTGTCGGGATTGATGAAATACAATTTTTTGATCGTGATATTGTGGATGTTGCGACATCGCTTGCTGAACAAGGATATCGAGTGATTACGGCAGGATTAGATATGGACTTCAAAGGTGAGCCTTTTGAACCTGTCCCTGAGATGTTGGCAGTGAGTGAACATATTACGAAGTTGCAAGCTGTTTGTGCGGTCTGTGGGGCTTCGTCAAGCCGAACACAACGTTTAATTAACGGCAAGCCAGCAAAAGTCGATGATCCGATTATTTTAGTCGGAGCGAACGAAAGTTATGAACCACGTTGTCGCGCACATCACGTAGTGTTACCGAGCGACAAGGAAGAGGAGGATAATCAATAATGTTTGATCAATTAGATATAGTAGAAGAAAGATATGAACAATTAAATGAATTGTTAAGTGATCCAGATGTTGTGAGTGATGCGAACAAATTGCGTCAATATTCAAAAGAACAATCGGATCTGCAAAAGACAGTCGATGTATATCGTCAGTATAAACAAGTAAAAGAAGACAGTGAAGAGATCGAATTAATGATGGCAGAAACAGATGATCAAGATGAAATTGATATGTTGAAACAAGATGCCAATGATTTGAAAGCGCAAATACCAGAGTTAGAAGAACAGCTGAAAATTTTATTAATTCCAAAAGATCCTAACGATGAAAAAGACGTTATTGTTGAAATTCGTGCAGCGGCCGGTGGAGATGAAGCGGCTATTTTTGCGGGGGATTTGTTCCGTATGTATTCAAAGTTTGCGGAATCACAAAGTTTGAAAACAGAAGTGGTAGAAGCAACTGAAAGTGATCATGGTGGTTATAAAGAAATCAGCTTTTCTGTAACAGGTCAAGATGCATACAGCAAGTTAAAATTCGAAAACGGTGCACATCGTGTGCAACGTGTACCAGAAACAGAATCAGGCGGACGTATTCATACATCAACGGCAACGGTTGCGGTGTTACCTGAAGTAGAAGATGTTGAAATCGAGATTCGTAAAGAAGATTTACAAATTGACACGTATCGTTCAAGTGGTGCAGGTGGACAGCACGTCAATACAACTGACTCTGCCGTCCGTATTACCCACTTACCAACGGGTGTCATCGCAACATCATCAGAAAAATCACAAATTCAAAACCGTGAAAAAGCGATGAAAGTATTGAAAGCACGTCTGTATGACATGAAGTTACAAGAAGAACAACAAAAATATGCAGCACAACGTAAATCTGCAGTAGGAACAGGGGACCGTTCAGAACGTATCCGCACATATAACTATCCGCAAAGTCGTGTGACAGATCACCGCATTGGATTGACTTTACAAAAGTTAGACCAAATCATGGAAGGAAAGCTAGATGAAGTGATAGATGCGTTGACGATGCATGAGCAAACAGAAAAATTGAAAGAGCTTAATAGCGGTGAGTTATAAGCAGTGGCTAACACAAGCCAAGGCACGTGCAATGACGGCTGATCTTGAGTCTTCTGCCGTAGAGTGGTTGTTGTTTGACTTATTAGGTTGGACACGTGTAAACCTTCTTGTTGATGGAGATATGACGATGATAGAGAGTGATACAGTCCTTTTGAATAGTGGGCTAGAACGACTTTTATCTGGAGAACCTGTTCAATATATTACCGCACAAGCGACTTTTTATGGCCGTCCGTATCATGTTGATACACGCGTACTTATTCCAAGACAGGAAACAGAAGAAGTCGTCGCGGCGTTTATCGAACGATGTCCGAAGTTGGGAAAAGTTGCAGATATTGGAACCGGATCAGGTATCATTGCGTTGACGATCAAGCAAGAATGTCCAGACTTAGAAGTTTGGGCATCCGATATTTCATCAGATGCATTAGCAGTTGCACGTCAAAATGCTGACCATCATCATGTTGCAATCCATACGTTGGAAGGTAGTGTGTTATCACCATTTATCGAACATCATATACGGTTGGACGGTTTGATTAGCAATCCACCGTACATTGGTGAAGAAGAGATATCCGAAATGGGAGCTAATGTCCTTACGCATGAGCCGCATCTTGCACTATTTGCTGATGATAAAGGCTATGCGATTTATGACCAGTTACTGAGGGATTTACCAAAAGTCATGAGTGAAGGTGCACCAATCGTCTTTGAAATAGGATATCAACAAGGGGAAACGTTGTGTAAAATGGCTAAGTCCTATTACCCGCACATACAACCTGAAGTGATGTTAGATATCAATGGGCATCCACGTATCTTTCATATGACGTGGCATGCATCATCAGAAGAAAAATAAGGTTATGTCACAGATGATGATTCGTCTGTGCATAACCTTTTGTTTTGCAGTAAAATAGAGAGTGAGGAGAGGTGTTTAATTTGGTAAAAACAACGATATGGGATGTACGTGAATATACGACCAATCTCATAGATTATCCATATTTATCAGAAATTATCGCAACTTATCGACAAGGTGGACTCGTTGCTTTACCGACCGAGACAGTCTATGGACTGGGTGCTGATGCAACGAATGAACAAGCGGTGCAGGCAATATATGAGGCAAAAGGGCGACCGTCAGACAATCCACTGATCGTTCATATTTATGATACAAAACAACTAGAAGATTTTGTTGAAAGCGTATCAGAGACAACAGAACGATTAATGGAAGCATTTTGGCCGGGGCCGATTACGTTCATTTTGCCACTCAAGCCCGGCTATCTTTGTCAGTCAGTCACAGGTGGACTCGATTCAGTAGCTGTCAGAATGCCAAGTCATCCTGTGGCCCGTACGCTACTTAAAGAAGTTGCATTACCTATTGCAGCGCCGAGTGCGAATTTAAGTGGCAGACCGTCGCCAACAACTTTTGAACACGTATATTCTGATTTAGAAGGGCGTATAGATGGTATTATCCAGTCTACGCAGAGTGAGGCAGGCCTTGAAAGTACTGTGTTAGACTGTACATCATTCCCATTTCGTATTGCAAGACCGGGTACGATTACACGCAATATGTTGAATGAGATTCTTCCAAATGGTATCGATGCAATGCATGTAGAATCAACAGATAAACCGATCGCACCGGGGATGAAGTATAAACATTATGCTCCGGAAACACCCTTGAAGATTTTTGAAGTATTAAATGAAAAGTTAGATACGACACAAAAAGATTGGTCACAGTCAGCGTTTATTGTGCCTGAAAGTTTATTGCCATTTATTCCAGAGCAAGCGCAGACGATTGTTTTGAGTACAACTGAGTCAGATATCGAACAAGCCAACCATAACTTGTATGCGGCTTTACATCAATTAGATCAATTGGATGAGATTGCATATGCTTATATTTATGGCTATCCCAATCATGATGATGCAGAAGCTTTGCATAATCGCATGGTGAAGGCAGCAAATCATCAATTTGTAAAGGAGGACTGGTGATGAGAATTTTATTTGTATGTACTGGCAATACATGCCGGAGTCCGATGGCAGAAGGAATTGCCAAAAGTCTATTGCCAGATCATGAGATTGCATCTCGTGGTATTATGGCACAAGATGGTGCACCGATTGCAGCGCATACAAGAAACTTATTGGAAAAGCATGATTATCCTGTCCCTGAAGGTGCATCAGCTTTTTCTCAAGATGATGTAGAAGCCGACTTGATTTTAGCGATGACATCTTCACATGTGCATCACCTTCAAATGCTATACGGAGATACTTTGAATATCACAACATTAAGTGAATATGTTGAAGAGACGAATGAAGTACCAGATCCATTTGGCGGCTCATATGCGCAATACGTGAATACATTTCAACAATTAAGCGCATTGATTCGCCAATTACAGAAAAAACTTGACACAGAATTAGTATGAGACATAGAAAAAATAAGTTATAATAGTAAACATACAGCATGTATAGGGTTCTATGAATGATCTGTATGTTTCAATCATACATATTCATAGGGAGGTTGTTATGATGGAGAACTTCAGACAGTTATTGCAAGAACTCAAGTCAAAATCTTTTTTCGTAGAAGGAGAACTCTGTGTTATCGGTTGTTCTACTTCGGAGGTGCAAGGTGATCGAATAGGAACGTCAGGGTCCTTAGATGTAGCGAAAACACTGTATGACGCATTGGTAGATATTCAAAGCGAGACGGGCGTATCGTTTGCATTTCAAGGTTGTGAACATATCAATCGGGCATTAACGATTGAACGTGAGGCATACAACTCATATACGATGGAGCTTGTATCTGTCGTACCCGACACACATGCAGGTGGCTCGCTAGCTACATATGCTTATCGTCATATGAATGATCCTGTCGTTGTCGAATTTATTCGTGCCGATAAGGGGATTGATATCGGTCAGGCATTGATCGGTATGCACCTGAAGCATGTTGCAGTTCCTGTACGTTGCAAAACCAAGCAAGTAGGGGATGCGATTGTAACAGTTGCGACAAGCCGTCCGAAGAAGATTGGTGGCGAACGTGCAAAATATCAACTTGATTAGGAAAGAGGGAATGGTCTATGTCATTTATTGCAAAGCAAGATAAGGCAGTCTTTGATGCGATTCAAAAGGAATTCAATCGTCAAAATAACAACATTGAATTAATCGCTTCTGAAAACTTTGTCTCTGAAGCAGTTATGGAAGCGCAAGGTTCAGTTATGACAAACAAGTACGCTGAAGGATATCCAGGTCGTCGATATTACGGTGGTTGTGGATTTGTTGACGTAACGGAAACACTTGCCATTGAGCGTGCCAAAAAACTATTTAATGCTGAGCATGTCAATGTACAGCCACATTCTGGATCTCAGGCGAATATGGCAGTATATCTTGTAGCATTGGAGCACGGTGATACAGTTTTAGGGATGAACTTGAGTCACGGTGGACATTTGACACACGGTTCACCTGTCAACTTTAGTGGTAAAACATACAACTTTGTTGAGTATGGTGTAACGAAGGAAGATGAGCGCATTGATTATGAAGAAGTGCGTCAATTAGCGAAAAAGCATCAGCCTAAGTTAATCGTTGCAGGTGCCTCAGCTTATTCACGTGAGATTGACTTCAAGAAGTTTAAAGAGATTGCGGACGAAGTCGGTGCGAAGTTAATGGTAGATATGGCGCACATCGCAGGTTTAGTAGCAACAGGTCTACATCAGAACCCGGTAGAATACGCAGATTTTGTAACAACAACTACACACAAAACCCTACGTGGCCCACGCGGTGGCATGATTTTATGTAAAGCTGAATATCAAAAAGAAATTGACAAAACAATGTTCCCGGGTATTCAAGGTGGTCCATTAGAGCATGTTATCGCTGCAAAAGCAGTTGCATTTGGTGAAGCACTCGAACCTGACTTCAAAGTGTATCAAACACAATTTGTAAAAAATGCGCAGACATTGGCAAAAACTCTGAAAGATAATGGTTTCCGCATCGTATCTGGTGGCACAGACAACCATTTAGTCGCAGTAGATGTAAAAGGCTCTGTCGGTATTACAGGTAAAATGGCTGAAAAAGTGCTTGATGAAGTAGGTATTACATGTAATAAAAACACAATTCCGTTTGATCAAGAAAAACCATTTGTTACAAGTGGTATTCGTCTCGGAACGCCAGCTGCTACAACGCGCGGTTTTGATGAAAAAGCATTTGAAGAAGTCGCACATATTATGAGCGATGTACTTAAAAATCATGAAGACACGAAAGTGCTCGAAGAAGCGAAGCAACGTGTTAAAAATTTAACAGAAAAATTCCCTTTATATAATAAATAACAAACTGGAGGCATCGTAATGGGAAATGTACAAGTACTTGATCACCCTTTAATTCAACACAAATTAAGTTTTATTCGTGACGTCAACACAGGAACGAAAGCATTTCGTGAACTCGTTGACGAAGTCGGTATGTTAATGGCTTATGAAGTAACACGTAACTTAGAATTGGAAGACGTAGAAATCGAAACACCTGTCACAAAAGCAACGGTTAAACGATTATCTGGTAAAAAATTAGCGTTTATTCCAATTTTACGTGCTGGTTTAGGAATGACGACAGGTATTTTAAATCTTGTACCTGCTGCTCGCATTGGACATGTTGGTTTATATCGTGATCCGAAAACACTTGAAGCAGTTGAATATTTTGTGAAGTTACCACAAGATATCGAAGAGCGCGAAATCATTGTCGTAGATCCTATGTTGGCGACAGGCGCATCAGCAATTGAAGCAATCACTTCATTGAAGAAGCGTGGTGCGAAACATATTCGTTTCATGTGCTTAATTGCAGCGCCAGAAGGTGTTGAAAAGTTACAAGCGGCACATGACGATGTCGATATCTTCATTGCGGCATTGGATGAAAAACTTGATGAAAATGCATATATTATTCCAGGACTAGGAGATGCCGGAGACCGTTTATTCGGTACAAAATAGTGTCTGCAAGGAGTACGACGCAATGAAAAAAATCATGACCATTTTTGGTACGCGACCAGAGGCAATTAAGATGGCACCGCTCGTCCTACAATTAAAAAAAGACCCACTGTTACAGCCTGTGGTTGTTGTGACAGCACAACATCGAGAAATGCTCGATGCAGTATTGGACACATTTGGTATCGAACCCGATTATGATTTGAATGTCATGACACCTGGCCAATCATTATCACAGATTACATCTCGTGTGCTGGTTGGCCTAGAACGTGTCATTCAAGATGAATCGCCTGATATGATTTTAGTTCATGGTGATACGACAACGACGTTCGCTGGTAGCTTAGCAGCATTTTATAACGAAGTCAGCATCGGCCATGTTGAAGCAGGGCTTCGGACATATAACAAATATGCGCCATTTCCAGAAGAAATTAATCGTCAAATGACGAGTAATATGGCAGACTTACATTTTGCGCCGACTGTACAAGCAAGGCAAAATCTCCTGAATGAGAATAAGTCTGAACATGCAGTTGTTGTCACGGGTAATACGGCAATTGATGCGATGCGTACGACCATTCATGAACAATATGAATCTGATATTTTATACAGGCATCATGACAAACGTATTATTCTACTCACTGCGCATCGACGAGAAAATATTGGAGAGCCAATGACGCATATTTTTAAAGCGGCAAGACGTATTGTGGATGCTTTTGAGGATGTTGTACTTGTGTATCCAATGCATAAAAATCCTAAAGTGCGAGAAATTGCACATCTATATTTAGATAATCATGCACGCATCGAACTGATTGAACCGCTCGATGTTGTTGATTTTCATAATTTTGCACATCATGCTTATTTGATTATGACTGATTCTGGCGGTGTCCAAGAAGAAGCGCCTTCACTTGGTAAGCCGGTTCTCGTACTGAGAGATACAACGGAAAGACCAGAAGGGGTAGAAGCGGGGACGTTAAAGCTTGTCGGCACAAACGAAGCGGATGTGTATCAACATTTGTTACAATTATTAACAGATGTGACACAGTACGAAGCGATGAGAAGTGCTAACAATCCGTATGGCGATGGTTACGCTTCGGAGCGAATTTGTGAACATATCAAATATTACTTCGGTTTGATTAGTGATAAACCATCACCATTTAAAGTGGAAAAGTAATTCGTGGTAATTTGTGACAAATTTGTGACAAATCAAAACGAGAATGAAAGCCCTTTTCATTGCACAATTGACACACTTTTGACCCTATATTATCATGAAAGTTGTATGTGTGGAACGGCTTTCTTATTTGTGTCTTAAGGCAGAAAAGGGGACCAAAAATGAAACGTTTCTTAAAAAAATCACAGCCTTTTTTAACCGTTTACATGAGTATGATTTCCATACTTGTCGTGTTAAACTTGTTGTATCATCACACATTTGTTGTCGGTTTGCTTGTTGGGACGCTTGCATCTATGGTGAATACAACCATATTTGAGTACTATCTTTGGCGTGCACAACACCGTCCTGCGAGTCCGATATCAACAGGGAATGGCTGGCGATATTTAGTTGCGATAGTCGCCTGTACAATTTGGTTTTTCAACCAATCAGAAATACATATTATAGGTGTACTCATTGGGCTAATGATTTCATACGCATTAATTATTTTTCGTCCCTTGTTCAAAAGGGGATAGGGGTTATTTTAAAACTGAAAAGAGGTGAAATCCAAAAATGCAACATGAAAATCCAATTGTAACGTGGCACTTTTTAGGTGTAGATATTAACTTCAACTTATCTACAATCATGATGCTTTTGATTACAGCAGTTATTGTATTCATCATTGCAATTGCATGTACACGCAATCTGCAAAAGCGTCCTAAAGGTGCACAAAACTTCATTGAGTGGGTTTTTGACTTTGTGCGTGGTGTTATTGAGAGTAATATGGCATGGAAAACTGGGGGGCAATTCCACTTCTTAGCAGTGACATTGATCCTATTCATCTTTGTGGCGAATATGCTCGGCTTACCAATGTCCTTGGTTGTCGGTCATACATTGTGGTGGAAATCACCGACTGCAGATCCACACGTAACGCTAACATTAGCGACAATGATGGTGTTATTAACACATTATTATGGTGTGAAGATGCGTGGTGCAAAAGCTTACGCAAAAGGGTATGCAACACCTTATGCAGCGTTATTGCCAATTAATCTCTTTGAAGAGTTCTCTTCAACATTAACGCTCGGTTTGCGTCTCTACGGTAACATCTATGCTGGTGAGATCTTGTTAGGTCTTTTAGCAGGTGTGGCTACTACAACAATCGGTTGGATTATCGGTATTCCTGGCCTGATTATTTGGCAAGGCTTCTCAATCTTTATCGGTACAATCCAAGCTTATATCTTTATCATGTTATCAATGGTATACATGTCACACAAAGTGGCAGACAACCATTAAATAAAAATAATTTAACTTTATACATTTAGGAGGAAATATATAATGAATTTAATCGCAGCAGCAATCGCAATCGGTTTATCAGCATTAGGTGCAGGTATTGGTAACGGTCTTATCGTATCTAGAACAGTAGAAGGTGTTGCACGTCAACCAGAAGCACGTACACAATTAATGTCAATCATGTTCATCGGTATCGGTTTAGTTGAAGCACTTCCAATCATCGGCGTAGTTATTACATTTATCGTATTATTCCAATAATCAAGAAGACACGAGTATTTGTAACGCAAGTCATGACGATATCGAGATAATGCCTTGTAGCTAACAAGTGCAATTGTCTGCGGCGAAGTCTAAAATGATAGGCCTTCGCCATTCGTTTTATGTAATGAATGAAATGATTGAAAGGAGTGTACAGCATAGTGACTGCCAACTTATTTACCTTTGCAGCAGGTAGTGGCGTTAATATCGGTGATATCGCCGTTACATTGGTGACATTTACCATCTTATTAGTGCTACTGAAAAAGTATGCATGGGGACCATTAAAACAAGTGATGGACGACCGTGAACGTTCAATCAATAAAGATATTGATGATGCAGAACAAGCAAAATTAAATGCGCAACGTCTTGAAGAAGAGAACCAAAAAATCTTAAAAGAAACACAAGACGAAGTGCATAAAATTATTGAAGATGCTAAGTTACAAGCACGTCGTCAACAAGAAGAAATCATCCACGAAGCGAATAAACGTGCGAACGGTATGATTGAAACAGCACAAAGTGAAATCAACAGCGAAAAAGAACGTGCGTTAGCTGAAATCAACAATCAAGTTTCTGAGCTTTCAGTATTAATCGCATCAAAAGTATTACGCAAAGAAATTTCTGAACAAGATCAGAAAGCACTCGTTGAAAAGTACATTAAAGAGGTAGGGGATAAATAATGGCTAATGTAGCTCAAAAATATGCCCAAGCACTTTTCGATGTTGCTTTGAAAGCAGAAGTGTTATCGCAAGTTTATAGCGAATTGACTGAGATCCATACTGCGATCCAAAATCAAAAAAGTGATTTGGCAACGATGGATTACGAACCAAAAATCACAGCAAATGAACGTCGTCAATTGGTAGACAATGTATTTAATGGCGTACATCCATACTTATTAAATACATTGAAGGTGATTGCAACACAACGTAATTTCCGACTTTTACCAGAGATTTATCGTGCATTTGAAGAAAGTTATTACGCATTTCATGGACTTGCGGATGCTTACGTTGAATCTGCAGCATCACTTTCTGAAGTGGAATTAGAACAAGTGAAGCAAGCTTTACTTGTTCGTACAGATCTTAAAGATTTAAATTTACACACGACTGTCAATGAAGGATTGATTGGTGGCGTACGTGTCAAAATTGGAACGAAGGTCTATGATGGCTCAATCCAAAATGATTTAAATCAACTTGTTAAGCAGTTTAGTAGAGTTAATTAATTACGATATAAAAGAGGAGTGACATAGATGGCCATAAAAGCTGAAGAGATTAGTGCATTACTTCGCTCACAAATTGAAAACTATGAGTCTGAGATGTCAGTAACAGATGTAGGTACAGTTATTCAAATTGGTGACGGTATTGCATTAGTTCACGGATTAAATGACGTTATGGCTGGGGAATTATTAGAGTTCCATAACGGCGTTCTTGGATTGGCTCAAAACTTAGAAGAAACAAATGTCGGGGTTGTTATTTTAGGACCATTCGACGAAATCAAAGAAGGCGACGAAGTGAAACGAACAGGTCGTATCATGGAAGTACCTGTTGGTGAAGAACTTATCGGTCGTGTTGTAAACCCATTAGGTCAACCAATCGATGGTCAAGGGCCATTAAATACGACTAAAACACGTCCAATCGAGAAAAAAGCAACAGGCGTTATGGCGCGTAAATCTGTTGATGAGCCTTTACAAACAGGTATCAAAGCCATTGACGCACTTGTACCAATCGGTCGTGGTCAACGTGAGTTAATTATCGGTGACCGTCAAACTGGTAAAACAACAGTTGCTATTGATACGATTTTAAACCAAAAAGATCAAGATATGATCTGTGTATATGTTGCAATCGGTCAAAAAGAATCAACAGTACGTGCATCAGTTGAAAAACTACGTCAAGCAGGTGCGCTTGATTACACAATCGTTGTATCTGCATCGGCAGCACAACCAGCACCAATGTTATACATCGCGCCATATGCAGGTGTATCTATCGCTGAAGAATTTATGTTCAACGGCAAACATGTATTAATCGTTTATGATGATTTAACAAAACAAGCGGCAGCATATCGTGAGTTATCATTATTATTACGTCGTCCACCAGGTCGTGAAGCATACCCAGGTGATGTATTCTACCTACATAGCCGTTTATTAGAGCGTGCTGCAAAGCTTAACGATGATTTAGGTGGCGGTTCGATCACTGCCTTACCATTCGTAGAGACACAAGCAGGGGACATCTCTGCATACGTTCCAACGAACGTTATCTCAATTACAGATGGTCAAATCTTCTTACAATCTGACTTATTCTTCTCTGGTATTCGTCCTGCCATTAACGCAGGTTTATCAGTATCACGTGTAGGTGGATCTGCACAAATCAAAGCGATGAAGAAAGTTGCAGGGACATTACGTCTTGACCTTGCATCATATCGTGAACTTGAGTCATTCGCACAGTTCGGTTCAGATTTAGATGAAGCGACATCACGTAAACTTGAACGTGGTAAGAGAACGGTTGAAGTATTGAAACAAGACCAAAACAAACCACTTCCAGTAGAACATCAAGTATTAATTATTTATGCTTTAACACGCGGTTATCTTGATGATATTCCAGTTGAAGACATCACACGCTTTGAAGACGAAATCATTGAATGGACAAAAGCCAATGCAAACGACATCTTCACAGAAATCCGTGAAACAGGTGGCTTACCAGCAGATGAGAAATTTGAAGCAGCGATCAACGAATTCAAGAAAAGCTTCAAAAGAATAGAGCAATAATTGATATTTAATTGATGAAGGTGGTGAGATAGTGGCTTCTTTAAAAGAGATAGATTCTCGTATAAAATCAACCAAAAAGATGAAGCAAATTACGAGTGCAATGAACATGGTATCGAACTCAAAACTTCGTAAGGCGGAGAAAAATGCGAAAACATTTAGACCTTACATGGATAAAATGCAAGACGCAGTGACTGCGATTGCAGGTACCAATACGTCATCTTCACATCCAATGCTTGTCAAACGCCCAACAAAACGTGTGGGTTATATGGTCTTAACGAGTGATCGTGGTTTAGCAGGTGCATACAATGCAAACGTATTGAAAACAATGATACGTGATATCGATGCACGTCATCAAAATCCAGAAGAGTACAGTATTATCGTTCTCGGACAAATCGGTGTATCATTCTTACAAAACCGTGGCTATCAAGTGGCGAATGCATTAACAGATATTCCTGATCAACCATCATTCAAGGCTGTACAAGCAATTGCGAAACGTGCCGTAGACTTATATGTCAGCGAAGAAATTGACGAATTGCATGTATATTACAGCCATTATATTAGTGTGATTGAAAACAAACCGACAAGCAGACAGTTGTTACCATTATCTTCTGAGAACGCAAGCGAAGGCCATGGCAACATGGCATCATACGAATTTGAACCGGATAAAGAATCAATTCTACAAGTATTGTTACCACAATATATTGAAAGTCTGATTTACGGTACAATTCTCGATGCGAAAGCCAGCGAGCACGCATCACGTATGAATGCAATGAAGAATGCGTCTGATAATGCGACTGAAATGATTGATGATTTATCTTTAGAATTCAACCGTGCGCGTCAAGCAGCCATCACGCAACAAATTACGGAAATTGTTGGTGGTTCAGCAGCATTGGAATAATTTGATTATAAGGAGGAACAAACATGGGATTAGGCCGTGTAACTCAGGTCATGGGTCCAGTCATCGACGTGCGTTTTGAGCATGATGAAATGCCAAACATTAACAATGCACTTGTGATTGAAGTACCTAGAGATGGCGAATCTGAGAGTTTAACTTTAGAAGTTGCGCTACATTTAGGTGACGACGTTGTACGTACAATTGCAATGGACTCTACTGACGGTGTGCAACGTGGTGCAGAAGTAAAAGATACTGGGGCACCAATTAGTGTACCAGTAGGTGATGCGACGTTAGGTCGAGTATTTAATGTATTAGGTGATCACATTGACTTAGATGGTGAAATTGATGCGTCAGTACGTCGTGATCCAATCCATCGTCAAGCACCAACATTTGATGAACTCTCTACAGAAGTAGAAATTTTAGAAACAGGTATTAAAGTTGTTGACTTATTAGCCCCTTACATTAAAGGTGGTAAAATCGGATTATTCGGTGGTGCCGGTGTAGGTAAAACAGTATTAATTCAAGAATTGATCAACAACATCGCTCAAGAGCACGGTGGTATTTCAGTATTCGCCGGTGTAGGTGAGCGTACACGTGAAGGTAACGACCTTTACTACGAAATGAAAGACAGTGGTGTTATCGCTAAAACAGCGATGGTATTCGGTCAAATGAATGAGCCACCTGGTGCGCGTATGCGTGTTGCCTTATCAGGTTTAACAATGGCTGAATATTTCCGTGATGAACAAGGTCAAGACGTATTATTGTTCATCGATAACATCTTCCGTTTTACACAAGCAGGTTCAGAGGTGTCAGCTTTATTAGGCCGTATGCCTTCTGCCGTAGGTTATCAACCAACACTTGCAACTGAGATGGGTCAATTACAAGAGCGTATCACATCTACAACGAAAGGTTCAGTAACATCTATCCAAGCGGTATTCGTACCTGCCGATGACTATACTGACCCAGCGCCAGCAACAGCTTTCGCCCACTTAGATGCAACAACAAACTTAGAGCGTAAATTGAGTGAAATGGGTATTTATCCAGCAGTAGACCCATTAGCTTCTACTTCGCGTGCTTTAGAACCAACAATCGTCGGTCAAGAGCACTACGAAGTTGCACGTCAAGTACAATCAACACTTCAAAAATACCGTGAATTACAAGATATTATCGCAATTCTTGGTATGGATGAATTGTCTGATGAAGATAAGAAAACAGTTGAACGCGCACGTCGTATTCAATTCTTCTTATCACAAAACTTCCACGTAGCAGAACAATTTACAGGTCAACCGGGTTCATATGTACCAGTTAAAGATACAGTTCAAGACTTCAAAGCAATCTTAGAAGGTAAATATGACCATATCCCTGAAGATGCTTTCCGTTTAGTGGGTGGCATTGATGATGTACTTGCAAAAGCAAAAGATATGGGTGTTGAAGTATAATTCAAATTAGGAGGCATGGATAATGAATACATTAACCTTAGATATCGTCACTCCTAATGGTTCTGTTTATAATGAAGACAACGTAGAAATCGTTGTTTTACAAACAACAGCAGGCGAGATGGGTGTGATGCATGGTCACATTCCGACAGTTGCGCCATTAAAAATTGGTCATATCAAAGTGACAAGAGACGGTCAGTCCGACTATATAGCTGTGACTGAAGGATTTGCTGAAATTCGTCGAGAAAAAGTCAACATCTTAGTTCAGTCAGCTGAATCAGCAGAGGATATTGATTTAGAACGTGCGAAATCAGCAAAACAGCGTGCAACATTTTATCTTGAGAGCGACAAAGAAGATACAGATATGAAGCGTGCAGAACGTGCATTGAAGCGCGCAGAAAACCGTATCGAAGTAGCCAAGTTCAAATAATATCATTCAAAAAGGTTTAGCTCATTACGGGCTAAACCTTTTTTACGTCAACACCATTGCGTTGTTTGATGCTTTGCAGAACAATCTTTTAATGGCATTTATGACAAGGTGATTTCTATTTTTTAGGTTTCATTTTGGTTTATTTTCTTCAAAAAGGGAATATCATTATTACGAGTACTAATAGTATGATTTGAGTGAAAAATCATGTAAAATCAATATAGATTTATATGAAGAGGAGCAACATCATGGAATATCTAGGACAGTTTGCGGTAGCACATATTATCATGCATGTACTCTGTATTTGTGTTGCATACTGGGCATTAAATGCAGTTCGTTTAGAACAGTTTTTCAAAAAAGGATATCCTGTCCAAGTACAAGTTGTTATGATATTTTTAGCAATTGTTATCGGAACAGGGGTCAGCAATTTTGTCATTGATTTACTTCAGTTTTCAACACAAATTAAATATTTATTTTAGCATTTGTCATGAATCAATTGAAAGAATCGAAGTTAATATGAATATCAAAGAAAAGCATAGAGAGAGACAGTGGAGGATTTTTGAAGATGGATAAAATTATTGTACGAGGCGGACAAACTTTAAAAGGGAGCGTAATGGTAGAAGGTGCGAAGAATGCAGTTTTACCTATTATTACTGCGGCATTATTAGCTAGTGAAGGTAAAAGTGAATTACGCAATGTGCCCCCTTTGAGTGATGTTGACACAATCAATAATGTTTTGAGTGTTTTGAATGCGGATGTTTCTTATGATGAAGCAACACAAGTTGTATCAGTGGATGCAACGAAGCAATTGAATGAAGAAGCCCCTTATGAATATGTTAGCAAGATGCGTGCAAGTATTCTTGTAATGGGACCGTTACTCGCACGACTCGGTGTGGCAAAGGTTGCATTACCAGGTGGATGTGCCATTGGATCACGTCCGATTGAGCAACATTTGAAAGGATTCGAAGCATTAGGAGCAGAAATACATCAAGAAGCAGGGTTTATTCACGCAACAGCTGAAAATGGTTTAGTTGGTAATGATATACACTTAGACTTCCCAAGTGTCGGTGCTACACAAAACATTATGATGGCAGCTTCATTAGCAAAAGGGCGTACCGTCATCGAAAATGTTGCACGTGAGCCAGAAATTGTCGACCTTGCCAACTACATCAACGAAATGGGTGGCGATGTGAAAGGGGCAGGAACAGATACAATTACGATTCATGGTGTAGAAGTATTAAAAGGTGTATCTCATGCGATTATTCCTGACCGCATTGTAGCAGGTACATTGATGATTGCAGCAGCGATTACACGTGGTGATGTATTTGTGAAAGGTGCAATTAAAGAGCATATGACAAGTCTTGTATATAAACTTGAAGAAATGGGTGTGGAACTTGAATACCGTGAAGATGGTATTCGTGTTACAGCACCTGAACAACTTAAACCTGTCGACGTGAAAACATTACCGCATCCAGGCTTCCCAACGGATATGCAATCACAAATGATGGCACTTTTATTAACAGCTGAAGGCCATAAAATCTTGACAGAAACTGTATTTGAGAATCGTTTTATGCATGTAGCTGAATTTAAACGCATGAATGCTAATATTTCGGTTGAAGGTCGCAATGCAAAGATTCAAGGTAAAAGTCAATTACAAGGAGCTCAAGTAAAAGCAACAGACTTACGTGCAGCAGCAGCGTTAATATTAGCAGGTCTTGTCGCTGAAGGTGAAACGACAGTTACAGAGTTAAAGCATCTTGATCGTGGTTATGTAGATTTCCACGGCAAGTTAAAAGCACTCGGCGCAGACATCGAACGTATCAATGATTAAAAAGTTTTATTTTGCGATTGTGAACCAGTCCACTAGCATGAAATTAATCGTGTTTGTGATTGTCAGTGTCGTACTATTTTATGTCGGTCTTATGATTGGTTTATGGATGAATCATGACCATATTTTCAAAGTGTTGAATCCTAACTTTTTTAGGTATTTTAGCGAGACTTTAGGAGGATCATAGTAGATGGAAACTATTTTTGATTATAATGAAATTAAAAAAATTATTCCGCATCGTCAGCCATTTTTGTTGATTGACAAGATTGTAGAATACGAAGAAGGTCAGCGTTGTGTCGGCATTAAACAAGTATCAGGCAATGAGCCCTTTTTTCAAGGACATTTTCCTGATTATGCTGTGATGCCAGGTGTATTAATTACAGAAGCCCTTGCACAAACAGGTGCGGTTGCGATGTTGAACAGTGAAGAAAACAGAGGGAAAATCGCACTATTCGCAGGAATTGATAAATGTCGTTTTAAAAGACAAGTTGTTCCCGGGGATACATTGAGATTAGAGGTTGAAATCACAAAAATAAAGGGACCTATCGGTAAAGGGACAGCCAAAGCAACGGTAGATGGTCAACTTGCATGTAGCTGTGAACTTACATTTGCCTTACAGTCACCAGAATAAAACAAGAACGCCAGGAGTATAGAACATACTTACTGGCGTTCATCTTTAAGGCGAGGTTTTGATTGCATTTTTCGATTGAAAGCTTTGATCAGCGCTTCTCCTTCTAATCCTTCATCAACAAGTTGTTCTAATAAGCTCTCCGCATACACTTGACGCAATGTATAAATGTGACATTCAAAAATAACGGAAATTTTATCTTTGAGTTGTGTAATGTGCTTAATCGTTGCATCAAAGAGTGCAGGATCGTTAGATGGACGTGTAATGACCACACGAATGTTGAGAAGTTGATTATCTTCCATATAGGCTGTCATCTGTTCTTTGTGAATATCTGAAATGACAATTTCAAGTAGCCATCCTGTTCCACGATCTTCTTTATTAATAATGACCCCATCAATCAGTTCGTACTCAGTTACACTGCTGTTATCAGATACAATTTGAAAGCGTACGGCTTTGAATGTCTTCATGTTGCCACCATCCCCTTATTTTTTTAAATTTTACGTTTTTTGAATTTATCACCTTTATTATAACTCAAATAATCAACGAGTTCGTTATGAGATTGAAAATGTTTAAATATTACGCATCTTATATGACTGATATTTGATAGAACTCAAATTGCATTTTGAAGTACTTCTATACTATCATACTTTCAGGAGGTGATAAGTATTAATCAAATTAAAGCAATCGGCACTGTCTCAAAAGCACCTAAGTACTATGAAAAACCAGGAAGTTATTTTGTGACCTTTTTTCTTGCGGTAGAACGCAATTACAAAGGGAAGGATAACCATCCCATCTTTGATTACTTAAATTGTAAAGCATTTGGCCCTGTTGCGATACAAATTGATCAAGAAGTGAATCAAGGAGATCTACTATCTATTGAAGGTTATCTTACAACACGTCGTTATCAATTTAACGATGAAAAACGTTTTTCAACAGAAATTGTCGTTGAATCTGTTGAAATATTAGAAGTCCCACCCCTTATCGAATCCAACGACCACACACTTGTTTAGCTATTTAGTACCCACCCATACCCTAACAAAATGTATCCACCACATACTCTCTATTTATATACTACTTTCTTTCATTAATTCCCTAACCTTAATGACTTTTGTCAGTTTTTAAATCGTACGTTTTCTTAATATTTCATAGGCGGGTTGCACAATGCGGAAGGCGTGGACCCGTCTTATACATACTATAACCTGTCATTCATTACAGTGTCGTCAGGGTATTCATTTGAAAAAAGACATTGAGTTTGCTAAATTTAAGTAAATTGAACATTGATGACTACTAGGGGCGCAAACTCGCTGAGATGAATGAAAATTCAAACCCTTTGAACCTGATTTGGATGATGCCAACGTAGGGAAGTAGATAATGATGTATCAAGGTGAGAAAGCATCATCTTAGTTACCTCTATGTAGTCTATATGTATATTAGTGAGACATGGAGGTAATCAAATGATTCAGAAACCTAAAATTGCATTAACTATTGCAGGGACAGATCCATCTGGGGGAGCAGGTGCAATGGCAGACTTAAAGTCTTTTCATGCATGCGGTGTTTATGGAATGAGTGCTATCACGAGTATCGTGGCACAAAATTCTCTAGGTGTGCAACACATTCATAACCTTGAACCTGCATGGTTAGAAGAACAACTCGCAAGTGTATTTAACGATGAACCACCACATGCCCTGAAGACAGGGATGATTCCAACACCTGACATGATGATGATTATTGAACGTTATTTAAAGAACTTTGACATACCATATGTTATTGATCCTGTCATGGTTGCTAAAAGTGGTGATTCATTGATGGCAGAGCAAGTTCGAAAGCAATTAAAAACAACATTGCTACCATACGCAGATGTTGCAACGCCAAATATTCCAGAAGCTGAAGAGATTACAGGCTTTCAATTGGATACAATGGAAAAGATTCATCGAGCAGGTGAATTCTTTATTAAAGAGATAGGATCTAAAGGCGTTGTCATTAAAGGGGGTCATTTGGCAGGTGATGCAACAGATCATCTTTTTACAAGAGAGGGACACTTTGTTTTTGAAGGTGAACGTTATCCAACTGAACATACACATGGTACAGGTTGTACATTCTCAGCAGTTATTACTGCAGAGTTGGCGAAAGGACGATCTGTTTATGATGCAGTTGCAAAGGCAAAAGCGTTTATTGCTTTAGCGATTAAACATACTCCAGAAATAGGACAGGGCAGAGGTCCGGTTAATCACTTTGCTTATCAATCACAGAAGGGATGGGACTAATGAGCGATTATTTAACCGAAGTACGCAAAGAAAGTCCACTAGTTATATGTTATACCAATGATGTTGTTAAAAACTTTACTGCAAATGGCCTACTTAGTCTAGGTGCGAGTCCAGCTATGAGTGAAGCACCTGAAGAAGCGGCAGACTTTTTTAAAGTTGCACAAGCGTTACTCATCAATATCGGTACACTAACACAACAAAGCGGTGAAGATATGTTGCGCATTGCTAAAGAAGCAAACCGCCAAGGCGTACCAATTGTTTTCGATCCCGTGGCAGTCGGTGCTTCTCAATTCAGAAGAAACTTTTGCAAACGCTTTTTAGAAGAAATTCAAGTGACAGTCATAAAAGGAAATGCTTCTGAAATTTTAGCACTTGTGGATGAAACAGCCACGATGAAAGGGACAGACAGTACGCTTGATCAACTGCCTGTTGAAGCGGCAAAACAAGCACATCATCAATATGATGCAGCTATCGTAATGACTGGTGAAACAGATGTGATCGTACAAGACGATCGAGCAATCGCTTTAGGCAATGGGACGCCGTTATTAGCAAAAGTCACTGGGACAGGTTGTTTACTAGGTGCTGTTGTCGCAAGTTTTTTATTGAAAGATACACAGCCTTCATTGGAGAAGTTAGCTGAAGCGGTATCATACTATACCATTTCAGCAGAACGCGCAGAAGTAAAAGCAGGTGCTGATTTGCCAGGGACTTTTTCAGTCGCATTTTTAGATGCATTGAGTCAAACTGCGACAGTCGCTTTTCAACAAGAGATAAAGAAGAGAGAAGTGAAGAATGATGAGATTTGATCGTAAGCAATTACGAGTTTATTTTATTGCAGGGACGCAAGATGTAAAAAAGGGAAGTCTTGATCGTATTCTTGAAGATGCTTTAAAAGCAGGTATAACGATGTTTCAGTTTCGTGAAAAAGGTCCCTCTGCATTAACAGGAGAAGCAAAAAAACAAAAAGCATTAGAACTTCAGAAGTTATGTCGGACGTATCAAGTTCCTTTTATTGTCAATGATGATGTTGCACTTGCTTTAGAAATAGATGCTGATGGTATACATGTCGGGCAAGACGATGCAGAAGTTCAAAGCTTTTATACACAAGCAGAAGATAAAATTATCGGTCTAAGTGTGAGTAACTTTGAAGAGTATGATCAGTCAGATTTGACACATGTCGATTACATTGGTGTAGGTCCTGTATATCGAACGCAATCGAAGAGCGATGCCAAACAAGCCGGTGGTATCGAAATGATTCGTCGTATGCGTCGTTATGATGAAGAGATTCCCATTGTCGCAATCGGTGGTATTACAGAAGAAAATGTTGCGTCTATTATTAATAATGGAGCAGATGGTATTGCCACTATTTCTTCAATTACACAGAGTGACAATATTGAAAAATCTGTGTCGTGCTACTTACAATATTTTAAATAAATTGCCTTAAATTATGAGAAATGTTTCCACCTGAATACGTTATATGATAAAATGACACTTATGTGAATAATAGTATAGAGGTGGAAAAATGAAGAATAAAGCGTTACTAGCCATGCTTTTTGGTATCACACTTTTTTTAGCTGGTTGTGATTATAGTAAGCCTGAGAACCGAGATGGTTTCTTTTACAATACATTCGTACAACCAATGGATAGCTTAATTCATTGGTTAGGCCATGAACTAGATAATAACTATGGTCTTGCGATTATCATTATCGTATTAGTTGTACGTATCGTATTATTACCATTGATGTTATCAAACTATAAAAACATGCATATGATGCGTGAAAAAATGAAAGTTGCAAAACCTGACATTACAGCAGTACAAGAAAAAGTTAAACGTGCACGTACACAAGAAGACAAACTTGCAGCTAACCAAGAAATGATGACAGTGTACAAAAAATATGGTATGAATCCAATGTCTAGTATGATTGGTTGTTTACCATTACTAATCCAAATGCCAATCATCATGGGTCTATATTTCGTATTAAGATACCCAACAGGTGGCGGTATTACGAAATACTCTGATTTCATGTGGTTCCAACTAGATAAACCAGATATTTGGATTACGCTAATCGCGGGTATTCTATACTTTTTACAAGCGTACGTATCTTTATCAAATATGCCTGCTGAACAAAAACAAATGGGCTATATGATGATGATTATCTCACCAATTATGATCATCTGGATTTCATACACATCAGCTGCCGCATTAGGTTTATACTGGTCTGTATCGGCTGCATTCCTTGTTGTTCAAACATATTTTGCGAATGTCGTTTATAGTAAAAAAGCAAAAGAAGAAGTAGCACCATTGATTAAAAAGATGGAAGCTGAGAAAAACCAAAACAACAAGACAGGTAAAAATACACAAGTTGTATCGAAGAAGAAGAAAAAGAAATAACGGTACCACGTAAACACCCGTTTCAGATAGCTTTTATAAGGCTACTGAAACGGGTGTTTTTATTTTTATCGTTCAGTGGTATCCCATTCATCAAAGAATTGATCAAGAAACTGTTCGAGAAACAGATGACGTTGTGCTGCTATTTCTCGTGCTTCAGGTGTATTCATAAGCGTTTTTAGTAGTAGTAGTAACTTTTCGTAAAAATGTTTGATGGCAGAAGGTGACAACTGCTCGAGGTGTACATTTTGATTGTTGAGTTCTTGCTGCGTTGCTTCGCCTGTCCACATTGGTTCTTTGAAGTGACCGGCAAATTGGAACGTCCGTGCAATACCGATAGCGCCAAGGGCATCCAGACGATCGGCATCTTGTACGATTTGTGCTTCGATGGTGTTAAGTTTGCCCACTTGATCTGTCTGACGAAAGCTCATATTTTCGATGATATAGCGAATTGCGTCTTGATCCATGGATGTTACATTAAGATCATTTAAAAATGTATTGAGATTACGATAGGCTGCTTCAGGATTTACGAGTTTATCATCAACTGTATCATGCAATAAAGCAGCTATTTCAATGACGTAATGGTTGGCATTTGGATAAGATGCTGCAATGAAACGTGCCATTTTGTGAACACGTTTGACATGTGCCACATCATGCCCGGTTGTATCCTGCGCATGCACTTCGTTCATATAATCATATGCCGCTTGAATATGTGTTTTCATACTTCAACCCTCTCAGTTCATTATAATATCGGTGATAGTAGCTGGCTGATAGCTTCTTTGAACTTAATCAAAAGACCACGATCTTGATAGCGTTCTTTTGTCAGTTCGGACGAAACTTTTAAGTCTTTTTCAAAACTTTCACGTACTTGTTTAGCAATTTCTTCATTATAAATAAAGGCGTTTACTTCGAAGTTTAAAGAAAAACTACGATTATCCATGTTTGTTGTACCTACGCTTGTAATTTCATCGTCGATGGTCATCGTTTTTGCATGTAAAAAGCCATTATCATAATGATATACACGTGCCCCTGCTTCTAAAAGGCTCGCAACGTTTTTGTAAGTTGCCCAATAGACAAATGAATGGTCAGGTTTGTTTGGAATCATAATGTTTACATCAACGCCACCAAGTGCTGCGATTTTCAAAGCATCCATAAATGAACTATCAGGGATGAAATACGGTGTTTGAATGTAAATCGATTTTTGCGCCATGGAAATCATTTTAAGATAACCATATTTAATCTGTTCCCATGATTCGTCTGGTCCACTTGAGGCGATTTGAATACCTGTATTGTGTTCTGCATTGACATGATTCTCTGGGAAGTATTTGGGGTCATATTGAATATTATGACGATGAGACTGCGAATTCCAGTCTAAAATAAAGCGCAACTGCAGGGCATTGACGCCTTCACCTTCTATGCGTAAGTGTGTGTCGCGCCAATAACCAAATTTTTTGGAGAGACCTAAATATTCTTTCCCAACATTGAAACCACCCACATAACCGATTGTGCCGTCAATCACGACAATTTTGCGATGATTACGATTGTTCATACGCAAGTTGATTATAGGCAACTTTGAAGGGAAGAAAGCTTCTACTTGTCCACCTTTTTGGCGAAAATCTTTGAAATGACGTAACTTTAATGTACGTGACCCGATATCATCGTAGAGCATTTTAACTTCTAGGCCTTGCTCAAGTTTTTCTTCTAGTAAAGATAAGATTTCTTTTCCAAGAAGGTCTTTGCGGAAAATATAATATTGAATATGGATATATTTTTTGGCTTGGCGTATATCTTCTTTAAGACGGTTGAACTTGTCGTGCCCATCCGTGAACAGTTCGATCTGATTGTCATTTGTATAGAAGGCGGCATTATTGTACAGCAACATTTGTATCATATGACTATAATATTGCATGTGTGGATTACTTGGATCAAAATTGCCAGCTTTCAGTGCTTCGAGTTGTTCGTTAACACGACGCTCTAAACCAACCTTGTCATTTTCATCTATCTCGAATAATGATTTACGCTGTATTTGTCGTCCGAAGAGTAAATATAAAACGAATCCTAAGATTGGGAAAAGTCCCAATACGAGCAACCATGCCCAGATGGCTTCGGCACTGCGTCGTTCCATGAAAATAATGGTGAATACAAAAGTCAAATTCAGAAAGAACAAACCAATCAATATGATGTTGACGATCGCATTTCCATTTGCAAATAATGAAATAAGTAATTCGCCCATATGTTTCTCCTTTAATAATATGTTTTTCATATTGTAGCATTTTTTCTAATGAATTTATATTGAAATCATTCTCTTTGACATATACCTACATAGGGTATATCATAAAGGTGTAAAATAAATCACAAAGAATTGAGGGAGACACGATGACAGAACATGCAAACCATTCTGACGTGACGAAGCGCAATTTACAATCCCGTTTGAATCGCATTGAAGGACAAGTCCGAGCCATTAATCGTATGATTGAAGAAGACGTCTATTGCGATGATGTTCTGACTCAAATCCGTGCAACACGTTCTGCATTGAATGGTGTGGCATCCAAGCTGTTAGAACACCATATGAAAGGATGTATCATGCATAAGGTAGAAGGTGGCAATGAACATGAAGCGATGGATGAGTTACTCGTGACTTTCCAAAAGTTGATGAAAGACTAGGAGGTGAACATACGTGCATAGTAAAGTATGGTTATCTGGTCTCTCGAGCGAAGAACAAAAGCAACAGCTTGAATCGAGACTGAGCGATATGATTGGTGTTGAAGCGGTAGAAGTGAATATCGAATCACAAACAGTGACACTGACGTATGAAACACCAGCCAACTTGAATACATTGGAAAAAGAAATTTATGATGCAGGTTATCCTGTCATCAATTCATATAAAGGAGCGCGTTAATTATGGCAAAACACACAATTGCAGTAGAAGGTATGAGTTGTGATCATTGTAAGAAAGCAGTCGAAACAGCAGTGAAAGAAAACAAAGATGTTGTATCGGTTGTGGCAACACCAGCAGAAGACATTGTAGATGTAGAATTATCAAATGATGCAGCGTTAGAAGATGTGAAACAACGTATCTATGATATTGGTTATGACGTTAAATAATATCTTATAGAGTGGGAGATTCACTTTGTTAAATAGTAGCAGATGACCCGCTCTTTATTTGAAAGTAAAATATACCCCGTATAGGTATTGGAGTGGGAATGATGACAAAAGAGACATTTAAAATTTCAGGAATGGATTGTGCAGCTTGTGCAACTCGTATAGAACGCACACTTAATCGTGAAGCAGGGATTGAATCTGCCAATGTAAACCTTGTAATGGAGAAAGGGACCGTTCAATACGATCCAACTCAAATTAGTCAAAAAGAGATTTTTGAGCGTATTGAAAAAATTGGCTTTCAAGCACATCCGATTGAAACGCAACAACAGGCACGAGACCGTAAACAGCGGGAATTGAGACACCAAAAAAATAAATTTATAATTTCTTTAATTTTATCTTTACCATTACTGTATACGATGTTTGCACATTTCTCATTTTTTAGCTTTATACCTGTGCCGGATTTATTGATGAATCCATGGTTTCAATTAATACTTGCAACACCTGTACAATTTGTTTTAGGTTGGCAATTTTACGTAGGTGCATATCAATCACTGACGAATAAAAGTGCCAATATGGATGTACTCGTTGCGATGGGAACATCGGCTGCTTATTTTTATAGTATTTATTTGATGTTTACACATTCGCATGAATCAGGCCATGTGCCACTATACTTTGAAACGAGTGCGGTTTTAATTACGCTCATTCTTTTAGGAAAATATTTTGAAAGACGTGCAAAAGGGCATGCGAGTGATGCTATTGAAAAGTTAGCAGCATTACAAGTTAAAGATGCAGAAGTAGAACGTGATGGACAAATACAGCGTATATCTATTGAAGATGTCCGTGTAGGAGATGTCGTACGTGTCCGTAGTGGTGAACAAATTCCGCTCGACGGTACAATCATAGAAGGTTGGTCAACTGTTGATGAATCCATGTTGACAGGAGAAAGTATACCAATTGATAAAGTTGTAGGGGATTCAGTTATCGGAAGTACATTAAACCAGCAAAACTTTATAAAGGTGCGCATTACACATACAGGTGAGGATCTTGTATTAAACCAAATCATACAAGTCGTGGAAGAAGCGCAAGGAGATAAACCACAAATTCAACGATTGGCAGATAAAGTATCAAACATTTTTGTTCCAACAGTCATTACAATTGCATTTGTTGCATTTTTAACTTGGTATTTTATCCTTACACCGTATGAATTATCTCAAGCACTCGAAATTTTTATCGCGGTTATCGTAATCGCTTGCCCTTGTGCATTAGGACTTGCCACACCGACGTCTATCATGGTCGGTTCTGGACGTGCTGCTGAAGCAGGTATTCTGTTTAAAACAGCTGAATCGTTAGAACAAACACATCATATTAATACAATTGTATTTGATAAAACAGGGACTTTAACCGTTGGACAGCCAAAAGTCATTGCTGAACATCGTCTTATGTCTGATGCTGAGATTGGACGCTACATTAAAAGCTTAGAAGCACAATCTGAACATCCATTGTCTAAAGCTGTTGTTGATTACTTTAAAGATGAGACAACATTGCCAGTTGAAGCATACAAAACACATACAGGCAGTGGTATTTCTGGTCATATTGACAATCATCACATTGTAGTAGGCGCCATTCCTTTCATTGCACAGCATGCAACAATTGAACCAGATGTCCAACAACAAGTAGATACACTGCAAATGTCTGGTGCGACAGTTGTTGCAATGTCTGTTGATGATCAAGTAGGATTAGTACTCGGTATTCGTGATGAACCGAAACAAGAAGCGAAAGAAGTTCTAGCTGCATTAAAACCTCATTATGAATTGATTATGTTGAGTGGTGATAGTGAAATAACTGCGCGTGCAATTGGTCGTGAGTTAGGCGTAAACAATGTTATTGCAGGTGTCAAACCAGATGAAAAAGCGCGAGTTATCTCTGACCTGCAACAAAAAGATCATCAAGTCATGATGGTCGGAGACGGCGTCAACGATGCACCAGCATTGATGAAGAGCGACATCGGCGTGGCAATGGGCTCAGGGTCTGATATTGCATTGGAATCAGCTGATATCGCACTTGTAAAAGGGAACTTGAAACACATTCCCGAAAGTTTAAAATTGAGCCACTTAACGATTCGTAATATCAAGCAAAATTTATTCTTCGCATTTTGTTACAACATGATTGGTATTCCTTTTGCAGCAATGGGATTTTTAGCACCTTGGATTGCAGGAACTGCGATGGCATTTAGTTCTGTGTCGGTTGTATTGAATGCATTGAGATTGAAGCATATTGCTAAATAAAAGTGACTTATTTTAAATTTATATAGTCACTGTCATCAATTTAATGTAAGATAGGGGTAGTAGGTTGACAAACTGGGGTGATAATATGGCAAAGCCAAATGACAAGTTTTACAATGTGGTGAAAATGATATCATCAATTGGGGTTACTGTGAAAAAGACAAAATCACGATTGGATATCATGCGATCACTACCGAAACCAACCACTACACCAGAAAAACTCAAGTAATCAATCATGTCATAGAAATTACAAAAACCACTTTTCCATCGAAACTCAGATGGAAAGGTGGTTTTTGAATTTTATGTTACCTTGTAGTACGAGATTGTGTTTTACTTGCGTCATACTTTTTCGGGGCGTGATAGTAAATACTGAGTATCACACCGACACCTGCCATAAGACTCCATAAAGAACTTCCTCCATAGCTAATGAAAGGGAGTGGGATCCCAGTGATTGGCAATAGTTGGATTGTCATACCGATATTTTGCACAATATGGAACAGCAAAAGGCTGGCGTATCCCATAATGAATGCTTTGCTAAACAGGTCGTCTGATGTAACGGCAAGACGTATCAAATGGAGTAAAAGGAGCAAGAAAACACCTAATACCACGACAGCCCCTACGAAACCGAGTTCTTCACCGATAACAGAAAAGATAAAGTCGGTATGGTTTTCAGGAATATAAACTTCTCCGTTGTTTAAGCCTTTTCCGATAAGTTGACCAGATCCAATCGCCTTCATTGATTCTGTTAAATGGAAACCATCCCCAGTACTGTATGAATAAGGATCGAGCCATGAATTGATACGACCGAGTTGATATGTTTTGATACCTGAGACATTCTCTATAAAGCTTGGATTATAAATAATAGATAAAATAATACTACTTCCTAAAAGAATAGCTGAACCGAAAAGGGGTGCCAATATTTTCCATGTCACACCGCTAACTATGACGATTCCTGCAATGATGGCAAGAAAGACAAGTGTTGTTCCAAGGTCATTTTGTAATAAGATAAGCGCCATTGGCAGAATAGTGACCGCAAATATTTTAAGTAACAACATCAAATCTGTTTCGAGTGATTTATTAAATGTAAAACGATTGTGTTGTGCAACAACCTTTGCGACAGATAAAATCAAGACAATCTTCATAAATTCTGAAGGTTGGACACTAATAGGACCCACGTGGTACCAACTTTTTGCTCCGTTAATAACCGGTGTGAAGCTCGACTCTGGTAGGACAATCAAACCAATTAATAATAGAATAAAAAAAGCATATACGACATTGACGTATTTCAAAATCTTCTTCGGTGAGACAATCATGATTGAGCATGCTATGAAAGCACCGAGAATATAGTAGAAAATCTGTCTGACTCCGAAGTCCATACTGTATTGACCGCCGCCCATTGCCGAGTGAATAGTTGTGACACTTATGATACAGAGTGTGAAAACTAATCCGATCAATTGCCAGTCTAAACGTCGAAAGAATGACTTTTGAGTTTGTTGACGTGAAGAAGCCATAGCCATCTCCTTTGTACTAAAAATTTCTTTAGCTTATATTATATAACGATTTTACATAACATGTAATAAAATTGCTAATATTGTACAAAAATAAATGCATAATGAAGAGCGTGCATGGTAATATGAATTTGTAGAATTTATTTTGGAGGCTAAACTATGTCAAAAGAATCTTTATGTATTATTTATGGTGGGAAAAGTGCCGAACATGATGTCTCAATATTAACAGCTCAGAATGTATTAAATGCAATTGATAAGTCAAAATACCAAATAGACATTATTTATATTACTAATGAAGGACAATGGAAAAAACAAGAAAATATTAATGAAGAAATAACAGATATTCAAACGTTACATTTAGAAGATGTCGAAGAAGGACAGGTTTCTGTCATGTTGACATCATCTAGTCAAGGTGGCCGTTATGATGCAGTCTTCCCATTATTACATGGACCGAATGGTGAAGATGGTACGATTCAAGGACTTTTTGAAGTACTTGATATTCCATATGTTGGGAACGGCGTGTTATCAGCAGCAAGTTCAATGGATAAGCTTGTAATGAAACAATTATTCGCACATAGAGGATTGCCTCAATTACCTTATGTCAGCTTTCTACGTAGTGAATACGAAAAATATCAAGATAATATTTTAAAACTTGTACATGATAAGTTGGAATACCCAGTTTTCGTTAAACCAGCAAACTTAGGTTCAAGTGTGGGTATTAGCAAATGTGAAGATGAAGCATCACTTATTCGTGGTATTGAAGAAGCATTTCAATTCGACCGCAAATTGGTTATTGAGCAAGGCGTGAACGCACGTGAAATTGAAGTAGCGGTGCTTGGTAATGACTATCCAGAAACAACATGGCCAGGTGAAGTAATCAAAGACGTATCATTCTATGACTACAAAGCGAAGTACAAGGATGGTAAGGTACAATTGAGTATTCCGGCTGACTTAGATAAAGAATTACAAATGACACTTCGTGATATGGCCGTTGAAGCATTCAAAGCAACGGACTGTTCAGGTTTAGTACGTGCTGACTTCTTCGTGACTGAAGATAACCAAATATATATTAATGAAACGAATGCGATGCCTGGCTTTACAGCATATAGTATGTTCCCTAAATTATGGGAAAACATGGGTGTATCATATTCAGAATTAATTACGAAATTGATCGAATTGGCAAAAGAACGCTATGCAGATAAACACTTGAATAAATATCGAATTGACGACTAGAGGTTTTAATGATGATAAATATCAGCTTGAGACAATTAGCAGAATGGGTAACATGTGAGATAGACGAACGTTACTTAGATGTAATGATCAAAGGTGTGACGATTGATTCACGCCACATCGAACCGGGACAATTATTTATTCCGTTCAATGGAGAACGTGTAGATGGGCATCGTTTTAGTGAACAAGCTTTACAAGATGGCGCCGCTGCGACATTCTATGATCGACATAGTGGGGTGACTGCACCGACGGAAGGACCTGTCATCTATGTAGAAGATACATTACTGGCGTTACAACAATTGGCAGTTGCTTATTTACGTGACGTCAATCCGACTGTTATTGCGGTGACTGGTTCGAACGGTAAAACAACAACTAAAGATATGTTGGAAAATGTGTTGTCCGCTAATTACAAAGTGAAAAAGACACAAGGCAACTACAACAATGAGATTGGTCTGCCATTGACAATTCTTGCGTTATCATCAGATACAGAAGTCTCTATTTTGGAAATGGGGATGTCAGGTTTTGGTGAAATCGAATTGTTATCAACCATTGCGCAACCTGATTATGCCATCATTACGAATATCGGTGAATCGCATATGCAGGACCTTGGCTCGAGAGCAGGCATTGCACAGGCGAAGTTTGAGATTATCTCCGGGTTAAAGCCATCGGGTAAGTTATTCTATGATGGTGATGAGCCATTACTCGATGAACTGGTTCAACAAGCAGATGGTTTGAATGCGATTGCAGTTGGATCTAGTACCGTGCATGATATTCAATGTGATGTTATATCTCATGATGCATCTGGGATTACATTTAAGATGAATGGAGAAGAGACATATTCGCTTCCAGTACTTGGGGCACATAATATGAAGAATGCTTCATATGCGATTGGTGTTGCGAAACAAATGGGTGTAAGCTCTGAAGTAATTCAACAACAATTAAAAGACTTATCACTCACTGGTATGCGTATGCAAAAATTCACAGCGCCAAATGGTGCCGTTATTATTAATGATGCATATAATGCGAGTCCTACAAGTATGAAAGCAGCCGTTGACACAGTTGCAGAATTAGCTGGACGAAAGATACTCGTATTCGGAGATGTATTGGAACTTGGACCACAGTCTGCGGAATTGCATGCTGAAGTAGGTGTGTATCTAGAAGACAAATCTATTGATATCTTGTTTACATACGGTGACGAATCCAAAGCTATTTCTGAAACAGGATATAAGTATGTAGAACAAGCACAACATTTCGATTCTAAAACGGCATTGATTGATACACTTTCAAAGATGCTAGAAGCGGACGATACGGTGCTCGTAAAAGGATCTCGTGGAATGAAACTAGAAGAAGTGGTTGAAGCGTTAATCACAGCATCTTAAATATTATTATTGGGTGTCTTATTAAGGGGAGAATCCTTTACTAAGGCACTTTTTTGTTCTAAAATGACCCGTTTCATTGCATGTCAAGTTGACTGACTTATTTCCATTTATTGCGATATTAGTAGTTAGGTGGTAATATGTAGAAGTTAGATTAAAAATATTTGACATACTTATTATGAGAATTTCGATATAAAAAGGAGAATTACTTTGCAAAAATTTACAGAATTAGGTGTTTCAGAACGTACAGCTGAAACCCTTGAGGCAATGGGATTTACTGAGCCAACCCCCATCCAAAAAGACAGTATTCCATATGCACTCGAAAATATTGACATATTGGGACAAGCGCAAACAGGGACAGGAAAAACAGGCGCATTTGGGATCCCACTTATTGAAAAAGTTAAGGGGCAAGAAGGTGTTCGTGCCCTTATCTTAGCACCGACACGTGAGCTTGCAATGCAAGTAGCTGAGCAATTACGCGAATTTAGTCATGGTCAAAAAGTTCAAGTTGTGACAGTATTCGGTGGTATGCCGATCGACCGTCAGATCAAATCATTAAAACGAGGCCCACAAATCGTCGTTGGAACTCCAGGACGTGTGATTGATCATTTGAACCGTCGCACATTGAAACCACAACAAATCGAAACGTTAATCTTAGATGAAGCGGATGAAATGATGAACATGGGCTTCATTGATGATATGCGTTATATTATGGACAAATTGCCATCAGAAAATCGTCAAACAATGCTTTTCTCAGCGACAATGCCAAAAGCAATCCAAGAACTTGTGCAGAAGTTTATGAAATCACCAAAGATTATTAAAACAATGAACAACGAAATCTCTGATCCACAAATTGATGAATACTACACAATTGTGAAAGAGTTAGAGAAATTCGATACATTTACAAACTTCTTAGATGTACACCAACCAGAACTTGCAATCGTATTCGGACGTACGAAACGCCGTGTTGACGAATTGACAAGCGCTTTGTTATCAAAAGGCTACAAAGCAGAAGGGCTTCATGGTGACATTACACAGGCGAAACGTCTAGAAGTATTGAAGAAGTTCAAAAATGATCAAATCGATATTCTTGTTGCGACAGACGTTGCAGCACGTGGTTTAGATATTTCAGGTGTGAGCCATGTTTACAACTTCGATATTCCACAAGATACAGAAAGCTACACACACCGAATTGGACGTACAGGTCGTGCGGGGAAACATGGTATTGCGGTGACATTTGTAAATCCAATCGAGATGGATTACATTCGTCAAATCGAACAAACAAACAAACGTCAAATGCGTGCGTTACGTCCGCCACATCGCAAAGAAGTATTACAAGCGCGTGAGGATGACATCAAGAATAAGGTAGAAAAATGGATGGCTGCCGATAAAGAACCACGTGTTGAAAAGATTGCGAAGTCATTACTTGAAACATACGAGGCTTCAGACTTAGTAACAGCACTTTTACAAGAGTTGGTAGAATCAAACGACGAAGTAGAAGTACAATTAACATTTGAAAAACCGCTTGCACGTAAAACACGTGGACCAAAAGGTGGTAACCGTAAGAACTCAAATAATAAGCGTCATGGAAAAAATAACCGTAATCACAAACAAGGTAGCTTCAACAAAAAAGGCAACTTTAGAAACAAACGTGATAACAAAGTGAAAAAAGGGCGCACATTTGCGGATCACCAAAAATAAAACAAGATAAAGGAGCTGAGCGCTATGTCTCAGCTCTTTTTTAGGTTCATTAGTGTTGCGAAAAATGATTATGTTATAATGTAAAAAAATATTGGAAGGAGCAGAATCAATGACAACTTCATTCCAGAGAAGCCCAGAAGTTGCGAAAAAGTATTTCAGGCAATTTTATTTGCTTAGATGTCTAATTGGTACGGTGTTACTTATTATCGCTTTTTCCTTAGATTACTACTTTGAGGTTTGGCAACCGTTACAATATATTGCTGGTGGCCTACTCGTCTTACACATTTTATACTGCTTATTAAAACCTTACTTTCGATATCATTTCACCTATTATCGAATCAAAGAAAATGTGATTGAAGTTAAGCGTAACTATTGGTTCCGTAAACATCAAATTTTAAAGGTTGAGCGTCTTCAATATCTTCACTGGGAAAACGGACCGTTATTGCGACGTTATCAGTTGCAAAGATTGATATTAACAACGGCAGGTCATGCAATTCAGTTGCCTTTGTTATATGAAGAAGATGTGCATCAACTAGAACAATACTGTCTCGAACAATTACAGGAGGGTGATAGTGATGTATAGTCCACAGAAGCTCCATCCCATCTCATATGTCATGAGTATTTTCAATGCGATAAAGTCCAATATTATACCGCTATTACTCTTTCTATTGTTTGCAATTAAAGACTTTGATTATACAAAGCCCTCGAATTATATTTTCCCTGGAATAGTCACGTTCTTTTTCTTAATAACATTAGTTAATGATGCTATTAAAGCGTTTCGTACTCGATATTGGATTGAAGGCACGCATTTTATTGTCACAACAGGTCTGTTTAATCTTGAACGAAAAGAACTTAATATTTCCCGCATTCAATCGATGGATACATCACAAAATCTGATTCATCAAATTGTTGGGGGAGTCCGACTACAAATACAAACACCGAGTGATGGCATAGCACTTGAAACCATTACCCAAGCACAAAGTGAATGGATTCAAGCGGAACTTGAGAAGGTAAAATTTGATTTGAACGAGAGTAAGATTGAGACAGAAGATAGCGAAGTAACAGATGTTGAATCTTTTGCTAAGACAATTAATACGCCGCCAGAAGAAGAGCTATACCAACTCTCTACGAAAAACTTATTATTTATGGCGATGACAAGTGGTGCTATTTTTGTCGCACTTGCCACACTTAGTCCTATTTTAACGGCAATGATAGATTATATTGACTGGCATTGGTTGACTGAAGAAGTATCATCTATCGTGAACAGTGCAGTTCTTATTACGACAGTGATTGTTGCAACTGGTATCATCATTTCGTATTTGGTTGGGATTTTGATTACATTTTTCCGCTATTACAATTACACATTGAAACGACAAGGGGACTACTTGACGATACGATACGGACTTTTGAATGTAAAAAAAGTAACAGTCCCTTTAAAGCGTATCCAAGCCGTCATTGAACATAAAAGTTATTTGCGTACATTATTTGGCTATACGGCATATGATTTTGTCATTACAAGTGACATGGAAGTCGATTTGGAGAATGACTTTGCAGATGGACGTGTGATGGTATTACCATTTATACACAAACGTGAAGTACATGATCTATTGGCATCGATGGTACCGCATATGCAGTTTGGAGAAGTCAGCCACTCCATACCGTGGCGTGGGTTCCATAGACGAATTTGGATAGAGTCACTCGTACTAATCATCATTGCAGCCATTGTCCATTACTATTTCTGGGTATGGGTTTGGATACCAGTTGTGTTTTATATTGTTGTGCGTATCTTTAAGAGTTATATGATGATTTTAAAAGCGGGTTGGCATGTAGCAGGTGATGAAATGGCAATACGTCGCGTCTCGTATACGGGATTCCGAACAACTTATTTCAAACATGACAAAATACTCGGTTGGCAACGTGAATATCATCCAGTGATGGCAAATGCGCAACTGAATCATTTTTATTTCACATTGGCTAAAGGTTCATTGAGTACGGATGTTGGATTAGAATTCGTCGATACGCAAGATGTGGATGACATACAATCATGGTATATAAAAGGTGGTGTTCGTGATGACGGATGAATTGTATAACCAAATGGCACCAGAAGGGCGAAAAGTAATGCGCATTGCTGGGATGATTTTTACAGCACTAATGATAGTCTTAGCCATTGTGTCATTTGTCTCAAGTTACTTCATCAGTGCGTTTGAATCGCAACTCAAGTGGATTGCATTGGTGATAGCAATGATTGCAGTCTTGTATGCTGTGATATTTGTTTGGCTCAAACCACTCTATACGTATCATGTATTTCGATATGGATTTTCAGAGCAAGGTATTGTCGTTAGAGAAGGATTTATATTTATTGAAGAAACGAAAGTACCGCTATTCCGCATCCAAAATATTGATATGGATGAAGGGTTTATAATGCGTAAATACGGTCTTGCAACATTAACCATCTCGACAGCGGGGGGCAATGTTGAGATCTCATTAATTGAAAAACAACAAGCGTTAAAGATAAAGCAACTTATTCAAGAAGGAATTATTATGGATGAAAATCATATACCGCATGAAATTACCGACGAAAATTATGATAAAATAAAAGATACGCAAACTGAAGATGAGGAGACGTCGTTATGATATATGGCTTAGGTGTTGATTTAGTCGAAATAGAACGCATCAAGGCGATAGCAGACAAACAACCCAAGTTTGTTAAACGCATCTTAAGCCAAGACGAATATGCCCATTACACGCAGTTATCACATCCTCAGAGACGGATTGAGTTTTTGGCAGGTCGATTTGCGGTAAAAGAAGCTTTTAGTAAGGCGCTTGGTACAGGTATCGGTAAAGAAGTCGCATTCAATGATATTCATTGCGCAAACGATGAAAAAGGAAAGCCTTATATTTTATTCGATGGTTTTATCGTACATGTATCCATCACTCATACGGCCCACTATGCCATGAGTCAAGTCATATTAGAACAAAAAGATGAATGAAGTAGATAAAAGGAAGGTGACAGTAGTTTGTCAGAAAAGTATTATCGTGATACCACATTATCTGTAAATTTAGATGCGATTACATCTAACTATCAAGAATTATCCAAGTGTCATCCAACGAAGACGATGATGTCTGTCGTTAAGGCGAATGCTTATGGCTTAGGAAGTGTAGCAATCGCTAACCATCTTGCATCACTTGGCGTTACGTTTGTCTGCGTAGCAACATTGGATGAAGCGATTGAATTACGCATGCATGGATTTAAAGAGAAAATCTTAATCCTTTCAAGTATTCCGCCTGCAAATATTAACAAAGCCATTCAACATCGTGTGGCAGTTGCTGTACCTTCTAAAGCATGGTTGGAAGAGGCAATTTCTTATATCGATCCTACAAATGAAAAGTCATTATGGCTGCATATTAAGTTGGATACGGGTATGAATCGACTAGGTACCAAGGATATCGAAACATATCGTGAAATGATCGCGCTTATTGAACAATATGATCAGTTGATCTTTGAAGGTGTCTTTTCACATTTTGCATCCGCAGACGAAGAAAACGATTCTTCACAGCAGCAGTATCAATGTTTTGAGAGTCTTGTAACGAATGCAGAACGTCCGACATACGTACATATTCAAAATTCTGCCGGAACGTTGCGTTTCAATCCTGAAATTTGTAATGCCTATCGTCCGGGTATCGCACTATACGGTTATTACCCGACACCGTTTATTGAATCGAAGAATACGGCACGTCTGACACCTGCTGCGACTGTGGAAACAACTGTTGTTCAAGTAAAACAGGTAGAAGCGGGAGAAACGATTGGATATGGGGAGACGTATACAGCATCAGAGCGCATGCATATCGCCCTTCTATCAATTGGTTATGCTGATGGATATTTACGTCAAATGCAAGGGTCTTATGTCAGTGTAAACGGTCAACAATGTGAAGTGGTCGGCCGTATTAGTATGGATCAAACGGCTATTAAAGTACCAGCCAATGTACAACCTGGTGACAAAGTTGTTGTTTTAGAAGCACGTGCACATACACCACAATCGGCTGAAACGCTTGCCCAAAAACAACAGACGATTAATTATGAAGTCCTTTGTAATTTTGGACGTCGTATTCCACGTGTCTACATTTCAGGGGAAAACATTGATGTGACAAATGAATTATTAAAATAATATGGTAGAGTTGTTCATTTTTTGCTATCATTATGAGTGATTAACTTAGATTTTTAACGTGAGTTGAATTGATATGGAGGGTCTCATGATGTCAGTATTCAATCAAGTAAAATTTAAAAATTTAGAGCAGTCATTAAAAGAAGGTTACGCCCAAATGGCTGACCTCAATCTCTCCCTAGCGACAGAAGCCTATTCAGTAGAGTGTGAGGCGTGCGATTGTAATGAATCTCACTTACTATCAAAGCATCAGGATGATTAAATGAAGCGAGGTGACGTATACTTAGCTGATTTATCACCAGTACAGGGTTCTGAACAAGGGGGAGTTAGACCTGTCGTTATCATACAAAATGATACTGGTAACAAATATAGTCCGACTGTGATTGTAGCAGCAATCACAGGACGTATTAATAAAGCGAAGATTCCAACACATGTAGAAATTGAAAAAAAGAAATATAAACTCGACAAAGATTCTGTTATTTTGTTGGAGCAGATTCGGACAGTTGATAAAAATCGATTGAAAGAGAAGCTGACTTTTTTATCCGATGAAAAGATGAAAGAAGTGAACAATGCACTTGGCATCAGTCTAGGGCTACAAGTGGTTCAATCAAGATAACAAGGGGATTTATAGATTTTATGAAAGTTAAAGTAATCTATAAGTCGTGAAAAACATTCAAGTTATTACTGATAGAAAAGTTAAGCATGTCCGACAGCAATTGAGAAAGATAAATAGCACTTCATTCTATGAACGATATTGATCAGAGGGAATAGGATATTACTTGAAGCAGTTTGCTTAAAGTCATCCTTGTCAGGGTGGGCGATGAAATCTTTGAACTGATAAGGTTTCACGGCCACTTTTTTGTTTTTAGAATGGAATAAGATTGGAAAAGGAGTATTGAGAGTGGCACAATCAAAAACAGCGTACTATTTTGAATTAATCGACCGGTTTTTAAATAGTAGTAACAGTGATGAAGTTTTAGAGACAGCACGTACATTTGCCAGCAACTTACCTGAAGAAAGTGTCACACCCGAGGCAATTGTCAATATACATAAAACATATCTCGAAGCACGTACATTAAGTCAACAAGACATGAAGGATAGCTTGGATATACTTGAAGTCGTCATTCAAAGTTTTGGTTATGACTATACCGATTACAAGCGATTAGTTGATCGCATGGAAGTTCATGACAAAGAGATGGGAGTGGCGTCTAGTCTTCAGCAAACAATGCTCAAAACAGATATCCCTCAATTTGATAGTATACAAATCGGTGCAATCTCTGTGGCAGCACATCAAGTGAGTGGTGACTACTTCAACTTGATTGATCATAAAGATGGAACGATGAGTTTTGCTGTTGCAGATGTTATCGGGAAAGGCATCCCTGCAGCGTTGGCGATGAGTATGATCAAGTTTGGCATGGACTCATATGGACATTCACAATTGCCAAATGACGGGTTGAAACGGTTGAACCGAGTCGTTGAGAAAAACGTCAATCAAAATATGTTTGTGACGATGTTTTATGGTCTGTATGAAGACCTTAATCACATCTTGTATTGCAGCTCAGCAGGGCACGAACCAGGCTATATTTTTAGAGCGGCAACAGATACCTTTGAAGAGATCACTGTTCGTGGTCGTGTTCTCGGTGTGAGTCAAAATATTCGTTACGATCAACAGGAAATAAAGATTGAGTTGAATGATATGATCATTATTTTCACAGACGGTGTTACAGAAATTAGAGACGAATCAGGTCGTTTTATTGATAAAAATTACTTGTTGAACTTTATTTTGAAATATAAAGATATGCATCCGCAAGATATCGTACAGTTATTGTATGAAGCATTATTGCGTTTGCAAGAAAAAAGTAAGCGTGATGATTTGACAATCTTAATCATTAAAAGAGCCCGATAATCGCTTATAAACGATTATGGTGATTGATAATTGGGTAAAAACTAATAGTAGACTATTTTAGGAGTGTATAAATTAATGAACCTTAACATAGAAACTGACGTATACGAAGATTACTATGAGGTCACTGTTGCTGGTGAACTAGATGTGGCAACAGTCCCTGAGCTTGAAGCTGTTTTGTTGCCAATTCGCCAAGAAGGAACACATGATGTTCATGTTAATTTGACAGATTTAACTTATATGGATTCAACAGGATTAGGTTTATTTGTTGGGACACTCAAAGCATTGAATCAGCACGATAAAGCACTCTATATTTTAGGAGTGAATGATCGTATTAAACGTCTGTTTGACATAACTGGACTAGCTGATCTAATGCATGTGAATCAAGGAACGGAGGTCGAATAACATGCCACAAGCACATGATGTCATCGAGATGAAGGTACCCGCAGCACCAGAATATGTAAGTTTGATTCGTCTGACGTTATCAGGAGTTTTTAATCGTGCGAATGCATCGTACAACGATATAGAAGATGCAAAAATTGCAGTAAGTGAAGCTGTTACAAATGCGGTGAAGCATGCATATAAACACCATGAAGAGATCGGATATATTACAGTTGTATTTGAAGTGACTGATGCACAAATTAAAATTGTTGTATCTGATCAAGGCGAAAGCTTTAATTACCAAGAAACAAAGCAACAACTAGGGCCTTACCAAGATGATGAAAATATTGACTTTTTGCGAGAAGGTGGACTTGGCTTGTTTTTGATTGAAGCATTAATGGATGAAGTCACTGTGAGAAAAGAGACAGGTGTGATAATAAGTATGACGAAGTATATCAAAAAAGAGCAGGTGCAAAACCATGACGAAAGCATCGAACTCAGTGAATAATGTTTCATCAGAACAAATCAATCAATGGATTTTAGAATGTCAAAAAAATCAAGATGAAGCCGCGCAAGAAAAACTTGTCAATCATTACGGAAATTTAATTGAATCATTAGCTTATCGCTATTCTAAAGGACAATCGCATCATGAAGATCTTGTACAAGTCGGGATGGTCGGTTTGATCGGCGCAATCAACCGTTTTGATCTATCTTTTGATCGCAAATTTGAGGCGTTCTTAGTACCAACTGTAATCGGTGAAATCAAACGTTATTTAAGAGACAAAACATGGAGCGTACATGTTCCACGTAGAATTAAGGAAATCGGTCCACGCATTAAGAAAACAATCGATGAATTGACGAATGAGTTAGAGCGCTCTCCATCCATTCATGAAATCGCTGAACATCTTGAAGTTTCCGATGAAGAAGTCCTTGAAGCGATGGAGATGGGGCAAAGTTATCATGCACTTAGCGTCGATCACTCGATTGAAGCAGATAAAGATGGCTCAACAGTGACGTTATTAGACGTCATGGGGAGTCAAGATGAAAACTATGATTTAACCGAAAAGCGTATCATTTTAGAACGAATCTTACCGATATTATCTGATCGAGAACGTGAGATTATTCAATGTACGTTTATTGAAGGGCTTAGCCAGAAAGAAACAGGTGAACGTGTTGGGTTAAGCCAAATGCACGTTTCACGATTGCAGCGAACAGCGATTAAGAAACTTCAGCAGGCTGTGAAGCAAACATAGATATATGAATAGCATTTCTGAAATCATAGCACATGATTTTCTACACTTGTAAAATAAGTGTTGGAAAAGATTGTGCTTCTTTCATCATCAACTATAAAATAATAAACTTTGAATGGTAGAAAATGGAAAGGTAGTGAGTCGTATGGCAACAGATACACTTGTACAAGCAATACATAGAGAATATCAATACTCTGTAAAACAAATCGAAGCGGTCCTCGCACTATTAAGTGAGAAAAATACTGTGCCGTTTATTGCGAGATATCGTAAAGAAGCAACCGGTGGCTTAGATGAAGTGGCAATTAAGCAAATTGATGACCGCTATCAATATATGGAAAATCTTCAAAAGCGAAAAGAAGAGATTATACATACTATTGAACAACAAGGATTGCTGACACCTGAGTTGAAACAAGACATTTTAAAACAAACAAAGCTACAGCGTGTAGAAGACTTGTACCGTCCGTATAAGCAAAAGAAAAAAACACGTGCGACGGAAGCGAAAAGAAAAGGCCTTGAACCTTTAGCAGAATGGATTTTGGCACAGCAGGCACCATCAGAGTTAGATGCTCAGGCTAAAAAATATCTAAATGATGAAGTCGTAACGATAGAAGAAGCGATTGCTGGTGCACAAGATATTATCGCTGAGAAAATTGCAGATCATCCTGAATATCGCAAGAAAATTTTAAAAGATGTTTGGCATGCAGGTAATATTATGACACAAAAAAAGAAAAAAGCAGAAGATGAAAAAGCGGTATATGCGATGTACTATGATTACACTGAGCCTATTAAGAGAGCAGCCAACCATCGTATACTTGCCATGAATCGTGGTGAAAAAGAAAAGATATTATCAGTAAAAGTAGATGCAGATACTGAAAAACTGTCTCAAACGATTCAACGTACGGAAGTAAAAGGTGCACATCGATTGTCAGAAATTGTCATTGCAGCTATTGAAGATGCGATGAAGCGCCTCATTTTCCCATCTATTGAACGAGAAATTCGTGGAGATTTAACAGAACGTGCAGAGACACAAGCAATTGATGTGTTCAGTGAAAACTTAAAAAATTTATTATTGCAAGCACCATTGAAAGGAAAACAAATACTTGGTGTGGATCCAGCTTTTCGTACGGGGTGTAAACTTGCAGTCATCAATCCATATGGTACATTTGTTGCGAAATCAGTGATGTACCCACACCCACCAGTGTCAAAAGTAAAAGCAGCCGAAGAAACATTTTTATCAATGGTTAAACAATACGATGTTGACTTAGTGGCGATTGGTAATGGGACAGCAAGTCGTGAAACAGAGCAATTTGTAGCTGAAATGATCCAAACACACAACTTGAATATTCAATATGTCATCGTCAATGAAGCTGGAGCATCTGTATACTCAGCTTCAGATATTGCACGTCATGAATTTCCAGACTTTCAAGTTGAAGAACGTAGCGCCGTATCCATTGGACGTCGTATACAAGACCCTTTAAGTGAATTAGTCAAAATTGATCCGAAATCAATCGGTGTCGGTCAGTATCAACATGACGTGAACCAAAAATCACTTTCAACAGCATTAGACTTTGTCGTCGAAACAGCTGTAAACCAAGTAGGTGTCAATATCAATACAGCTTCGGGTACATTGTTACAACATGTTTCCGGTTTATCAAAACAAATTGCAGACAATATTGTAGCCCATAGAGAAGAAAATGGACCGTTTACGAAACATCAACAAATCAAAAAAGTAAAACGTTTAGGCGACAAAACATTTGAACAAAGTATCGGATTTCTGCGTATTGTAGATGGAGAAGATCCACTTGATAATACAGCGATTCACCCAGAAAGTTATGCGGTGACACATGATTTGTTAAATGCAGTAAACATGAACGTATCAGATATTGGCACAAATCATTTGAAAAAAGTATTAGAAAAGATAGATATTGATGGATATGCACAAAAATTAAATATCGGTGTACCGACACTTGAAGATATCGTGAAGTCATTGATTGCACCAAATCGAGACCCGCGTGATGCGTATGAAACACCGCAGCTAAAGTCAGATGTACTCTCCATTGAAGACTTAAGAGAAGGCATGAAGTTAACAGGAACAGTTCGCAATGTTGTGGACTTTGGCGCATTCGTTGATATCGGTGTAAAACAAGATGGATTAGTGCATATTTCAAAATTGTCTAAGCAGTTTGTAAAACATCCAATGGATAAAGTAAATGTAGGGGATATTGTCGACGTATGGATAGACGGTATTGATGAGCAAAAAGGAAAAGTTGCGTTGACGATGATTGACCCACATGAATAACAAAGAGCTACAAGTCATGACAGAACAGATAGCACGACAATTTTTTCAAAGAACTTTTCAACATCGTGCATATTTTAACCCACGTTTACGGACAACGGGTGGACGTTATTTGTTAAAAACGCATGATATAGAAATTAATCCGAAGCAGCTTGAAGCATTTGGTGAAGCGGCACTCATTGATATCATTAAGCATGAATTATGTCACTATTTTTTACATCTTGATAAAAAGGGCTATCAGCATAAAGATGCAGATTTTAAAAAACTGAGTAGCGATGTAGGGGCGCCACGATTCTGCACCCCATTACAAAGCTATGAGTCCAGAGCGAACTATATTTATAAATGTAGAAGATGTGGAACAGAATATATGCGTATTCGAAAAGTCGATACAAAACGTATGCGCTGTGGCAAGTGTAGTGGAACACTTATAGAAATGAATAAATAAAATAGAAAGATTATGTAAGGGGATTGAGACACCGTGAATTGCTTTTCCAGAGCACAAATTCATGATGTCTCAGTGCCTTTGTTATTGTTTAACATCCTAATATATTTAAAAAATTAAGAGGAAAGTTAAATATTATCTAAATTCGTGAAATAGACTTTATAAACGGTGCGATAATCAATATTTACAAAAGATTATTATGATTTCTCTAACATTAAAAAAAACTACTCGATAAATCATTCGGCTTTTATAAAATGATGGGTATTTCTTTTTTGTCCTCGTTGCTTTTTATATACAATTTTGTGTTGACATTAAAAAACAGATTATATATAATTACAAAAGTCGACCGACACAAGTTAAACTTTATTAAAAATAATTGTTGACTTTAAAGATTCGACATGATATAGTTGAGTACGTTGTGAAAACGAAAGATTAACAACAGATTACAAATATTAAATGAATGTTAAAAAAGTGTTGACATGAAATGTCACGCCTGATATAATGAATATCGTTCTGAAAAATGATATTTAAAGTTACCGAGCGGTCGTGGCGGAATGGCAGACGCGCTAGGTTGAGGGCCTAGTGGGAGAGATCCCGTGGAGGTTCAAGTCCTCTCGGCCGCATCAACTAAACTTTAATATCAATCATTTAAATAATATGCGGGTGTAGTTTAATGGCAAAACCTCAGCCTTCCAAGCTGATGTTGTGGGTTCGATTCCCATCACCCGCTCCATAAAATTTTAAACTGTGAACATTGAAAACTGAATGACAATATGTCAACGTTAATTCCGATAATTTGAGTACTCAGATTAGTACTTTCGAGAGTGATTGACTCAAACAATCAAACGAGCTAATCAAGCTTACTTCTTTTATGGAGAGTTTGATCCTGGCTCAGGATGAACGCTGGCGGCGTGCCTAATACATGCAAGTCGAGCGAACAGACGAGGTGCTTGCACCTCTGACGTTAGCGGCGGACGGGTGAGTAACACGTGGGTAACCTACCTATAAGACTGGAATAACTTCGGGAAACCGGAGCTAATGCCGGATAACATATTGAACCGCATGGTTCAATAGTGAAAGACGGTCTTGCTGTCACTTATAGATGGACCCGCGCCGTATTAGCTAGTTGGTAAGGTAACGGCTTACCAAGGCGACGATACGTAGCCGACCTGAGAGGGTGATCGGCCACACTGGAACTGAGACACGGTCCAGACTCCTACGGGAGGCAGCAGTAGGGAATCTTCCGCAATGGGCGAAAGCCTGACGGAGCAACGCCGCGTGAGTGATGAAGGTCTTCGGATCGTAAAGCTCTGTTATTAGGGAAGAACAAACGTGTAAGTAACTGTGCACGTCTTGACGGTACCTAATCAGAAAGCCACGGCTAACTACGTGCCAGCAGCCGCGGTAATACGTAGGTGGCAAGCGTTATCCGGAATTATTGGGCGTAAAGCGCGCGTAGGCGGTTTTTTAAGTCTGATGTGAAAGCCCACGGCTCAACCGTGGAGGGTCATTGGAAACTGGAAAACTTGAGTGCAGAAGAGGAAAGTGGAATTCCATGTGTAGCGGTGAAATGCGCAGAGATATGGAGGAACACCAGTGGCGAAGGCGGCTTTCTGGTCTGCAACTGACGCTGATGTGCGAAAGCGTGGGGATCAAACAGGATTAGATACCCTGGTAGTCCACGCCGTAAACGATGAGTGCTAAGTGTTAGGGGGTTTCCGCCCCTTAGTGCTGCAGCTAACGCATTAAGCACTCCGCCTGGGGAGTACGGTCGCAAGACTGAAACTCAAAGGAATTGACGGGGACCCGCACAAGCGGTGGAGCATGTGGTTTAATTCGAAGCAACGCGAAGAACCTTACCAAATCTTGACATCCTTTGACCGCACTAGAGATAGTGTTTTCCTCTTCGGAGGACAAAGTGACAGGTGGTGCATGGTTGTCGTCAGCTCGTGTCGTGAGATGTTGGGTTAAGTCCCGCAACGAGCGCAACCCTTGAGCTTAGTTGCCATCATTAAGTTGGGCACTCTAAGTTGACTGCCGGTGACAAACCGGAGGAAGGTGGGGATGACGTCAAATCATCATGCCCCTTATGATTTGGGCTACACACGTGCTACAATGGACATTACAAAGGGCAGCGAAACCGCGAGGTCAAGCAAATCCCATAAAGATGTTCTCAGTTCGGATTGTAGTCTGCAACTCGACTACATGAAGCTGGAATCGCTAGTAATCGTAGATCAGCATGCTACGGTGAATACGTTCCCGGGTCTTGTACACACCGCCCGTCACACCACGAGAGTTTGTAACACCCGAAGCCGGTGGAGTAACCATTTGGAGCTAGCCGTCGAAGGTGGGACAAATGATTGGGGTGAAGTCGTAACAAGGTAGCCGTATCGGAAGGTGCGGCTGGATCACCTCCTTTCTAAGGATAATATACGGAATATCGCCTTTAGGTGATAAGCGGATTAACGTGACATATTGTATTCAGTTTTGAATGCTCATATTTGAGGATTCAACAAAATAAAAATTAAAATGAAAGCATTTGTCAGTCTATGAATTTCTTGATGAGCGCAGCGAAGATTACTAAGCGTAACTGAGCAAGTGAAGAGAGAAATGAAGCAGAATGCGAAGGCTTGCCATTTTAATAAACTTGTACATTGAAAACTAGATAAGTAAGTATAAATGATTTTACCAAGCAAAAACCGAGTGAATAGCGAAAGCTTGAAACTAAAAAATTATCGCTAGTCGTCAAATGACGACTCACATAATTAATAACACAGTTTTGAATTGAAAACGCTTGTCAGTTTATGAATCATAAGCAAGAGCGAGTGCGCTTACTATTCGTAAGTAATCGAGCGATTGTGAAATGATGAAGCAGAATGCGAGCGCTTGTCAATCAAAAAAGATTAAGTTATTAAGGGCGCACGGTGAATACCTTGGCACTAGAAGCCGAAGAAGGACGTTACTAACGACGATATGCTTTGGGGAGCTGTAAGTAAGCTGTGACCCAGAGATTTCCGAATGGGGAAACCCAGCACGAGTTATGTCGTGTTATCTACATGTGAATACATAGCATGTAAGAAGGCAGACCCGGAGAACTGAAACATCTTAGTACCCGGAGGAAGAGAAAGAAAAATCGATTCCCTGAGTAGCGGCGAGCGAAACGGGAAGAGCCCAAACCAACAAGCTTGCTTGTTGGGGTTGTAGGACACTCTATACGGAGTTACAAAAGGACATGTTAGACGAATAACCTGGAAAGGTTAATCATAGAAGGTAATAATCCTGTAGTCGAAAACGTGACCTCTCTTGAGTGGATCCTGAGTACGGCGGAGCACGTGAAATTCCGTCGGAATCTGGGAGGACCATCTCCTAAGGCTAAATACTCTCTAGTGACCGATAGTGAACCAGTACCGTGAGGGAAAGGTGAAAAGTACCCCGGAAGGGGAGTGAAAGAGAACTTGAAACCGTGTGCTTACAAGTAGTCAGAGCCCGTTAATGGGTGATGGCGTGCCTTTTGTAGAATGAACCGGCGAGTTACGATCTGATGCAAGGTTAAGCAGAAAATGTGGAGCCGTAGCGAAAGCGAGTCTGAATAGGGCGAATGAGTATTTGGTCGTAGACCCGAAACCAGGTGATCTACCCTTGGTCAGGTTGAAGTTCAGGTAACACTGAATGGAGGACCGAACCGACTTACGTTGAAAAGTGAGCGGATGAACTGAGGGTAGCGGAGAAATTCCAATCGAACTTGGAGATAGCTGGTTCTCTCCGAAATAGCTTTAGGGCTAGCCTCAAGTGATGATTATTGGAGGTAGAGCACTGTTTGGACGAGGGGCCCCTCTCGGGTTACCGAATTCAGACAAACTCCGAATGCCAAATAATTTAACTTGGGAGTCAGAATGTGGGTGATAAGGTCCATATTCGAAAGGGAAACAGCCCAGACCACCAGCTAAGGTCCCAAAATATATGTTAAGTGGAAAAGGATGTGGCGTTGCCCAGACAACTAGGATGTTGGCTTAGAAGCAGCCATCATTTAAAGAGTGCGTAATAGCTCACTAGTCGAGTGACACTGCGCCGAAAATGTACCGGGGCTAAACATATTACCGAAGCTGTGGATTGTCCGTAGGACAATGGTAGGAGAGCGTTCTAAGGGCGTTGAAGCATGATCGCAAGGACATGTGGAGCGCTTAGAAGTGAGAATGCCGGTGTGAGTAGCGAAAGACGGGTGAGAATCCCGTCCACCGATTGACTAAGGTTTCCAGAGGAAGGCTCGTCCGCTCTGGGTTAGTCGGGTCCTAAGCTGAGGCCGAAAGGCGTAGGCGATGGATAACAGGTTGATATTCCTGTACCACCTAAATTCGTTTTAAGCGATGGGGGGACGCAGTAGGATAGGCGAAGCGTGCTGTTGGAGTGCACGTCTAAGCAGTGAGATTGAGTGTTAGGCAAATCCGGCACTCGTAAAGATTGAGCTGTGATGGGGAGAAGAAACACGTTTCTTCGAGTCGTTGATTTCACACTGCCGAGAAAAGCCTCTAGCTAGAAAATAGGTGCCCGTACCGCAAACCGACACAGGTAGTCAAGATGAGAATTCTAAGGTGAGCGAGCGAACTCTCGTTAAGGAACTCGGCAAAATGACCCCGTAACTTCGGGAGAAGGGGTGCTCTTTAGGGTTCACGCTCTGAAGAGCCGCAGTGAATAGGCCCAAGCGACTGTTTATCAAAAACACAGGTCTCTGCTAAACCGTAAGGTGACGTATAGGGGCTGACGCCTGCCCGGTGCTGGAAGGTTAAGAGGAGTGGTTAGCTTCTGCGAAGCTACGAATCGAAGCCCCAGTAAACGGCGGCCGTAACTATAACGGTCCTAAGGTAGCGAAATTCCTTGTCGGGTAAGTTCCGACCCGCACGAAAGGCGTAACGATTTGGGCACTGTCTCAACGAGAGACTCGGTGAAATCATAGTACCGGTGAAGATGCCGGTTACCCGCGACAGGACGGAAAGACCCCGTGGAGCTTTACTGTAGCCTGATATTGAAATTCGGTACAGTTTGTACAGGATAGGTAGGAGCCTTAGAAGCGTGAGCGCTAGCTTACGTGGAGGCATTGGTGGGATACTACCCTAATTGTATTGGATTTCTAACCCGCAGCACTTAGCGTGCTGGGAGACAGTGTCAGGCGGGCAGTTTGACTGGGGCGGTCGCCTCCTAAAGAGTAACGGAGGCGCTCAAAGGTTCCCTCAGAATGGTTGGAAATCATTCAAAGAGTGTAAAGGCATAAGGGAGCTTGACTGCGAGACCTACAAGTCGAGCAGGGTCGAAAGACGGACTTAGTGATCCGGTGGTTCCGCATGGAAGGGCCATCGCTCAACGGATAAAAGCTACCCCGGGGATAACAGGCTTATCTCCCCCAAGAGTTCACATCGACGGGGAGGTTTGGCACCTCGATGTCGGCTCATCGCATCCTGGGGCTGTAGTCGGTCCCAAGGGTTGGGCTGTTCGCCCATTAAAGCGGTACGCGAGCTGGGTTCAGAACGTCGTGAGACAGTTCGGTCCCTATCCGTCGTGGGCGTAGGAAATTTGAGAGGCGCTGTCCTTAGTACGAGAGGACCGGGATGGACATACCTCTGGTGTACCAGTTGTCGCGCCAGCGGCATAGCTGGGTAGCTATGTATGGACGGGATAAGTGCTGAAAGCATCTAAGCATGAAGCCCCCCTCGAGATGAGATTTCCCAACTTCGGTTATAAGATCCCTCAAAGATGATGAGGTTAATAGGTTCGAGGTGGAAGCGTAGTGATACGTGGAGCTGACGAATACTAATCGATCGAAGACTTAATCAAAATTTTTTCACAAGGTTTTGTTTGTGTAAATGATATACTTACTATCTAGTTTTGAATGTATAACATTCAATTTTATCTGGTGCCAATGGCAAAGAGGTCACACCTGTTCCCATGCCGAACACAGAAGTTAAGCTCTTTAGCGCCGATGGTAGTTGAACTGACGTTCCGCTAGAGTAGGACGGTGCCAGGTAATTTACGAAGAGAGGTCATTATGACTTCTCTTTTTTTTGTTCAATTAGAGTTAGACATTCAGAAGTTTTTTCGTTATTTTGCCATTGTCAGATTGGATATATCATTTGCTTATGATAAGTTGAAAGTAAGGAAATGTTGGCATGATTCTATGGAAAATGAGAAATTGCAAGGACTGGCTGGGATTCAGTATTAATGGGATAGCGTATACTTTTGTATTAATTGTATTGTAGATGATTATTGTCTTACTCATCGTTGAAGTTATATTAACGATGTTCTTTGTATCTTTCAGTTCACCCATATTCAAAGTTTTAATGATAATACATAGTTTTTTAATGATGATATTTTTAATAAGACAAGTGAGGCGAAAAGGACTTTAAATAAAGATCCCCTAATGAGCACAATATTTGATGTGCTTCGCTAGGGGATTCTTGTGCTGAAATATGATATATGCTTCGTTTCAACTTAAATCAAAAGTGAATACAGCATTTTATTTTCATTGATATAGATGTTTTTAGGATCAAAGGCATCGACATTCGCTTTTAATTGTTTTAAATCTTGGTGGTGTTGTAGTTGAATGCCAATGATAACCGTTCCTGTATTTTGAGAACTTTTTTTCAAGTATTCAAATTTTGTGATGTCATCTTTCGGTCCAAGCACATCATTTACAAACTGACGTAATGCGCCAGGACGTTGTGGGAAATTAAGTATAAAATAATGTTTCATTTCTTCATAAAGCAGTGAGCGTTCTTCAATTTCTTTCATGCGGTTGATATCATTATTCCCACCACTGATAATACATACGACGTTTTTTCCTTTAATTTGTTCACGATATTGTTCTAAGGCACTGATACTCAATGCGCCAGCGGGTTCAGCGACGATTGCTTGCTTAGAATACATATCAAGAATAGTTGAGCAAACAGCACCCTCATTAATTTGAACATAATCATGTAAGAGATGATTACAAATATTGAATGTGATATCTCCTACACGTGCGACAGAAGCGCCATCCACAAACTTATCGATATTCGACAATGTGACGACTTGTTGTTGTTTCACTGCTTCATACATACTGCTTGCACCTAATGGCTCGACACCGATGAGTTGAGTAGATGGACTGTTTTGTGCAAAGTATGTTGCGACACCAGACATCAAACCGCCACCGCCTATTGCGCCAAATGCGTAATCGAACGTTATATTTTCTTCATTGGCTGATTGTAAGATTTCTTTGGCAAGTGTTCCTTGACCAGCAATTGTATGGATATTGTTGAATGGATCAATAAATGTCATGTCATGCTGATCAGTATAGGCAAGTGCTTCTTTGAGACAATCATCAAATGTATCACCAACTAGTTGAATTTCAACGTTATCGCCACCAAAAAATTGTACTTGGCTTACTTTTTGATTCGGTGTTGTCACAGGCATGAAAATGACGGCGTTTAAGTTGCGTTGACGTGCTGTAAAAGCGACACCTTGTGCATGATTACCTGCACTGGCACAAGTGATGCCTTTCGCTTGTTGATCGTGTGGTAACACGGAAATTGCATTGTAAGCACCTCTCAATTTGAATGAGCGTACCCACTGCAAGTCTTCACGTTTCAAGTAGACGTTGCAGTCATATTTCATGGATAGGTAATGATCCTTCTCTAAAGGTGTTTGTTTTACTGTTTGTTGTATGCGTAAAAATGCATCATCCACATCTTTTGCAGTGACAGTTTGTGTTTGGACAGTCATCTTATTCACTCCTTAATGTTGTTGTTCGTATTCTGTGATTTGTGATTCATATTGTAATGTCATTGCGATATCATCCAGTCCATTGACTAATTTGTATTTCCAAGTATCGTCAATATCAAAGCTGAATGTATCTTGTGGTGTCTTAATTTGTTGTTTAGGTAAGTCAATTGTTAGTGTTGATGCTTGTGCCAATGTTTCCCGTGTGCCTTTATCTAATGCGATTGGAAGCAGAGCGTTTTTTGTACAGTTCATATAAAAAATATCGCTAAAACTTCCTGCAATAATGACTTGGAATCCATAGTCTTTTAGGGCCCAAGCTGCATGTTCACGACTTGAGCCACACCCGAAGTTCTCACCAGTGATCAAAATACTAGCCCCTTTAGCTTCGGGTTTATTCAAAGCGAAGTCTGGGTTATCTGATCCATCCTCTAAGTAGCGCCATTCGTCAAAAAGAAATGGACCAAAACCTGTTTTTGAGATGCGTTTCAGATGGACTTTTGGAATAATTTGATCGGTATCGATATTGTTATGAAATAATGAAACGACTTTTCCTGTGTATTCCGTAATCGGTTTGATTTCCATTAAGCATGACCTACCTTTCTAACATCAACAAAGTGTCCGTGTATAGCAGCGGCTGCAGCCATAGCAGGGGAGACAAGATGTGTTCTAGCCCCTTTACCTTGTCGCCCTTCAAAGTTACGGTTACTTGTTGAAGCACAGTGGACGCCTGCTGGAACTTGGTCGGGATTCATGCCGAGACACATACTACACCCAGGTTCTCGCCATTCAAAACCGGCTTCCTTAAAAATGACATCCAATCCTAATGCTTCAGCTTGTTTTTTTACTTGTCTTGAGCCAGGGACAACGATTGCGGTAATATTATCGTGTACTTGGTGGCCTTTAACAAACTTGCTCGCTTCAATGAGATCCGATAGTCGTGCGTTCGTACATGAACCGAGAAATACGTAACCAAGTGGAATGTCAGCAGCTGTTTGACCAGGCTGCAATCCCATATATTCATAAGCTCTCGCATCATTTGCGTTTTCAATTTTAGGGAAGGATGTCGAGAAGTTAACGCCCATTTCGGGACTAGTTCCCCATGTCACTTGTGGTTCAAGGTCTGTGACGTCTAGTGTGATTACTTTATTAAAATGAGCATCATGATCACTGTATAAAGTTGTCCATTTTGTCTTCAATGCATCAAGATCTTTGACGTAAGGTTTACCTTCTAAATAGTTGAAAGTTGTGTTGTCTGGACGGATCAAGCCATATTTTGCACCGGCTTCTATTGCCATGTTACAAATGGTCATACGGCTTTCCATTGACAAGTTTTCGATTGTTTCACCTGCGAATTCAAGCGCATAGCCTGTTCCGAAGTTGACACCGTATTGGTTGATTAAATACAAAATGATATCTTTTGCATAAACACCGTGTGGTAATGTCCCTGTAATTTCAATTTTTAAGTTTTTAGGTTTTGTTTGCCAGAGTGTTTGTGTTGCAAAGACGTGTTCGACTTCGCTCGTACCAATACCAAAAGCGATGGCACCAAATGCCCCATGTGTAGCGGTATGTGAATCACCACATACGATGGTTTTACCCGGCTGTGTCAATCCAGTCTCTGGGCCGACCATATGAACGATCCCTTGTTCATCCGATCCCATATCAAAAAGTTTAACGTTGAATGCATCACAGTTTTTTTGTAATGCTTGAATTTGTTTGTTGGCAATATCGTCTTTAATATTGAAGATATCAACAGTTGGAACATTATGATCGAGTGTCCCGAATGTCAGATCCGGTCTTCTTAACGTTCTGTTTTGTAGCCTTAATCCTTCAAATGCTTGTGGTGATGTGACTTCATGAATCAAGTGCAAATCAATGTATAGTAATTGTGGTTCACCCGCTTGACCTGTAATCACGTGGTTGTCCCAAATTTTATCAAATAGTGTACGTCCCATTATGAAACCTCCTTGATACGAGATTGTAGTGTTTCAAAAATCTCACTTGTCGTTGATTGTCCGCCTAAGTCGGGTGTTGTTATATTTTGCACAATCAATGCATCGACTGCGTTTTCTATCCATGTAGCCATATCATCACGATGGGCAGACATTCGTAAGCACATGGCAAGTGATAGTAACATGCCAAATGGATTGGCTTTATTTTGGCCTGCGATATCAGGTGCAGAACCGTGAATTGGCTCATAGAGAGCTGGCCCTGATGCACTAAAGCTCGCAGAAGGTGACAGTCCAAGTGAACCAGGCAACATGGATGCTTCGTCGCTTAAGATATCACCGAATAAGTTTTCAGTGACAATGACGTCAAAGTCAGTTGGTCTTTTCAATAAATGCATACTGCAAGCATCAACGAGTAAATGCTCCACAGTCACATCAGGATATTGTGTAGCAATGCGATTGACTGTTTGACGCCATAATTTACTGGAAGATAACACATTCTCTTTATCAACGGATGTCAACTTTTTACGACGTTGCTGTGCGAGTTTGAAGGCTTCATGGACGATACGCTCAATTTCATGTGCCGTATATGTTAATGTATCGACTGCTGAATTGCTATCCCATTGGCTGGGTGTCCCAAAGTAAATCCCACTTGTTAATTCACGAACAATGATCAAATCGGTTGAAGCGACAATCTCTGCTTTAAGTGGTGATAGATTGACAGTATGATCACTCACACGAGTAGGGCGCAGATTTGCGAATAATCCAAGTGACTTGCGCAAATTTAACAAGCCATGTTCTGGTCGATTATTTGGATCTGTCCATTGTGGACCGCCAATTGCTGCGAGTAACACAGCATTAGAATGTTGACATGCTTCCAATGTTTCATCTGGAAGGGGGGTTCCTGTCTGTTCTATGGCACAACCACCGATAAGGTGTTCAGTTACGTGATACTCAAAGTGATACTTTTTTGATAAAGAAGCCAGCACATCAAGTGTCCCAGACATAATTTCTGGGCCAATACCATCACCAGGTAAACTCACAATTCGGAATGTCATGCCGTTTCACCTTCTTTTGATGGTGTGGGTGGTGATACTAATTGCGATGCTGCTTCAACATATGCTTTACATGATGCGCATATAATATCGTGATCAAAGCCAACACCACTCACTTCTTTATCCCCTAATTGTAGACGTACATGTACTTCTGCTTGTGCATCACGTCCTTCCGTTAATGCATCAATACGATAATCAAGCAATTTAGGTTGCACTTGTAAAATACGATCAACAGCATTATATACAGCAATGATTGATCCAGTGCCAATGCTACTATCTTGGTATGTGTTATTTGCATGATCTTTCAATACAACGACGGCACTTTGAAGACCTTTGGATACAAATTGTAACTGCAATGAATCGAGCTGATAAGCTGATTGTTTTTCATGTGCTGAACCTTGAATCAATGCATGAATATCACGATCTGTCACATGTTTTTTCTTATCAGCAATCGCTTTAAACGCCTTGAAGAGTGACTTTTGTGTTTCAATATCAATGTCATAACCAAGTTGTTTCAACTTATCTTGAAAAGCATGGCGACCTGATAGTTTACCGAGTGGCAATTCGGTGCTCTTTACACCGACGAGTTGTGGTGTCATAATCTCGTATGTTTCAGGGTTTTTCAAGAAACCATCTTGATGAATGCCTGATTCGTGGCTAAACGCATTTTTACCAACAATCGCTTTATTACGTGGCACACGCAAACCAGCATAACGTGCAATTAACTCAGATGTTTGTTTTGTAGCGTCCAGTTTAAGATTCGTCTGTATTTGATAATGATCTTGACGCACGTATAGGCCGAGTGCGACTTCTTCCAAAGCGGTGTTCCCTGCACGTTCTCCGATACCATTGACCGTTCCTTCAATGCGTGTTGCACCGTTTTCAATCGCAGCCATACTATTTGCGACAGCGAGACCGAGATCATCATGGCAATGGGCACTATACGTTATGGGTTGTTCTGCTTTGACTTCTTGGATGAGTGTTTTAAAGATCTGACCATACTCTTGAGGATACGTGTAACCGACTGTATCAGGAATGTTTATCACTGTTGCGCCTGCATCGACAGCAGTCTGAACACTTTGTATAAGAAATGGTAATGGTGTACGTGTTGCATCTTCAGGTGAGAATTGTACAATATCGAAGCGTGCTTTTGCGTAGCGCACATGCTCATCGATTGAGGATAAGACTTCAGCTTCTGTCATATTGAGCTTTGATGTTAAGTGAATAGGGCTCGTTGCGATAAAGACGTGTATAGAAGGGGAAACTGCATCTTTTGTTGCTTCGTATACTGCGTCAATGTCTGATTTCAAACAACGCGCAAGTCCTGTCACAGTAGTACGTTTTAAATGGCGAGAGATTGCTTGAACAGATTGAAAGCTCCCTTCACTAGAAGCGGGGAATCCGGCTTCTATGACATCTACGCCCCAATGTTCTAATTGAGATGCTATGTGTAAACGTTCATCAAATGAAAAACTGACGCCAGGTGTTTGTTCTCCATCTCTTAGTGTTGTATCAAAAATTTGAATATGGCTAGACATTGTAAATCACTCCTTTGAATATAACGAATATGAACAGGACACATGTACGATGAAAATGACAATTCACGAATCATGTGTCACTTGTTCGTTTGTTGATTACTTAGAAATACTTTTTGATTTGATAAATGGCATCATTTCACGCAACGTTTGACCTACTTCAGTGATAGCATGGTCTTGTTGTGCAGCACGCATTTCTTTGAATGATGCAAAGCCATTTTTATTATCTTCAATGAAACGGTCGCTAAATTTTCCGTCTTGGATATCTTTTAAAACTGCTTTCATATTTTCTTTTGTTTCTTCAGTGATGACACGTGGACCAGAAACATAATCACCGAATTCTGCTGTGTTTGAAATTGAGTAGCGCATGTTTTCAAGACCACCCTCATACATGAGATCTACGATTAATTTCATCTCATGTAATACTTCAAAGTAAGCAATTTCTGGTTGATAGCCTGCTTCTGTTAAAACTTCAAAGCCACTTTGGATGAGACGTGTTACACCACCACAAAGAACGGCTTGTTCACCAAACAGGTCTGTTTCAGTTTCTTCTTTGTATGTCGTTTCAAGTACGCCTGCACGTGTTGCGCCAATTCCTTTTGCATAGCTTAATGCAAGGTCTCGTGCTTGGCCGGTCGCATCTTGTTGAACAGCAAATAATGCAGGGACAGCTGAACCTTCAACAAATGTACGACGCACGAGATGTCCGGGGCCTTTTGGTGCAACTAAAAAGACATCAACATTACTTGGTGGTTGGATGACATTAAAATGAATATTGAAGCCATGTGCGAATGCTAAGGCATTACCTGCTTCTAAGTTAGGTGCAATTTCATTTTCGTAAACGTCTCCTTGAATTTCATCTGGAAGTAAGACCATCACAACATCGGCTTGTTTTACTGCTTCAGCAACTGTAAATACATCAAAGCCATCTTCTTTTGCTTGGTCAAATGAGCGACCTGGACGGATACCGACAACGACATCATAGCCGTTATCTTTTAAGTTTTGAGCATGGGCGTGGCCTTGTGAACCATATCCAATCACTACGACTTTTTTCCCTTGTAATTCATCTTTTTCTACTGAATTGTCATAATATACTTTTGCCATAACAACATTCCTCCATATATATCATTAATTTTTATTTGTAAGTTAAACGATAGCTGCTGTACCAGTGCGAGATATTTGCTGAATATCGAATGCAGATAAGTTCTCAATAAATTGATCCAAGATATCTTGTGAACCCACAGCTTGTAAATATAATGTGCAATCATCTTCTTTTAACTTTGTTACATGTGTTTCATAGTCTTTCAATAATTGGGTAAATCGTGTTGATTGATTTGGTTTATTGAGCTTGATCAGTAATAATTCGAGATTGAACGTGTTTGTTTCTGTAATATCTTCTACTGTCAATGTGTTGACTTGTTTTTTTAACTGTTGAATGATAGTGCGTAATACTTGATCGTCTGGCACTTCTGCGACGAATGTAATTTCAGTTATGCCGGGCTCTAATGTTGGGCCGGCTGTAATGTTGACGATGTTGAATTGACGTCTAACAAAAGTGCTTGTGAGACGATTGAGCGTTCCTGCTTTATCGAATACGGTTAACTGGAATGTACGTCTCATACTAGTCCCTCCATTTCATGATTTGCTTTGCCACTTGGAACCATTGGTAATACAGGTTCTGTCGGAGAGATTCGGATATCAATCAATGCAGGCCCTCTATAACTAAATGCTTCATCAAGTGTTTTTTCTAAGTTGTCAGCATGATTAATTAGAAAGCTTTTTACACCGTATGCTTCAGACATTTTTACAAAGTCCGGTTGTTTGTTGAACACCGAGTGAGAGAAGCGTTTGTCAAAGAACTTATCTTGCCACTGCTTTACCATTCCAAGCGTTCCATTGTTGATCAGCACAATTTTAATATCTAGTTCGTATTCGTTGAGCAACGCCATTTCTTGGTTCGTCATTTGGAACCCACCATCACCGACAAATACGACAACGGTGTCATTTGGTTTGGCAAACTTTGCACCGATTGCAGCTGGGATGCCGAATCCCATCGTACCAAGACCACCGCTAGTGATGAGCTGACCGTGCGTCTTGAAAGGGTAGAATTGAGCGACCCACATTTGATGTTGCCCAACATCTGTTGCGACGTAAGCATCGCCATTTGTCAACTTACCGATATATTCAATTGCACGTTGTGGTTTGCTGAATGCAACATCATCAGTTTCACCGTATGAAAATGGATGTTTTGTTTTGAAGCCTGTGACTTCATCTAACCATGCTTGATGGTGATCTAATGATAAGTCTTCTGAAAGTAACTGTTCGAGTACTTCTTTGACATCGGCAACGATTCCAATATCGGTACGGACAATTTTGTTGATCTCTGATGGATCGATATCAACATGTACGATTTTTGCATTTGGTGCAAAGTCATCTGGCTTACTTGCAAGTCGGTCATCGAAACGTGAGCCCAAATTGATTAACAAGTCACATTCTGTTAATGCCATGTTGCTTGCATAAGAGCCATGCATCCCACCCATTCCTAAGAAAAGCGGGCTGTCATAAGGAATCGCACCGAGTCCATGTAACGACGTTGCCACTGGAATGTTGTAACGTGTTACAAACGTATGCAACAAGTGATTGGCTTGCGAGAAGTTCACCCCAGCACCAGCAAGGACGAGTGGTTTTTGTGATTCTTGTAATGCATCTCGCAATTGAGCAACATCTTCTGATAAAGGGGTTGTTGTCACTTGGTAACCAGGTGTATGAACCGTTGAATCATAAGGTGTTGCAGTTGTAAGTGTCCCCATGTCTTTCGGGAAGTCGATGACAACAGGCCCTTTACGACCTGAGTTTGCGACATGAAATGCTTCTTTGATAATACGAGGAATGTCATTCACATCTCGCACTTGATAGTTGTGTTTTGTAATCGGTGTCGTCATCGATAAAATATCTGCTTCTTGGAATGCATCTTTTCCAATACCAGGGGAAGCAACTTGCCCTGTAAAGACCACGAGAGGGAGGGAATCACTATATGCATCAGCGATACCAGTAATCGCATTCGTTGCGCCAGGACCACTTGTTACAACGACAACACCAGGTTTTCCGCTTACACGTGCATATCCTTCCGCCGCATGTGTCGCACCTTGTTCATGTCGGTAAAGTATGTGTCTTGGTCCATTTCCATCATAAAAAGTATCGTAAAGTGGTAAGACAGCACCACCCGGATAACCAAAAATATATTCAACGTTCTCTTCAATTAACGCATCCACTAATAATTCAGATCCCGTTTTAAATGTCGGTGCCGTTGTATCTGCTGTTTGTTCATAATCCGTAGTATTTGCATGTGACATATGAATGACCTCCATTTTGTAAAATTTATAATAAATCATCAGGTACTTTCATCACGCCGCCTGTATTTGCGCTTGTCACAAGGGCTGTATATCGTGCTAAGTAACCTGTTTTAACTTTTGCTTTGAATGGTTGTTGTAATGTTTTACGCTCTACTAATGTCGACGCATCTACGTGTAAATCTAATGTACGGTTTGTTAAGTCGATTGTGATTTCGTCACCATCTTCAATGAGACCGATTGGACCTCCTGAAGCGGCTTCAGGTGAGATATGTCCGACAGCAATACCGCGTGTTGCGCCTGAGAAGCGCCCATCTGTGATGAGTGCGACATCTTTTCCTAAGCCACGTCCAACAATTGAAGAAGTAGGGGCGAGCATCTCTGGCATGCCCGGACCGCCTTTAGGCCCTTCGTAACGAATGACGACAACATGACCTGCTTTGACTGTATGGTTATCAATAGCGGCAACCGCTTCATCGTGACTATCGAAACAAATCGCTTTACCAGTGAATGTCTTGATACTTGGATCCACGCCGCCTACTTTGATAACAGCGCCATCCGGAGCGATATTGCCGTAAAGGATAGAAAGGCCACCTTCTTTATCATAAGGATTATCCAGCTTACGAATGACGACATCATTCGTAATTTCTTTTCCTTCATTGTTTTCACGTAGCGTTTTACCAGTCACAGTGATACGGTCAGGGTGTAAGACACCTTCCTTTTTCATCAGTTCATTGATGATGGCTGGCACACCGCCAGCTTCATGAACATCTTGCATTGAATATGAAGAACTTGGTGCGATTTTCGATAAATACGGTGTTCTCTTAGCAACTTCATTAATGCGAGATAAGTCGTAATCAATGCCGGCTTCTTGTGCGATTGCTAAGGTATGTAAGACTGTGTTAGTCGATCCACCCATCGCCATATCTAATGCAAACGCATCGTCAATGGCTTCTTTTGTGACAATGTCACGTGGTTTAATATCGTGTTTGACATTGTAGACGAGTTGTTTCGCTGCTTGGCGAATCATTTCACGACGTTCGTCACTTACGGCTAAAGCAGTTCCGTTATATGGGAGTGCAAGTCCGAGTACTTCCATTAAGCAGTTCATTGAGTTAGCGGTGAACATTCCTGAACATGAACCGCAAGTTGGACATGCGTTTTGTTCCATTTCCAAAAATTCTTCTTTAGTCATTGTGCCTTCTTTAAATGCACCGACAGCTTCAAACATAGATGACAGTGTCAATGCTTTACCTTGAGAAGAGAGGCCAGCTTTCATTGGGCCACCAGAACAAAAGACAGCTGGGACATTCGTTCTTACTGCGGCAAGCATCATGCCCGGTGTGATTTTGTCACAGTTTGGAATGTAGAAGACGCCGTCGAACCAGTGTGCATTGATGACAGTTTCTGCAGCGTCCGCGATAATTTCACGACTAGGTAATGAATAGCGCATACCGATGTGACCCATTGCGATGCCGTCATCGACACCTATTGTATTGAATTCAAATGGGATACCACCCGCTTCTCGTATCGCTTCTTTGGCAATATCTCCAAGTTCACGTAAATGGACGTGTCCAGGAACAATGTCGATACATGAATTACAAATTGCGATAAATGGTTTATTCATATCAGTGGGAGATTTGATTTGTCCAGTTGCATGTAATAAGCTTCTTGCTGGTGCTTGATGATCACCTTTTTTTATCGTGTCACTTCTCATTTTGGTTGCCTCCTTGGTTGGTTACAGAAAATAAAAAATACGCCCCAATATGAATTGGGACGTATTATGGTAAGTCCCATTCAACTAGAAATAGGACTTAAGCAATTTAGTAAAAGTTTCTTACTAAAGCTCCAGTCCTGGGCGTAATAATAAAATAATGATATTAAGTTGTTGGTTAGGGAATGAATACTTAGTCATCATTGTTATACGCTCCTTAAAGTGTTGAATGAGTTATTTTTCAAATAAGCTGCTGTTAATTAAATGAATTATCTGAAAAAAGGATAGACTTAATTTAACGCATCTTTTCTAAGAAGTCAACAGTAAGTTTGAAATTTTCTGAAAAATAATAAGTGGTTATTTTTTAATAGAAGTTGCAACAAAGTAGTAAGCTAATGAATGCGTATGATTATGAGACATTCACAATTCTACTCAAGACAAAAATTTGATACAATAGATAGGAAAATTGAGTCAGGAGTGCACATTATGAAGAAGGTTCAAAATTTAGTAGAAATGGAAGATTTCGCTCGACAACTTGCACAACAACTTGAAGCAGGTGACGTATTATTATTAGATGGTGATTTAGGTGCGGGTAAGACAACGTTTAGTCAGTTTTTAGGGCGCGCATTAGGTGTGACACGCACGATTAATTCACCAACCTTTAATATTATCAAGTCATATAAAGGGTCAGAACTTAAATTTCATCACATGGATTGCTATCGTCTAGAAGATTCAGAGGAAGATTTAGGCTTTGATGAATATTTTAATGATGAAGCGGTAACGGTCATTGAATGGAGCCAATTCATAGAAGAATACTTGCCAGATACATTTTTGAAAATAACGATTACAGTCGATAGTGAGACAGAACGTACCCTATACCTTGAAGCAGTAGGTGCGCATTATGAGACGGTAAAGGAGGCAGTTGAACATGTATAGCTTGTTGATTGATAGCTCGAATCAGCCGTTAGCTGTGGCATTGATGAAAGGAGACGAAGTGCTGGTGTCATACACATCAGCAGTCAAACAGAATCATTCCGTACAACTGATGCCACAAGTTGCATCGTTAATAGAAACAGCGAACATTACGCCACAAGATTTAACGAATATCGTTGTGGCTCAAGGACCAGGGTCATATACGGGGCTGCGCATCGGGGTGACAGTGGCCAAGACTTTAGCTTATACGCTCAATGCAAACTTATATGGTGTTTCATCACTCAAAGCACTTGCGGCAACAGTACAACACACAAATCGCTTCATCATCCCTATTATGAATGCACGTCGTGAATATGTATACGCAGGGGCATATCAATGGCAAGATGGACAATTACAATCAATGATTGCGGATCAATATATTGCGCTCTCAGATCTAATTGATCGTGTAAAAGATGAGCCTAATGTTTTATTTGTAGGAGAAGATGTTCGTCAATTTGAAACGCAATTACAAGCGTTTGATGTGCAACCTTTATTACCTAAAGCTGAAGCGATGTGGCAACATAAAGGTGAAGTCCAAAAAGTACACAGTTTTAGTCCGCAATATTTGAAGTTATCGGAGGCAGAACAGAATTGGTTGAATCAACAAAATTCGAAGACCAACTAAATATTCGCCGCATGACACACGAAGATGTCCCAGCAGTGTTTGATTTGGAACGTATCAGCTTTCACAAAAGTTCATGGACGATAGATGCGTTTTATCACGAACTTGAACAAAATAATTTTGCACATTATTTTGTGTTGACGTATGAAGAAGAGGTCATTGGATATATCGGTTTATGGATCGTGGTTGATCAAGCGCAAATCACAACAGTTGCAGTGGCACCTGAGTATCGGGGTTATGGACTCGGTCAATTACTGATGAACTATGCGAAGAACTTTGCTTCAACAATTGCGACAGTGATGAGCTTAGAAGTACGTGTGAATAATCATGTCGCACAACATGTTTATGAAAAATCAGGATTTCAATATGGTGGAAAGCGTAAAAATTATTATGGTGACGGAGAGGACGCATGCGTAATGTGGGTGAATTTAAATGACTAAACAAACTTTGATATTAGCAGTTGAAACGAGCTGTGATGAAACAAGTGTCAGTGTCATTGCAGATGGACATAAAATTTTAAGCAATAGTGTATTGAGTCAAATCGAGAGTCACAAGCGTTTTGGTGGGGTTGTACCTGAAGTTGCGAGTCGTCATCACGTTGAAAATATGACATTGATGATCGAAGATGCGTTGCAAACGGCACAAGTTACGATGGACGATGTTGATGCTGTCGCTGTGACACAAGGACCTGGATTAATCGGGGCATTATTAGTAGGTGTCAACGCAGCAAAAACGTTAGCATTTGCACATAACAAACCGCTGATTCCTGTACATCATATAGCGGGGCATATTTATGCGAATCAATTAACTAACGGATTGACGTTCCCACTTATGGCGCTTATCGTATCAGGCGGACACACGGAACTGGTCTTAATGCGTGATCATTTGGACTTTGAAGTAATCGGAGAGACACGTGATGATGCTGTTGGTGAAGCATACGATAAAGTGGCGCGCACAATCGGTTTACCATATCCGGGTGGGCCACATGTTGATAAACTTGCTGCACAAGGGTCAGATACGTACGATTTTCCACGTGTTTGGTTAGAACCAGATAGCTTTGATTTTAGCTTTAGTGGATTGAAAAGTGCAGTAATCAATAAGTTGCATAACTTGAAACAAAAGGGCGAGAACCCAATTCCAGAAAATGTAGCCGCAAGTTTTCAAAACAGTGTGGTAGAAGTCTTAGTTGGAAAAGCAATTCGTGCTTGTCAAACATACGATGTGAAGCAACTGATCGTCGCAGGTGGCGTGGCGAGTAATCGTGGTTTACGTGCAGAATTAGAGCGTGTCACGCAATCACAAGGTATCACATTGTCTATTCCTGAGCCACAACTGTGTACTGACAATGCAGCAATGATAGGTGCTGTTGCGTACCATTTATATCAAAAGGGTGTCTTTGCCGATATGTCGTTGAATGGAAAAAGCAATATGTTTTTAGAACTATAAATTTTAAACGCTTTAACATCAGTTACTCATAGGATGTTAAGGCGTTTTTTAAATAAATGCACTAATAGAAGTCAGGAATTGTCAAAATTTGAGAAAGTCAATAGAGAACGTACGTACTTATGCACAAGTTGTTAACAAATAGTGGATAACTTGCTGATAAGTCGTGGACAAATGAGATTTTAGTGGATAAAAAAGAGGGATATGCACATTTTACATTGTGGATAACTAGGATAACTTTGTGGATAGTTGAAATCATCGCATTTTTATTGTGAATAAAAAAAATAAAGATGGCAGAAAATTCCTGCACATCTTTGCTTAAATATCATCTAAATCACTGACTAAAATTTGTAATTCTTCCCATTTTGTCATTGTTTCTTCTAGTTGTTGTTCGATAGTTGTTCGCTCTTCCGCAAGTGTTTGAATCTGTTCATAGTCATCGATAATTGCTGGATCAGACATAGATGTATCAATCTCTTCTATTCGAGACTCATAAGTTTCAATATCTGTCTCATAAGCTTCGATTTGACGTGTCAACTTACGCTTTTCACGGCGTGCTGCTTTTAAGTCTTCATATGTTGTTTCTTGTTCAGAGAGTTGTTCATTTGAAGGGCGTACTGCGACATTTTGAGTTTCAGTATGCATTGCAAGTGCTTGTTGTTGTTCGAGCTTTTCTAGATAATATTGATAGTCACCGAGATAGATACGTCCACCTTGTTCATCCAAATCATAGACTTTATTTGCCAATTCGTTAATAAAGTAACGGTCGTGAGAAACAAAGATTAAAGTACCCGCAAAGTCATTTAATGCTTGTTCGAGCATTTCTTTAGAATCAATATCAAGATGGTTGGTAGGTTCGTCAAGAATCAGTACATTATTGCGTTCCAACATAAGTAAGGCAAGTTGAAGCCGTGCCTTTTCACCACCTGATAAGTCATTGATAATTTTTTGAACATCATCTTGAGTGAAAAGAAAGCGACCGAGAACAGCACGTACATCTTTTTCAGGCATATGACGATATTGATCCCAAACATAATCTAAGATCGTTTTACTAGATTGAAACTCTGCTTGCTTTTGATCGTAATAACCAATTTTTAAGTTAGCCCCTGGAATCACTTGGCCTGCTAGGGCGTTTAGGCGTCCAGCAAGTGTCTTGATTAATGTAGATTTCCCAATACCATTTGGACCGATAATTGCGATATGATCACCTTTTGATACTTCCATATTGATTGGTTTTGTAATCGGCGTTTCGTACCCAACTTCCAAGTCACGTATGTGCATCACATCATTACCTGTATTGCGATCGAAGTCAAAGCGAATATCCGCACTTCTTGCATCCAACATGGGTTTTTCAAGTCGTGTCATTTTTTCAAGAACTTTTCGTCGACTTTTTGCCATACCACTTGTAGAAGCACGTGTGATATTTTTTTCGACAAAGGTTTCTAATCGTTTGATTTCATCTTGTTGCCGCTCATATTCTGCGAGGCGTTTTTGATAGTATTGATCACGTTGCGCGATAAATTTACCATAGTTACCAACATAGTGCTTCACTTCACCTAAAGAAACATCATAGATTTGTGTGACGATTTTATCTAAGAAGTAACGGTCGTGCGAGATGATGACGATAGCCCCTTTAAAAAACTTCAAATAATCTTCTAACCATGCAGTCGTTTCCATATCGAGATGGTTAGTCGGCTCATCAAGTAGCAAAAGGTCAGGTTCACGCAGTAACATTTGAGCGAGTGAAAGTCGTGTTTTTTGACCGCCACTGAAGTCGTTGACTGGACGATGATAGTCGGCTTCCGTAAAATGTAGCCCGTTCAAAACAGTCTTTATTTTACGCTCATAATCATAGCCACCTTGCTTTTCAAACTCATTCGATATGCTTTCATAACGCTTCATATGTTCTTGATAAGCATCCGAATCATAGCGATCTGCGTGTTGAGCAAGCCAATCCGTTTCTTCTTGCATCTTCTCACCGAGTTGTTTAAGGTGCTCAAACGGTTGTAACATCTCTTCAAACACAGTTTTTTGAGTGTTGAGTGTCATTTGCTGTGTCAGATAACCCATTTTTAAGTTTTTAATCTTTGAGATATGACCGTCTTCGTATGCTTCTACACCTGCAATGATTTTCATTAAAGTGGATTTTCCTGCACCGTTACGTCCAACAATGCCAATTCGTTCGCCGGTTTTCACTTCAAAGTTGACACCATCAAAAATTGTCTCGCCATCAAAAGACTTTGAAATCTGACTGAGTTGCATTAATATCATGTGGGATGCTCCTTTCATTAACATATATTGTACAACAAAAAATATACCCATCAAAATGTAAATGTTTCTTTCTGAGTAAAAGTCAGTTATAATTATAGTGTTGTGCTGTGAAATGTATCACATATGTTTAGAAATATTTTTGGAGGATTGTGTAATGGCTAAAGAAACGGTAAAAATTCCAAGAGCGACCTTGAAACGCCTGCCTTTGTATTATCGCTTTGTAAACACGTTAAAAGCGAAAGGTGAAAATCGTGTCAATTCTAAAGCGATTAGCGAAGGCTTGAATATCGATTCAGCAACGATTCGACGTGACTTTTCTTATTTTGGCGAGCTTGGCAAAAAAGGATACGGCTATAACATTGACAACCTTCTAGACTTCTTCAAATCAGAATTAAGTGACTCTGAAGAGATTCACATCGGCATTGTAGGTGTCGGTAATCTCGGTCACGCATTGATTACTTACAACTTCTCCATCCACGATGATATGACAATTACAGAAGCATTTGATATACGTCCAGAAGTGATCGGTGAAACAATCGGTAATGTCCTTGTTAAACCAATGTCAGATATGACAGAAATTATTAAGAAAGAAAAACTTGAAGTGGTGATTATTGCAACACCAGAATCGGCAGCACAAGCGGTTACAGATCAACTTGTTGAAGCAGGCATTAAAGGTATTCTTAACTTCACGCCAAAGCGTGTACAAGTGCCACAATCAGTACAAGTTCATCAAATTGATCTGGGTGTAGAACTTCAATCATTGCTCTTTTTTATGAAAAATTACAATTCAACACTACAAGCATAATACAGTCGACATAAATTATTGAATATGTAAGCAAATAAGTCATCAAAATTCAGCTTTTGAATTTTGATGTTTTTTTATGCGCTTATTTTTCAGATAGGTCTTTCATAGCAAAATAATCTTTTAAAAAGTTGAGAGACTACTTTGTGTATCATTTGGTACTCTCTGAGAAAGATGGAAAATTATAAAATTTTACACTCACCCTTGCATTATATAATGACATTCTATATAATTCAGATAATGTTAATCGGATATAGGAGGTTGGTAAAATGATTTGGACTATTTTTAGTGGTTTAATCGTTGGGGCATTACTTGGATTTGTAATGCAACGTACAAGATTCTGTTTGACAGGTGGTTTTCGTGACATGTACGTTCAAAAGAACAACAAGATGTTTTATGCATTATTAGTTGCGATTACGATTCAAGCAGTTGGTATTTTCGGATTGAAAGCAGCTGGATTCATTACGATTGATAACGGGACGTTTCCTATCGTTGGAACAATTATTGGATCGTTTATCTTCGGTGTCGGCATTATTTTAGCAGGTGGCTGTGCAACAGGGACATATTATCGTGCAGGAGAAGGCCTTATCGGAAGTTGGATTGCACTAGGATTTTATGCGCTTTTTGCAGCTATTTCAAAATTTGGTATTTTAGCACCGATCAATGAACGTTTACAAAGTTATACAGTGGCAAATGCAGATATGTCTGTTTCAACAGGTGTACCATATTGGGTATGGCTTGTACTCTTAGTCGGTATTACAACATTCTTCGTTGTCAAAACTTTACGTAAACCAAAACCAACCATTGCAGTTCCGAGATTAAAGCAACGTTACACAGGGATTCGTCACATATTGTTTGAACGTCGTTATCATCCATTCGTTGCAGCTATTGCAGTTGGCTTAATTGCAATGATTGCATGGCCAATGAGTATTTCGACTGGACGTGAAGGTGGATTAGGGATTACCACACCTTCTGCACATATCGTTCAATTTTTAACAACAGGTAATGTGACTGTATTGGACTGGGGTGTCTTTCTCGTACTCGGTATTTTAGTAGGCTCATATATTGCAGCAAAAGGCTCTCATGAATTTAAATGGCGCTTACCAGACATTAAAACAATCCGTAACAGTGCATTAGGTGGTACATTTTTGGGATTTGGTGCGGCCGTAGCAGGTGGCTGTTCGATCGGTAATGGACTTGTTGCAACAGCTGCGCTATCTTGGCAAGGATGGATTGCGTTAGCGTCAATGATTCTAGGCACTTGGTTTATGAGTTACTTCTTGTTTGTCAAACCGTTACGTGCGGCACGTCGACAAACGCAAAGTGTAAAAGCGCAATCAGTGAATGCATAATATAGAAATAAAGGAGATATTATTATGGTATATGAACTAGGTACAGTTGGAATGGTATGCCCGTTCCCTTTAATAGAAGCACAGAAAAAGATGGAAGAACTTGCAGTTGGTGACGAGTTGAAAATTGATTTTGACTGCACGCAAGCAACAGAATCAATCCCAAACTGGGCTGCGGAGCAAAATTATCCTATTACGAATTATGAGCAACTCGGTGATGCGTCATGGACAATCACTGTTCAAAAAGCATAAGGTTATAGAATAGTTAGAGGCTGATCCATGTATCAGTCTCTTTTTTATACAAGATATTGTCAAACATTTGCTAATTGTGAAGACTTGTCACAACTAACAAATGTTGATTCAAGATTACTACAAGTTTAAGCGAATATTTCAAGGGGTTTGTGTTAGAATAACAATTGACATAGTGAGGTGAAAGAGATGAACATACGAGACATTGCGGAGCTTGCAGGTGTTTCTAAAAGTACGGTATCGCGTTATTTGAATAAAGGTTCAATTAGTCCAAAGACACAGCGTAAAATTCAACAAGTGATTGATGCACATGAATATGCACCGAATCAATTTGCACAAAGCTTGAGAGCGCAAAAGACAAAGATGATTGGTGTGATTATTCCACGTATGTACTCTTATGCAGTGGCAAGTACAGTGCAAGGGATTAAAAAGACGTGTGAAGCACAGGGGTATCAAATATTATTTTCACTAACAGAACGTGATGCGGAACAAGAATTAGAAGCGTTACGATCATTTCATCGCAGTAAAGTAGATGGTGTCCTTTTTATGGCGACTTCAATTACAGAAGCACATATGGAGATTATCCAAGCAATGCCGATGCCAGTGATTTTGATTGGTCAAAATCATTCTGAACTAAGTGCCATTTATCATAATGACTTGCAAGCTGGTGAGTTAATGGCTGAGCGTATTATTGCAGAAGGATTTGAATATATCTGTTATGCAGGAGTTCCAGATGAAGACCAAGCTGTTGGTCATTCACGCTATCAGGGACTATACGAGACGTTAAGCGCAAAAGGCATTGAAGTTGAGATTTATCAAGCGGCATTTGATTACGATCAAGCTTTAGCGAAGTTGCAACCTCAACTTACTTTAAGGGAACATACGGCGTATATTGGTGCCACTGATACGATTGCAATGGCTCTATACCATTTGATTATGAATGATTCAGCAACCACACCGTTTATCGGGGGATTTGGCGGAGACCCTGTAACAGATATTGTTCATCCAAGAATACATACGATTTACTATCAATATGAACGTGCAGGTCAGATGGCTGTTACCGCACTGTTTGAACAATTAAAAGATTCCTCACGTCTCAAAACACACGTATTAGATGTGTTGCCGTCTCAAGACGATATTTTATTGCACAAAAATGGGACCGTTACCAAGTAAAAGGAGTATTTAATATGAAAGAATGGACACGTGAAGCACGTTATCGCAAATTAGAAGATGCTACGGTAGAAGAGTTAGAGCAATTAAAGGGAACAGTTCAAAATTCCCAATACCGACAAACATATCATATTCAACCATCAACGGGGCTGCTTAATGACCCGAATGGACTCATTTATTTTAATGGCGAGTATTATATTTCACATCAATGGTTTCCACTCGGCGCAGTTCATGGTTTGAAATATTGGGATCAATATAAAAGTACAGATCTTGTACATTATTTACATGACAAAACAGTATTAAAACCTGATACACAACACGATAGTCATGGTGTATACAGTGGAAGTGCCTTTGAATTCGAAGGGTCACTCTATTACATGTATACAGGTAATCATCGCACAGAAGCATGGGAACGCAAAAGTGCACAAGTTGTTGCAAAAGTAAATGAAGCGGGTCAAGTTGAAAAGTTGTTGCCACCAGCCATCCCAGAACCACCCGCAGGTTATACACAACATTTTAGAGATCCAAAAGTATTCACGAGAGATGGAAAGCTATATGCCTTAATCGGTGCACAACGTGTTAATGAAACAGGATGTGCAGTGTTGTACGAAGCGAACCGGCCAGAAGGACCATGGTCGTTTAAAGGTGAGATTAAGACATCGCTAACGAACTTTGGCTATATGTGGGAGTGTCCAGATTATTTTCAGTTGAATGGCAAAGATGTGTTAGTGTTTTCGCCACAAGGAATTGAAGCGGATGGCGATCGTTATAACAACATTTATCAAAGCGGTTATATTGTTGGAGAACTGAACTTTGAAACACTTGAAATGACACATGGTGAATTTATAGAACTGGACAACGGCTTCGACTTTTATGCACCACAAACACTCATGGATGAAGCGAATCGTCGTGTAATGATTGGTTGGATGGGGTTACCTGATACCGATTATCCGACAGATAGTGAAGGGTGGGCGCATTGTCTCACGTTACCAAGAACGTTGACGATTGAAGACGGCAAGTTAAAACAAAAACCACACATGCACTTGCGTAGACTGCGTGGACAAAGAGAGACTGCGCTTGGATATGCTAATAAATTTTTGAAACAACTGCACCCATATGAAGGTGAACGATATGAACTGATTGTTGAAGTCTTGGACAACGATGCGTCTGCGGTGGAGTTTCATTTGCGCTCAAATAAAAATGAGTCGATTGTGATTCGATATGAAACAGCTACGCAAACAGTTATCTTAGATCGTACAGAAAGTGGGCAACTGCCAATACCAGTTGAAGGTTTGACACGTCGTACACAATTAGATACACCATTAACACAATTACGCATTTTTGTAGATTCATCAAGTATTGAAGTTTTTTGTAATGAAGGAGAACGTGTACTGACTTCACGTATTTTCCCGAAATCTAAAGCAAATAAGATTAAAGTTGCAACTGATTCTGGACAAGTTTATTTGAAAATGACGAAGTATGACATCGAAGGGGGACAACAAGATGAGTAAAGTATTTTATGCCATTGGTGAAGCATTGATTGATTTTATTCCAACAGAACGCGATCAATTATTAAAAAATGTTGATGGTTTTATGCCACAAGTTGGTGGCGCACCATGTAACGTTGCGGCAGCTGTTCAGAAGTTAGCAGGAAACAGTCAATTGATTACGCAACTTGGACAGGATGCATTCGGTGATCGAATTATTGATGCATTAGATGATTTGCATGTAGGGACGCAGCGGATTACTCGTACATCAGAAGCGAATACGGCATTGGCATTTGTAAGCTTAACAGCCAGTGGAGAACGAGATTTTTCATTTTATCGTAAACCGAGTGCAGACATGCTATATGCAGCTGAAAATATTGCAGATATTCCATTGAAACATGAAGATATGGTTCATTTTTGTTCGGTCGCATTGGTAGAAAGTCCGATGAAGCATGCACATGAAGCATTGCTAGAAAAAGCACATGAAGTAGGGGCAACGGTTGTTTTTGATCCAAATGTTCGCTTGCCTTTATGGGATGATCATCAAGCGTATCAAGAAACGATTCAATCATTCATTCCGCATGCGACTATTATCAAAATTTCAGATGAAGAGTTGACATTTATTACACAAATTGAAGACGAGACACGTGCGATACAATCACTATTCAAAGGACGTGTTGAAGCGGTGATTTATACGCAAGGGGGTGAAGGTGCGTCGCTTATTTTTAAAGATGGTATGACGTTCACTTCTCAACCAAAACCAATTGAAGTCGTAGATACAACAGGTGCAGGAGATGCCTTTATCGGTGCGGTGATTGCAGAGTTGATGGAGTCAACAGATCAACCGATTGAAACGCTACGTACACAAGGTGAGCAAATTTTAACATTTGCGAATGATGTTGCAGGGCATGTTGTACAACAGTATGGTGCATTGTCAAGCCTTCCAACACGTGAAAACTTATAAACTCTTAAAGAAACACCTGAAGCTTAACATTGAGCTTCAGGTGTTTCTTTGAGTTATATTTTTTTAATATTGCGCACAGATACATAACAATGTTCACCATTTTTAAAGTGAACAGTTCTCTCTTTTGGCTCGACATTGGCGATGTTATGTCGGTTAAGGACGAAGCTATTATGACAGCGGAAGAATCGTGCGTCGACTTGTGAAAGCTCTTTTAACTTACCATAAAATTCGACTTGACGATTGTCCAAATGTGCAATGACACGATGTGACTTTGGAGAGGATTCAAAAAACATCACATCATCATAATTGACGTATTCTGAACCACTCCCCCGCTTTAACTCTAGTGTTTCTACGGTCTCTTCTTTAGTTAGCAAATTCAGGCGATTGAGCGCCGTTTCTAAACAATCGATGACTCGTTTTTGAAGTTGATCAGGATCATCTTTGAAAATAAAGTCCATTGCAGCGACTTTGTAGACAAATGTTAAGTATGTGAGTTCACTATGACTCGTCACGTAAACAATATTGCCAATCGGATCATGCTGCCGAATCTCACTACCGACTTTAATGCCATTGATATCGGATTCTAATTGGATATCTAAAAAATAACAGCCAACATCTGATGACGTTTTGGAGGCTTCTATCAGTTCGTAAGGATTGTCCGTTGACAGTGCGATTTCCATGGGTTTTTCTTCAATCATAATGTATGTGTTGATGATGTTTTCCATGCGTGCACGCTGTTTTGGATCATCTTCGCAAATGAATATTTTCATATAGAACGCCTCCTAAGGAATGTCGTTTAATATTTCTAATTTCTGAATAAAATATTGATTGTCAATGGTTGTATCGAGCAGTACATTGTCTGTACTATCAGTAATTTCTTTTAATGTAGATAAACCAATACCACGATTGTCACCTTTTGTTGAATAGCCTTCTTTGAACAATGTGTGTAGCTTAGGAAGATTATCTGGTGCTTTATTCATAATGATAATGAGCACAGAGACATCAGTTTGAATGAAGGCAATTTGAATCATTGGATCTTCAACAGATAATGACGCTTCAATGGCGTTATCCATAATGATACCGAGCACACGACTCAAATCAATAATTGGCATATTAATTTCAGTGATTTCATCGGCAACTTCAACACTGATATTGATATGATGTTCTTGCGCTTCAATAATTTTTGTCGTCATCATCCCTTTAATTTCACGGATTTTTAACTTTTCAACGCCGTTTAATTTGAGGGCTGTATGTTCAAAGTGATCTTTTATCGGATGAATGTGCCGTTCATAATACGCTTTAAGACCTTCTAAATCATCTTCTCTTAAATATTCCGACATCGTTGAAAGCATATTGATGTAGTCGTGACGAAACTTACGCATATCATTATTGATTTCTTCAATTTGAAGCGTATATTTGTAATAATCTTCAATTTCTTGCTTGTTACGTCGATACGTTAACTCTCTCGAAGCAGTGATAGAGATCATAATAACGAGTATCGCAAACGCAATAAAATAGACGATAATGACGAGTGCGATTGCTTTCATATCCTCGATAGAACGTACTTTGGCTGGCGTAAATAGATCGATTAATATAAAGAATGCCATCAACGTAACTGCTAGAAGGATGAGATACAACTTGTTGACGTACAGCCATGATACTCTTAAAAAGCGCATCAGATATTGAAATAAAAAAGCGAATACAATGGCACAGCTAACAAACGTAATCACGTAAATACCTTCTCTTAGGTAAACGTGCATATAGTAGTGCGATGTCAAATATTCATAAAATAAAGTAGAAAGAAAATCACTGAGTATCAGTATTAAAGCAGCTATTAAAACACTAATAATGCCAATCATTTTCTGCTTTTTAAAAAAGAATACAAAAAAACTTAATATTAAGTAGAATAATGTTGCCTTACCAAACAGTATAAACAAAATGGTAGAAGGGACTACAATCCCTAAAAGTATAGAGAGGTAATCCCTTCGTGTGTATTTTGGTTTATCAATTAAAATCAAATGCGTAACTGAAAATAAAACTAAAACTTGAAACAATGTCAATAAAATGATACGTATCATTTCCAATTTTATACACACTTTCTAGTTATTATTGATATTATTTATCTAATTCTAAAAGTTCACGTGGAATTTCTGGTTCGTCAAAGAAATGCGTACACGTATTAATCCATCCGAAATTACCGATTGCTTTAAAGATGTTACTGAAGAAACTAATAATTGCATCTAAAATATTCATCATCAATCCGCCTCCTTAGGGAAAAATATAGGTAGTAATGTTGTTGCTTGTAGTGCGACACCAAAACATATCAATTGTTGGTATGGTGCAGGAACGACAAGGGCAATGATTAGGACTATCGCCGTTACAATGATAGATTTCACCTTCAACCCACGGCGTCTTGATGCCTTAATCGGTTGTTTTTTCGTCGCAGCAGGTGCATATCTGATGACAATAAGCCATCCAATAACGCCTAAAACAAACATATAGTGAAATGGTATCGTGAAACGTGCAATAGCAAACGGCACCAACACAAATAATAGTATATTTTGAATGTGACACAGTAATGAAGATTTGGCATGTGCTCCGTGAGAAAAACGACGCACAAAAATATAACTTACGTGAACTGTGAGTGTGTATAAAATGGTATTCAGGAGGAGTGCGAGACCATATGTAACGATAGCTTTAAAAAAATTAATCGCAACAATTTGAATGCCTAATCGTACCTTTAAAAAGTCGATATGGTCTAAATTTTGATGTTGTTGTATTTTTCGAGCCAGTGTCTCAATACCGTTATCAATGATTTGCAAGAGCTTTCCTCCTCGCTCCATATTATAGATGATAATGTTTCACGAAAGTCGCTTTTTGCCTAACTGTTACATTTCAATGCCTAACTGTCAAAATATGATTTGATACATTCATTTTAGCACATAAACAGAACAGTTAAGCACCCAGAACCACCATTTACGCAATATTTAACACAACAGTCGAAAATCATGATGTAATATAACCAACATCACTTTAGTCATCAAATCAATACATAATTGTTTTGTGTAAGAATGGCTAAAGCTGATTCACCCTTATGTTGTATTCTTCGCTCAGTGTACACATGAAGGTTAGAAAGAACATTTCGTTTAAAAAATTGTAACTAGGAGGTGGCAATAATGGTAGCAGATATCGTAGGTACAATCGTTGAATTTGTAAAACTTATTGCTGACACTGTACAAAAATTTACGAAGTAAGCCAAACTTAATGAAGATTATCAAAACAAGTACGCATCATTAAAATATAAAACCCCAATTTTTATATTTTAATTCGATGAATCCTTAGTAACATCGTTTTCATATGTTCAAACTTCCCAACCATACAAATGAAGGGATGGTAATCTTTGAAATTCATTACATTCCCTTAGTACGATAGAAAGCAGACAAGTCTCTCCCAAGCTTGTCTGCTTTTTTTAACATTTACTTTTTGACGTAGCGATAGACGTCAGGTCTCATATTATCAAAAACTGGGATTGCTTGACGTTGAGCATCAACAGTTGATATGTCGAGTATGGCTGTACATACCGTTTCATCTTCTTGTGCTTCAGCAATGATGTCACCGTTTGGGTCAATCACCATTGAATGCCCAGCATAAGTGGTTTGACCATCCGAACCACAACTATTAACGGCAACGACGTACATATCATTTTCAATGGCGCGTGCTTGTAATAATTGACGCCAATGATTCAAACGTACTGCCGGCCATTGTGCAACGTAAAAAATAACTTTAGCACCTTCGGCAGCAGGAAAGCGTGACAACTCTGGAAACCGTAAGTCGTAACAAATGATTTGTGAAACAGGTGTATCATCTGATAAGTTGAACGTATATGGGACGTTATCGCCAGCAGTTAAATAAGTTGGTTCATCTAACATTGGCACAAGGTGGACTTTGTTGTAATTGTATAGCACAGTTCCAGAACGACTGACTGTGAGCGCTGTATTATACAGTCCTCCGACATCATGATTGGAGACAGATCCTGCTACAATGTCAACATCATACTGTGTTGCTAACTGTTGTAAAAAAGGGTGTGTCCGTGTTAGTTGTTGGTCTGCTTTTCGTTCAAGTTCTGCCAAAGCATATCCGTTATTCCACATTTCGGGTAGGACAACTACGTCAGTATCTGAATCAATAGAATCCGAAAAGATTTCAGTTATTTTTTGTTCGTTTGCAGTAACATCACCCGGTGCAATCTCTAATTGTAATAGTTGTACTTTCATCAAAACACTCCTATCGAGAACGTATACTGGAAGTTTACTAAATAATCGGACAATTATCAAAGCAAAGCGACACTTATTTCATATCAATAAAAACAAATAGTATTTATGCCAAAAAACAATTATAATGTGATAGGCAATGAACAGGAAAATAACGATAGTCAAATCAATCATGTCATGTTTTATTTCTAATTTTTGAAAGGAATGTTAAAGATGTCCCAACAATTTTTAAAAAAATACATGTTTGCAAGTATTGCATCTATCATTATGATAGGGGCATCATATACCAATGCTGAGACACAAATAGACGAAGTAACAGAACATGAGTCGCACCAAACAGATGATACCCAACAAAATGAATCCCAATTAGAGCCAAATTCACCAAATATTGATACAGGTGAAGCGGTTGAACCTTCTGATGAAGAATCGGGAGAACCGGCACCACAAGAAGATGATCATCAAGATCAGACAGAAACACCACCAACTGATATAGAGTCGAAACCAGAAGGGAACACGACTGAACAAACCGATTCGCCTTCTGAGACATCACCAGAACCGCCAAAACAATCTGAGAATCATGAAAAAGAGCAAAGTACAATCAACAACTCAGCGAAAGAACAAGATCAGAGTAGCGAATCACATACATCAACCCAACATTCAGATTGGCAGCAAAATCATGAAGTGAATTCAAACATGGCACCCTCTGCAGTTTCAGGATTGAATAGTAGCTTTAAATATAATCCGCTTGCATTGGAGCGTTACCGACAGTATACAGATGATGGAAATGATAAAGCCATTCGAGCACTGGCGCAAAAAGATTACTTCAAAGACAATCAATTTTTAAATCAATTACAACAAGATTCGGATTATTTCCGTTATCAATCTTTTCGTCCGCTCGCAACGAAAGATTACTATAAAAATCTTGATAAACAAGTGCTAGGCCTTATCACAGAAGAATTTGGTACAATGCCAGATTTAAAGCGTGCATCAAAGAAAGCAACGGCTTCTAGTCAGCATGAAGATAAAGAGCAACAAATCGAGCAAAAACAAACATATCGTGAAGTAAGAAGTGATAAAGGTGAAGATAAGGACACGAGTAAAGAAAAGAAGCGTTCTTTCAACTGGTTAATTTTTTGTGCATTAGGTATTGTGTTTTCTAGCGTCATATATTTCTTGTTTAATCGAAAAAGTTTATAAAAAATAAGTTAATTGGTTGTAGGGGACTAGAAGTAATACAGAAGGAAGGGGCTGAACTACCGTGCTCAGCTCCTCGTTTTTAAGATGGAGAGATAAGTGTAATGGCAGTAGGTGTCTAAAGTTAAAATTTTTTGTTCTAGTCCGCTTTTGATTTTTGAGTAAAGATGGTCATTGCTTCACTCATGAAATGAGCTAACCCTTCTCCATATTGATCAATATTATTTGTAAAGCGTTCATCTTGAATATAGAGCTGACTCAATCCTTGAAACGCCTCCAATGAGTAGTGTCTGAAGTTGTTATTTAAAAAACGGTACCATTCTTTAATGACTTTCTGTACTTTTGGAGATTCAGGAGATTGGTTACGAAGGCTAGCAAGCTGCATGAAAATCATATCCCACTTCTCTGACACATCCTGTTGTTTATCTTTTGACATGCTACTAAGCTTGGCATTTGTCTCATTAACAGCTTCGTCTCCCCAACGACGACGTGCCTCTTCTTCATATGGATTAAATTGCATATTTAATCCATAAAATCTTTCTTTATTTGTCATTTGACTTCCTCCTATCATATGTTCAATAGTCTTATCTACGGTTTCAATCATGTTATCAATATGATGCCGTTTCTCGACAAGCATTTTTCTCTGTAAAATCAAAGCTTCATATCGATCAAAAGAAGGATTGCTTAAAATATTTTTAATCTCTTTTAACGTGAATCCAATTTCTTTAAAAAATAGTATCTGTTGGAGTGTTTTCAGATTTTGTTCTGAATAGAGTCTGTATCCGGCATCTGTTATTTCTTCAGGAATTAACAAGCCGATTTTATTGTAGTGATGCAGTGTTCGTATGCTAATACCAACCAAATTTGCGACTTCTTTTACTGTCATAGCCATGTCTTTTCCCTCCTTCAATTACAACTATAAAGTATGACGTTACGTAAGGGTCAATGGATTATTAGCAATATATATAATCAAATTAACTAGTAATTATATTAAAGTCATAGTGCATATATATAGTATAAATGGGCTTAAATTTCAGTCATTATTCTTTAGACAATCTAGCTATCATCTTTAAATTTACGTTTTAACAATTTTACTTTTTTTAGTATAAAGATGCATGATTTACAACGTGAAAGTAGTATAAATGTGCTTGACAAACTTTGTGAAATAAATCACAATATAGTTGTAAAGAAAAGTAAGTATAAAAGTTGAATTGATGGAGGTAATGAATATGAAAGCAGTTGTTGTAAATCAAGAAAGTACTGGAGTAGAAGTAGTAGAACATGACATGCCAACAATTGGTCATGGTGAAGCGCTTGTAAAAGTAGATTGCTGTGGTGTTTGTCATACAGACTTACACGTTGCACATGGTGACTTTGGTGCAGTACCAGGCCGTATTTTAGGACATGAAGGTATTGGTGTTGTTGAAGAAATCGGTGAAGGTGTGACATCACTTAAAGTTGGGGATCGTGTATCAATTGCATGGTTTTTTGAAGGATGTGGACATTGTGAATATTGTACAACCGGTCGTGAAACATTATGTCGTAGTGTTAAAAACGCTGGATATAGTGTCGATGGTGGCATGAGTGAATATGCCGTTGTGACTGCTGACTATGCGGTTAAAGTACCAGACGGTTTAGATTCAGCACAAGCATCATCTATTACATGTGCGGGGGTTACCACTTATAAAGCAATTAAAGAAGCAGGTGCAGCACCAGGTCAATGGATTGCTGTATACGGTGCAGGTGGTCTAGGAAACTTGGCAGTTCAGTATGCAAAAAAAGTATTCAACGCTCAAGTTGTTGCTGTTGATATTAATCATGACAAACTTGAATTGGCAAAAGAAGTCGGTGCGGACTTAATTGTAAATGGTAAAGAAGTAGAAGATGTCGGTGCATACATTCAAGAAAAAACGGGTGGATGTCACGGTGTCGTTGTAACAGCTGTTTCTAAAGTAGCATTTAACCAAGCGATTGACAGTGTGCGTGCAGGTGGTACAGTTGTAGCGGTTGGTTTGCCATCTGAATATATGGAATTAAGTATCGTTAAAACAGTGCTTGACGGTATCCGTGTTGTTGGATCTCTTGTTGGCACACGTAAAGACTTAGAAGAAGCATTTGCATTTGGTGCGCAAGGCCTTGTCGTACCAGTCGTTGAAAAAGTATCAGTTGATGAAGCACCGAAAGTATTTGAAGAAATGGAAAAAGGAACAATCCAAGGACGTAAAGTACTCGACTTCTCAAAATAGATTTTTTATTTTGGGGAATTGCGACGTTTTGTCGAAAGCCCTGTTTTTTGAACACTAGCATCACGAGATTGTGTAAGAAGCGTTTAGAATTTGATTAGAACATGGGCAGTGAGAAAATGACTTTTGATTTTGTCGCAATCATGTCAGTTCTGCAGAAAATCCTGCTTGTGGGATACCGTATATTGGTTCCCTGCAAGCAGGATTATTTATGTTTCAACTTATTTGTCTGTTGTTATATGAAGTACAAGATAAACTGAGCTTGTTCGATCGCCTTTTGCATGACTTCTTCTGGAATTGAAAATTGAATCAGCGCAACGAGCGCATTTTGTGCCATATGGATACCGATAGCAACACTCAAGCGTTTCGTATAAATATAAAAGCCAGAAAAGATGATCCCCATCACAAAATAAACAGCAAAATGTGTTAAATCTGCATGTGCCACAGCGAAGATTGTCGAACTGACAGTTGTAGCTATTAAAAATTTAATGGCAGGACTGGCTTTGATTGCGTTATAAATTTCACCAAATAGCACTTTACGGAAGACAAACTCTTCAAGTAAAGGACCAACAATGGCAATTAAGATAATCAATATAGGCATCTGACGTGCCATACGCATAATGCGCATCGTATTTTCACTTGCTGGGTTCACTCCTAAAAGTTGTGTACTGATTAAATTGGTGATAATCTGTGCAATAAATACGATGACAAGCCCCACTAAAATCCAGACGATAATGTAGCGTTTTTCTTCTTTGCGTTGTAATTCAAAGGCGAAGGGATTTTTAATGAGTGGCTGCATTAATAAAATCAAAAGGGCAGCGACAATAAAGACAATCACTTGAATATATGTCACTTGTTGTAGTTGTGCAGTTGCTGATTGTTTATCAATCCAACCAGCCATTAAGGCAACTCTTGGTGATAGCTGCGCAGTTATGTATATTATAATTGTTAAAATCGATACGATGATACGATTCATTTGTGTGAGACCTCCTTTCACTCCAAGACCATTTTAAAGCATTCTCTCGCATTCAACAAATATTAAAAGCGTTCTACTTGATATTTTGACCAAGTTTGATTAATATAAAACATGTGTTAGCACTTGATGTTGATAAGTGCTAATCAGAAGGTAACAATAAGGAGGCACATATCCATGTTAAAACCATTAGGAAGCCGTATTGTAATAGAGAAGAAAGAACAAGAACAAACAACGAAAAGTGGCATTGTCTTAACAGATTCAGCAAAAGAAAATTCAAATGAAGGTGAAGTAGTCGCAGTTGGGCCAGGTCGCTTATTAGACAATGGGCAACGTGTTGCACCTGAAGTACAAGTAGGGGATCGTGTTGTGTTTCAACAGTATGCAGGAGCAGAAGTGAAACGCAATGACAAGAAATACCTTGTATTAGATGTTGAAGAAGTATTGGCAATCATTGAAGCATAAATCATAGCGTAAAACTTACAATATATTGGAGTGAATATGAATGGCGAAAGAACTTAAATTTTCAGAAGATGCACGCCAAGCAATGTTACGTGGCGTTGATCAATTAGCAAATGCTGTAAAAGTCACAATCGGACCAAAAGGACGTAATGTCGTTTTAGATAAAGAGTTTGGCGCACCATTGATAACAAATGATGGTGTAACCATTGCAAAAGAAATTGAACTTGCAGATCCATATGAGAACATGGGTGCAAAACTTGTCCAAGAAGTCGCAAATAAAACAAACGAGATTGCTGGTGACGGTACAACAACAGCAACAGTTCTTGCACAAGCGATGATTCAAGAAGGTTTGAAAAACGTCACAAGTGGTGCAAATCCTGTCGGAATCCGTCAAGGTATCGATAAAGCAGTGGCTGTCGCAGTGGAAGCATTACATGATATTTCTCAAAAGGTAGAAAATAAAGAAGAAATTGCGCAAGTAGGTGCTATTTCTGCAGCGAATGAAGAAGTAGGTCGTTATATTTCAGAAGCGATGGAAAAAGTAGGTAACGATGGCGTCATTTCTATTGAAGAATCAAATGGCTTCAACACAGAACTAGATGTTGTTGAAGGGATGCAATTTGACCGTGGTTACCAATCACCATATATGGTTACAGATTCTGACAAAATGACTGCCGAATTAGAAAATCCATATATTTTAATCACAGACAAGAAAATCTCATCATTCCAAGATATCTTACCGTTATTAGAACAAATCGTTCAATCAAGTCGTCCAATTCTAATTGTTGCGGATGAAGTTGAAGGTGATGCATTAACGAACATCGTGTTGAACCGTATGCGTGGTACATTTACAGCAGTTGCAGTGAAGGCACCAGGATTTGGTGATCGTCGTAAAGCAATGTTAGAAGACTTAGCCATCTTAACAGGGGCACAAGTCATTACAGATGATCTTGGTTTAGACTTAAAAGAAACATCAATCGATATGCTTGGAACAGCGAGCAAAGTGGAAGTAACAAAAGACAATACAACAGTGGTAGATGGTAATGGTGACCCTACAAATATTGATGCACGTATCAATCAATTGAAAGCACAAATCGATGAGACAGATTCTGACTTTGATCGCGAAAAATTACAAGAACGCCTTGCAAAATTAGCAGGCGGTGTTGCTGTTATCAAAGTTGGTGCCGCAACAGAAACTGAATTAAAAGAGCGTAAATTACGTATTGAAGATGCATTAAACTCAACACGTGCAGCGGTTGAAGAAGGTATCGTTGCCGGTGGTGGCACAGCATTGATGAATATCTACAAAAATATCGAAGCGATCGAAGCAGAAGGTGACGTCGCAACAGGTGTCAACATTGTGTTGAAAGCATTGCAAGCGCCTGTTCGTCAAATTGCTGAAAACGCAGGCTTAGAAGGTTCTGTTATCGTTGAACAAATGAAAAATGCAGAACCAGGCGTTGGTTACAATGCCGCAACAGACGAATGGGTAAACATGCTTGATGCTGGTATCGTGGATCCAACAAAAGTTACACGTTCAGCATTACAACATGCAGCAAGTGTGGCAGCGATGTTCTTAACAACTGAGGCTGTAGTCGCAAATATTCCTGAAGATAAAGGAAATGACATGCCACCAATGGGCGGAATGCCAGGCATGATGTAAAATAGTCTCTAAACGTTGTTATAACAATGATTAATAGTTTTTAATGACATAATTTTGTCATAATAATTCTTTTGAGACGTTTTCCAGAAGTTAATTAAACTTGTGGGAGGCGTCTTTTTATTCTGTATAACTTTGTTTAGTCAATTGAACCAATGAAATGGTTAACTTTTAATTAAAGGCGTTAAACTGAATGGAAAATAACAAAAGATCATGGTAATGGATATGGGAATGTTACTATAAATTGATACATCAAAGTGGAAAAAGGGAGCAATACAAAGTAAAAGTGTGAAGATTATATGAAATTAGGTATTAGTAATGCCTGATATAAATAATATAGATAGTATAAAAGATATTAATTTCAACAGTTTAGAAAACACTTATAATGTCTATTTAGAAAATGAACTATCCCCAATTGAAGATAACGGAATAGACACTAATAATGCTTATTTTCAAAATGTATATGATAAAGTAATTGAGGTGTTTGATCACATTTTTGGTCCAGAAGATCGTATTAAATTATTTCATGTAATTGCGACTCATGATCATATGAAGCCTAAAATTGTTAAAACTCACAAGATTAAAAATCCCCACAATGTCAGTCAAATAGTCTGACCGTAGTGGGGATTCATTGTATTACGAACGATACTGATCGTAATCTCCGTTAAATAAACAATTAATAAATGTTTTTGTCTCATCTGTCGCATGTGTATGTTGCACGATTTCCTTCAACGTCTCTTTCGTATGATCGAAGAAACGAACAGGTGCGTATTGACCACGCTTAATCATATTCGTGTAGCGATTTAAAAAGATAGTCAATAGCGTCACTTTTCGTGAATGTGGAATCTGTGGATGTTTCATTACAAAGTCATATACAGCATTATAAATTTTAACAGCATCTCTCAGAGGATTTTGATTTCATTAATTTGATTTGAAAAGACTTAGATGAATTATTTTTGGAAAACACTTTTATGTATTTTATGTTTATGTTAATATTTAGTTGTAAAAAATATATAATAGGTGGTTGAAATGACTGAATATTTACTTTTATTAGGCGCTGAACAGTTTTTACGTGAAAGATCTTTTGCAGGTGGAAAAGTGGTAGGGGATTTTCAAGTTTGGACTGCAATCAAAAATGCTAAATATCACTATAATGCTTATTTTGATTTTTGTTTAGATGCTGATCCGTTAAATTATGATATGTTAAAAATCCAAATTGATGAATATAAAGCAAAAGGTTATGAACCAAAAGCGATCGTACCACTCAATGATTGGACTTTAAAAGTAGCGAATCAATTGAATGCAACATATGGATTGCCTTACTTAAAACAAGAAGTAGTTGAAGCATGTCGTAATAAATATAAAATGAAACATTTGTTGATACAACATGGTGTATCAACAGCAAAATCTAAAATGTTTGAGAGTTTGACACAATTAAAATTATTAGCAAAAGAGTTTTCATTTCCAGTCATTATTAAACCTGTTGATTTTGGTGGTAGTGGTGGTGTCTACTTAGCCAATAATCTAAAGGAATGTTTAGATGCGTATTCACAATCTCAAAAAGTCATGGAGAAGTATGCGGATGTATTTAAAGTGTCGAAAAATGAATTTTTAATTGAAGAATACGTTGAAAGCGATGATGAAGTATCTGTCGAAGTATTATGTGGTAAAGACTTCCATCAAGTCATCACAGTAACGGAAAAATACTTGTCACCGAAGCCATGGTTTACAGAGATGGGGCATGTTGTACCTAGCCACCTCTATAACGATATACATATTAATAAATTAGCAATAGATGCATGCAAAGCGCTTGGCATTGATCGTGGTGTTGCACATGTTGAAGTTAAAGTGAAAGCGCAAGATTTATTTGTCATTGAGGTTGCTGCAAGACCGGGTGGCGATGCTATTATGGATTTAATTGAATCTTCTTATGGTATAAATCCATATGGGTTACATATTTCAATGTATTTAAATAATGATGTACAAGATGTCTATATATTTGAGCCAACTCATACATCTGCTATTGCATTTCTAAAAGCACCTTTAGGTGAAATAAAACAGATTAATCACCCAAATATTTCTGATGATAATGAGATTATTCGTGTGAATCTTCTAAAAAAAGTAGGGGATATTGTAGGAAACCCTGAAAATTGGAGCAGTAGGGAGGGTTTAGTACAATTTACTTTCTCACAATTGCCAACAAGAAAAATATTTTATCATATAGAAAAAGCTAAGAAGTTAGCTAAGCGTATCTTTGATTATGGAGATTGTATGCATGACTAGGTATCTTATAAATACAGCAATGTATCGTTTTATTTGTGGTGGATTGATATTACTCATTAACTGGGAATTATCAGATCCAGAGTCAGCGATAGAGTTAGCAATTGCAACGGTAATATCATTTGTACCAGCTATTTTTACACCGATATTTATTAACACAATATTTAAGAATTCGTCAGGGAGTTTATTAACCAAGTATTCAATACTAATGATTTTTGTCATCGTTTTTATTATGTCTTTTATTTATAATGAAACATTCTTATTAATTCTATGCAACTTTATTTTATGGAGTATCTTTTTTGTTATAGAGACAAGTTTTGAATTTTGGTTTTCTGAACTTGTTGAAGGTAAAAGTGAAATATTTATTAATAGATATAGTTCATTATCCATGACTGTAAATCAAATTGCTTTGATGATTGGGCCGTTGTTTGTCACACTACTTACAAGATTTTTGAGTCTGCACATAATTTTTATATTATATAGCATGATGTACTTATTAATTTTCTTTATGACAAAAGTAGGTAAAAATACAAAAATGAACAAAATGGAGTACACGGAAAAGTCTGGCTCAGTTAAGATTATTCATTATGTTATCAGCATGTTGATGTGGCCCATACTTGGCACAGTAAATTTTATGCTCCCTATTTACACGTCTTACCAACACCGAAAAATCTATGAAGTTGCTTTATTGGATAGTATGTTGGGGATTGGTATGGCGATGATAGGTATCTTATTAAGTAAGTTTTTAACGAATAAATGGTCAATTATCTTTCTGCTTACTAGTATTGTTATTCCAATTGTATGGTATATCTTTGAAGGTATTCTTATTGTGCGTCTTTTACTAATGTTATTATTTGGGATAACCTTTGGTGGAACTCGTATTATGTTTAGAAAGATGGTTGTGGTTGAATATGCAAGTCACATCGTGAAAAAAATCTATTCAGTTGGTAATGCAATCAGTTTACCTGTACTTATGTTAAGCATTTATTTAGGAGTTATTAATTTAAACTATGTTTGGTTAGTACCATTTATACTACTAGTTGTTTTATTGTTATTAATGAATATGAACTATAAGAAAGGTGTTATTTAAATGAATGAAGTAATTGAGTACAAAGATGAGTATGGTGTTATATATTTAACATCATTTAATACAAATGTAGAAGTGGTATTAAACAATTTATACGGAATGATTGCTCCTATTGATTATAGTGATATAAAAGATAATGATGTTTTTCTTACTCAGGTACAAACTATTGAATTATTAAGTAGTATGGAAAAGAAAAAACACTTTCAAGCGGTAAAAAATATAGACAAGTTAAGTTCTATGCAAATTAAAAATCCAGATGCAGAAATCCTTAATAAGGCATTAAAGTTACAGTCAGAATATAAATATAGAGAAGCACATTTTGAATATCGTAATTTATTATCTATTAATCCTAAAAATAGATTAGTTTTTTTTGCTATCCATATGCTTGAGTTTAATTTAGGGTGGCAAAAAGAAATGGTTGATACTTCTCGAATGATAGTCAATTACTTAGATAACAGAGACTATTATTTTGGGTTTGCTAAAGGAATAGAGTCTTTTTCTCTTATTGAAAATGGATATTTTGAAGAAGGAAAAGAATCTGCGGATATAGCACTAAAAATTAATAGTAATGATGTATATGCCATACATGCTGTTTGTCATTATTTTTATGAAACAGGACAGTATGCTGAAGGGATTCATTGGATGGAGAAGGTCATAACAAATTGGCGTTTTAATCAAGGAATGAGAATACATATCTGGTGGCATTTGGCTATATTCCACTTGATAAATCTGAATTTTGAAAAAGTTGAAATGATTTTAAGAGATCAAGTAATGATTAAGAATAAAGAAGGTGGCTTAGAGGATTTAGATGCAACCGCTTTAATATGGAGACTATATTTATTAGATGCTAACAATAGTCTATATTACAAAGCTCTTGATAATTGGGAATATTATCTAGATGAGAGTCATTTCATATTCAATGATTTACATGCATTAATGGCTTATATCCTGAAAAATGATAATCAAAAAATAAATGCTTATTTCGAAAAAGTAATTAATAGAAAAAGTAATAAGTTAACTATTAATCAATTAGATTTATTATATGGATTTTATTATTATGGGCAACGTAAATATACTGAATCTTCAGAGAAGTTGAGTTTATGTATTAATGATTCAAGCTTTGGAGGTAGTAATGCCCAAAGAGACGTAATAGCATTGACATTGTTTTTTGCATTTCTCAACTCTAATAATGTCGAAAAAGCAGAAGAGCTACTATATTCTGATAGAGCATTTAAACACAAGTCAAAGATGAAAGAGTTACTATTAAAAAAATTAGGGGTAAAAAATTATGTGTAAAGATAAGAAGTTTCAATTGCAAGATAGTAAGACTTATATGGTAAAAAGTGATAAAGATGATACTTTAGTAGTCTTAAATGGGAGACTAGCAATTATTAGGGAAAACGACATAGATAATAAACGCGAAACATTTCTATTAGGCGTTGGTGAGATATATATAGTCGAGAAAGGTTTCAAATATTTTATTAAATCTCTTATTATTGATACTCGTCTTAAAATAGCAGATACAATAAATATTACTGTAATTAATAAAGAAAGCCTAGAAAATATTTTTTCAGAAATTGATGATTATTATTTTGGATATGAAGAAAGATATAAAAAAGTTTACGAATCTGGAGCTGATTTATGGGAAACAGTGAAGCCCAATAAATCACTAATAAAAATATTTGATGAATACAATAAGATATTCAGAGAAAATGTCATTGATTTAGGGTGTGGAGAAGGTAGAGATACTATCTTTCTATCTGAAAACAATGTCGATGTAAAGGGGGTGGATATTTCTCATAGCGCAATCAATAAAGCAAAACAAAAGATTCGTGAACGTAATGGCAATGAAGACATATTCCAAACAGGAAATGTTTTGTATCTAAATCAGTTTGAGAACCAATCATTTCATTTGGCTATGAATATGGGATGTTTACATATGATGAAAAACCCTGAAGATAGATTGATACATATAAAAAATGTTCATAGAATTTTGGTTAACGGTGGCTACTTTTTGGTAGATCATTGCAAAGATGAGTGGGGAAAAGGATTTCATACTATTGAAAATTATAATGAAGTTAAAGAAAAGCTAAAAAACTTTAATGAAGAAAACTACATTGATCGAATTATTACTGTCAATGGTGAAAAAATAAAAATACCGCTAAAGGTAATCCCTTATATGGAAAAATCTAGTAAAGAACTCATCAACGAAATTACAAGTAATGGATTTAATGTGGTTGAGGTATATCATAATAATACGGAATCTTTTGGAAACTCTGTATTAGTTTTGTTCAAAAAGCGATAAAAAAGTTTTATTTAATACGAACCCTAAAATTGTTAAAACTCACAAGATTAAAAATCCCCACAATGTCAGTCAAATAGTCTGACCGTAGTGGGGATTCATTGTATTACGAACGATACTGATCGTAATCTCCGTTAAATAAACGATTAATAAATGTTTTTGTCTCATCTGTCGCATGTATATGTTGTACGATTTCCTTCAACGTCTCTTTCGTATGATCGAAGAAACGAACAGGTGCGTATTGACCACGCTTAATCATATTCGTGTAGCGATTTAAAAAGATAGTCAATAGCGTCACTTTTCGTGAGTGTGGAATCTGTGGATGTTTCATTACAAAGTCATATACAGCATTATAAATTTTAACAGCATCTCTTGGTGGTGTTTTAGAATGGTGTGTTAATGCAACTTCGTCTTGTTGTTCATAGAAGTAATAATCTTTTTCATAACCTAGCACAGTGATACCATTGACAACACTGTATGCTTGCATAAGAAACCAGTTATCTTCACGAATTTTGATACCTGCAGGGAAGCGGATTTGATTGTCTTCAATGACATCGCGTTTAATCAATTTACCTATTACGTTTAACGTGTTGAATAGTTTCGTGTTTTCAAATTGTAAGTTTCCAGTTGTTTTTGGGAATGCAAATGCTGAACGACTGATTGGTCTTGTACTATTGGCGCTTCTAAAGTACGGAAGACAAATCATTTCATCTTGATAGACATCAGCAGCTGCCAATGCATCACTTAATGAATCTTCAGTAATGTAATCGTCTGAGTCAATGAATAATATCCATTCACCCGAAGCAATATCTAATGCGTTATTTCTAGGTACAGATGCACCACCAGAGTTTGTATCACTTTCAAGTATAATCAAATTAGGAATCTTATCGATAAATGTTTTTGCTACTTGAACAGAGCGATCTGTTGAAGCATCATCTGAAACAATGACTTCAACTTGATTTAAGTCAAATGTCTGACTTTGAATTTTTTGTAATAAGCGTTCAATCGGTTTTTCACGGTTAAATAATGGAATTATAATAGAAATTTTTTTCGACATAGGTCACCTTATATATTATCTAAATTTAGTTATATAGTGATATAGGGATTGTTGTTTCTTAATTTAGTACGAAATCACTTTCCATTGATATAAAACGGATTCAATCACACGCATAACTCTCTTTGATACTAGCATAGAAATAAGATGATAAAAAGTGTTTTTTTAGTATTTATACTTTTCAAAGATAGTTTATATCGTATTAAACTTAATATTAATAAATAGTTTCAGGTCTAGAAAACTTTTATGATATTGTGTTTGCTTGTGGTTGCTTGTACCATTTTGTCAAAAACTGATATAAAACTTCTGTGAATTGTTCAAGATCTAATTGATTAATTTTTTCATTCGTTCCATGTGCTTCGTTGAGTTCGCCCGGACCATATAATATTGTTGGGATTCCAAAGTGTGCTGTCCATCCTCCATCTGTAACAGTGGTACTCATAGTTGTTTGTAGTGGCTGTTGATGGACGGTTTGATGTGCTTCTTGTAATAGTTCGAATCCTGGATGTTTTTCTGGAAGGGTAAAGCTCGGGAAGATTTCCCCTTGATCTTCAATCATTGATGTGCCACCCCAACGGTATTGCAATGGGTGATGTTGTAACCATAAATCACTACTTGCTACTCGATTCAAATAGTCTTCAATTTCTTGTGTGATTGTTTCATAATCTTCATTTGGCAAATAGTGAATAGTGATCCATAATTCGCACTTATCAGCAATAAAGGCTGGATGTCTGCCACCTTGAATGACCGCTGGATTAATCGTATTCGCACCAGCAGGCATTCCCGGATACGATTTTGTCACAGCCCAATGGCGTTCCAGTTCTTGTAACGCTTGTATGATCTTCATCATTTTTTCTATGGCGCTAGCTCCGTGACGCCCACCGCCAGCGTGAATCATATGACTTCTTGCACCATCATGTATCGTTTCATCACTTTGAATTGTGATCCAACCTGTAATGACACCGCCTTGTCCCATTGCGATGGATTCACTCGTGTCCAAAACAAGTGCTAAGTCGGCTTGTGGTGAATGTTCGCAAGCGACTTTCGTTCCTGCTTCACCCACTTCTTCACCTGCAACGATTTGTACGATAATATCTCCTTCGGGTTGTTTACCTTCTTTGTGAAGCTTCTCCAATGTGTAGATGAGTGAAGAAACGCCACCTTTCATATCGGCGACACCACGTCCATACAAATAACCATCTTTTATGACTAATTCAAAAGGGTCTGTCTGCCAAAAACGTGTATCATCCACTTCTGCCACATCAATATGTCCATTCAAGATGAGCTTCGGTGCATTGTCATCTCGACCTTTTAATGTTGCAACAAGAATTATGTCATTGTCATAAAAGGGGATTTGATTGACGTCAAATCCTATTGATGTCAACCAATTAGTGATGACACGTTGAAGTGTGGCGGTATTACGTGCGGGTGGGCTTATAGTTGGATGTGCGATTAAAGTGCGTAAGATATCAATATGTCGTTCATTCATTCCAGCGTCCTCCTTCTAAGGTTAATAAATATTTTTTACGGTGTAGACCACTATTAAAGCCACCGAGACGTCCATCCTTTCTTAACACACGATGGCATGGCACGATAATGGACAGTGGATTCAGACCAATCGCAGTGGCAACTGCACGGACACTTTTGGGTTTTCCAATCGCTTCGGCAATGGTACCGTATGTGACTTGATCGCCATAAGACAATGCTTTTAATGCACGCCAAACGTCTTGTTGGAAGGGTGTGCCGATAACATAGTTCACAGGTGTTTTAAATTGCTGACAAGTCCCATGAAAATAGGCTTCTAATTCAAGGGCAATCTGATTGATTATCGGATGTGATGAAATTTGAATTAACGTTGCTTGTTTTTGTAATTTATCCCAAGCGGTCTGGTAGTCCTTAGAATCTGTAAACGATAAGCTTAAAAGTGTCTCATCATTCACAACTGCCGTCATGCGTCCTAAAGGTGTTTGGATATGTTGATAATAATAATACATGTTGAAACGTCTCCTCTGTTCTCGTTGTGTATATGCGAAAAAGAGACAGTCGTATGTTAATCACAAACGCTGTCTCTTGGTGTATATTTAGTTTTGTAAATCTTGAATACCTTTGGCAATGCTCTCAAATACATGTGGGATGTCTTCTTTTTCAATACAGCTAAACGCAATACGGATATCTGTACTGTTCAATGCGACAATACCAATTGAATAGTTTTCGATTAAGTGTTGTCGCAATGTTTCAGCATCAACATCTTTTACACGTAGTGCCATGAAGTACCCAGAGTTGAAGTCATATGGTTGCCATAACGCTTGGAAGTCTTCACGATATACCAGTTCTTTTGTCACTTGATAACGTGCTTCTAATGTTTCAACGTTCGCTTGAATATCCTTATTAAACTGTTCTGGGTTTTCAAGTACATAACGTACTGCAGAATGTGATGGTGTTGAACCGTTTGAGTTGTTACTACGGATCAGACCTTTCATTTTTGCTTCAACAATATCTTTTGATAGTTGTTCGGATAAACCGAATGTGATGAATCCAACACGGAAGCCCCATGCGAAAAATTCTTTCGTTGCACCATCAAGACGAATTGGTAACACATGTGGGTTATTCAAGTTTGTCAGTGCTGTAAAAATAGATTGTGTATAGACATCTTCGTAAAATAGTCCATAGTATGCATCGTCTACCACTGTTACAACGTTGACACCACGTTTTCCAAGTGTGTCGACAGCTTCTACGATTGTACGGACTTCATCAACAGTCGGTGTATAGCCAGTTGGGTTGTTAGGATAGTTCAAGACAAGAATCACTTTGTCTTGTTCAACTGCTGCTAATGTATCAACAAGACCTTGTGTTGTGTAGTGTCCATTTTCATCAAAGATTGGATATTTTTGAATATTTGCTTGATGACGGACACCATATACGAGGTTATAGTTGCCCCAAGTATGCGCAGGAAGTAACACTGTATCACCTGCATTGACGAACATATCACCAACGAGTGATAAACCATGTGTCAGTGCGTTTGTAACGATTGGACGTGTGATTTGTTCTGCTTGAAGATCAGGATTGTCTGCTAACACTTTATTCAACCATAAGTCACGTAAAGATTCTAAACCTTGTGGGGGTGCATATGCGAATACTTCTTCTGGCGATAGGTGGTTGAACATATCGTATAATGTGTCTGCATACATCATACCGTCACGATTCGTTGCCATACCAATTGTCGCATTATAATCAGTTGCTTTTGCTTCTGCAGATTGTGTTAAAATGCCTTTTGGATAGTACATATTTTTTCCTAAATCAGACATCATATCGAGTAAGTGCGGATTGTTTTCGTTAAGCTGTTCGTTTAGAGTGAGTGCTAAAGGATTCATAAATACAACCTCATTTCTAAATTTGAAAATATATGTCTATCATACCGTGAATTCTCTGAAAGTTAAAGAAAGCTAATGAAAAAATTGAAAATAGCTTTCAGATACTTTCATATATATCGTGTTATGATAAAGTATCATTAAATAAATAAGAAATTAATGAGGTGTATCGGATGAAACATCTAACAAAAATATTTGTAGTTTTGGCGTCTATCATCTTTATCATTGGTATGTTTTTTCAAATTCAAGGTGAAGAGTCAGCAGCAATAAAATTGTTTATGGCGACAATTTTATTCATGATATGTGCCTTTATTAGTCGTAATAATGATCGGAAAAAGAATAGGTAAGCGTAAATAACGTGTGGTTTGTATGGAGATAGTCGATACAAATCGCACGTTTTTTGATATTAGGTTTACATATATTTATATAGTGTGTATACTCAATATATACAGTTGGTGTAAGAGAGGGAGGTATACATGAAAATTTTACTGCAAAATAATAGTGCATCGCCCATATATGAACAAATTAAGCATCAAATTAAAGAACAGATTTTGCGGGGGATTCTGCCGGCAGGTGCTAACCTACCATCAATGAGAGAACTTGCGAAAGATTTAGGCGTCAGTGTGATTACAACGAAACGAGCCTATGAAGACTTAGAAAAAGAAGGCTATTTAACTTCTATTCGAGGGAAAGGCACCTTTGTCAGGGAACAAGATACGTCTATTTTGAAGGAAAAACAATTTATCGTCATCGAAGAACTTACACAATCACTTGTAAAAGAAGCAAAAACAATCGGGATGTCTTTGTCAGAACTTCAAGACATCGTCAAGATGCTATATGAGGAGGAATCATTATGAGTGGAAAAGCCATTGAACTCAATCATGTACGTTATGAGACGAAACATTTTACATTAGAAGATATTCATTTTGATGTGCCTAAAGGATACGTGACAGGTTTTATCGGTGCAAACGGTTCAGGGAAAACAACAACGATTCGGATGATTATGGATTTATTACAGCCAACAGCAGGTGATATTAAGTTGTTCGGGCAACCGATGCAAGCTGATCCAGTTGACCTCAAAGATAAAATTGGATTTGTTTATTCAGAGTTGTATTTAAATGATAAATGGAAAGTTAAAAAGGCAGAAAAGTTGATCGCACCATTTTATAGTCAATGGGATCACGAACTGTTTATGGATTATTTGAAACGTTTTGAACTGCCATATGATAAAAAAATTCGTGAACTATCGACAGGGATGAAGATGAAGTTATCACTTGCAATTGCACTCAGTCATCATGCTGAATTGTATATATTTGATGAACCAACAGCAGGACTGGACCCCGTTGTCCGTAATGAGATTTTAGACATTATTCAAGAAGAATTGTTAGATGAACAAAAATCTGTCTTCTTCTCAACACACATCATTTCCGATTTAGAGCGTATTGCTGATTATATTGTTCACTTACAAGACGGTCACATTATTGTAAATGGCTCTAAGGAAGAACTATTAGAAACACATCATCTTGTACGAGGTGATAGTGCAGACTTAGATGATGAACTACGACAGTTACTCATTCATTGTGTTGAAAAAGAAGACGTATATAGTGGTATGACAAAAGATGCACAAACATTCCATGAATTGTTCGGGCAACGTGTCACAATTTCACCAATGACCGTGGAAGAGATAATGGTGCATTATGAACAACACAAAAAAGGTGTGATGAATCATGATAACACTCATTAAACGCAACTTTTCATTAGGTGATTCTTCAAAAGCTACCTATATAACTTGTTATCTCTTTATGATTGTCATACTGACATACTGCTATATGACAAATCAGTCGTTATTTTTATGGCTCATTGCCATGTTACTCGGTGTTTTATCAGGCTTTCCAGTCTATACAATTGACTATTTAAATCGTAATCAGTCGTATGTGACATTCCGAAGTTTACCAACAAGTGACCGCTTATTATTAAAAAGTTTTAATCTGTATATTTTAGTCATTTGTAGTATACATGTCAGTGGTATCGTGCTCATATATTTGATTGCGCCATTTCCAAATATATTTGAAGTCATCGCAGCATTCTTGAGCTTAACACTATTTATCGCGACTTTTTGTGTACGTACGATACTCGATGAATTTCATAATATGTGGATAAGCTACGTGATATTCGCATTTTTATTATTTAATTCTTTCGCATTGATAGGTACATTGATGAATGGTATCGATTTATTTTGGTTCAACATCATGCCGTGGATATTGCTCGTTTTGTCATTGATATGTTTCGGTATAAAAACCGTTTTAAGATACCGTCGATTAGGTCGAAATAAAATAAGATTATAGGTACTAATAAAGAAAGGAGAAGAAGATGCTGAACTTAATCAAACGCAATGTATATTTGCATAAAAATACTTTGATATTATATTTGATTTTATTACTTGTTTATCCAATATATCAGCGTTATGAACCGGATTATGAGATGTGGTTTATACCTGTTATGCTTATTATTTTCTTCATTTGTATCGCTGACTCAGCCCATGCATTTCGTCTGCAAAAACGATTTGGAAGTGATGAGGCTTATTTGTTTCAACATAGCTTACCTGTATCAAAGAAACAGTTGTTGAATGTACATTACATCACAGTGATGGGGCTCACTATTCTAACAGTATTATTAATACTTTTATATGACGTCAACCAGTTTTATATTGAAGTGAACCAGATCAAAGTGTCATTTATATATGGATTTATCGCCACAAACCTTCTAGCGTTTCTGATCTCCTTTCCAGCATCAGGGGAACAATCACGTAAACAACGCCCACCGATGTTCATTTATATGATTTCAATATTGGGCTTTATTCCAGCATTGATTGCTTTAAGTTTTGTCACGATAGGATTCTTTGCCTTTGACAATCCGGACTATTTTTCAATGGATATCGGAATTTACTATGTTGTTTTTAGTATTTTAACGGCGATTTTCACTTATATTTTTCAAATGAAACGTATACACAATACTTAGGAGGAACATCAATGGAACTAAAACAAATATCGAAACAGTACAACAAACATGTTGTCATTGATCATATTGATTTTGCATTTAATGATAGCCGTATTGTTGGGCTGATTGGTAAGAATGGTGTCGGTAAAACCACGCTGATGAAAATAATGAATGGCAATATTGTTAATTACTCAGGAGAAGTCAAGGTTTCAAAAGAAGATGCGGTTGGCTACTTAATCGAACATCCGAAGTTATATGGTAATAAAACGGGTCTTTATAATTTGAAATTATTTGTGCAAGTACTTGGAAAAGGGTATGACAAGGCATATACAGAAAATATTGTCCGTGCTTTTGGCATGGAATCGTATATCCATAAAAAAGTGAAGAAATATTCGATGGGAATGAAACAAAAACTGGCAATTGCGGTTTCACTTATGAACAAACCGAAATTTTTAATTTTAGATGAACCAACGAATGGCATGGATCCAGATGGTTCAATTGATGTACTTAAAACAATTGAGCAACTTGCAAAAGAACTAGAGATGAAAATTTTAATTTCGAGTCATAAGTTAGAAGATATTGAACTGATTTGTGATCGCGCTGTTTTTCTAAGAGATGGTAAGTTTGTTCAAGATATGATGTTGACAGGTGAACAAGAGACAAGCCAAACGATGATTCAAGTTACCTATGATGATTTTGAAGCAGCCCGTCAATATTTAACAGAACATTTCAATGTCCTTCAAGTACAAAAAGATGAAGGTGTTATCATTATCAGTCAACAACAGAACTATCAATGGTTATTAAAGGGATTATCATCGCAACATATTTATCCGACATATATTGAAACGCGTAAAGCAACATTAAGAGATACTTACTTTGACATTAATAAACGAGGTGACAACGCATGAACAGCTTACAATTAGTGAAGTTTGATATGTTGAGTGTTATAAAAAGTCCTTTAACTTATATCGCTATTTTATTAGGGGTTTTACCAATTGCAGTTGTAGTCAGTGTTGTTGTGGCAACGGGTGATGAAGTAGATCCTAATATAATTTTATCGATGGAAAAATGGTTTTTCTCTCTCATTGGTATGATGTTTATCGTTAAAACATTAAGTCGAGATATTTCAGAAGGAACGATTCAACTTTATTTAAATAGCTTGCATCATCGCATCCAGTATTTAGTCGCAAAAGCAATTTCGATGATTATGTTGAGTATCTTGATGGCAGTGGTGGTACTAGGTATCACGTATATTGTGGATTGGACGACACAAGGACCAAGTATTGATATGAAATCGGTTGGACAATTGCCAGTATTTTATTTAATGCTCTTTTTCATTTATGGTTTATTATTATTTATGTTTAATTTAATCATACAAAAGCCTGCGTTTGTCTATACATTAGGGATATTCTTATTACTCTTTTTAACGATTGTGTCACCGTTTATTCCATTAATTCCACAAATAGGCCCAAAATTGATGGAAGCTTTAGACTATATTCCAATTGGTTATTTAACGCAAAAAACATTAGAAAACGATATGTCATTTACCAATTGGCAATGGATCATTAACGTTGCTTCATGCATCATGTTATTTGCTGGAAATGCATATTTGATTGCTAAAAAAGATATTTAATTTTTTAGGATGATAAGACAGCTTGTCTGTGAGAGAAATCTTGCAGTCGAGCTGTTTTTTTATGTCTAAAATCATCATGTGAATCGATGGGTGTTTAAAAATTTATAAAAACTACAAGTAAGCGTTTACAAAAATGATTTTTTAGATTAGAATACTTGTATACAAGTTGAGGTGATACAAAATGGAATTTCCAAAACAATGGCAGCAACAGATGTCAAAAGGGGAATGGATTGCAGCATGTTTACGCTTGAACATGATGAATGGTGAGTATGAAGAGCAAGAAGTCATTACAGAAAACCAAATTGCTAAACAATTCAATGTCAGTCGTTCACCTGTGAGAGATGCCTTCAAGATTTTGAGTCAGGATCGTTTGATTCAACTTGAACGTATGGGTGCAGAAGTATTGCCTTTTAACGAGACGAAACAACAAGAAATGACGGACATCCGTTTAATGATAGAATCCTTTGCTTTTACAAAGGTCATTCAAAGAGATGATTTATCAACCATTGTGCATGCAATGTATCAGGCGCTAGAGATGATGAAGGTCAGTGTGAAGTTCCAAGATCCTGTCAGTTTTACAGAACATGACATCCAGTTCCATGAATTGATGGTTAATGCATGTGAACACAGTTACCTGACTCATTTGTGGATGCAGATGAAACCATTGATGACCTGTCAGGTATATATCAGCATGTCACGACGTATGAATGTCGATGTAGAGGACTTTAAGCGTGTCATTACGAATCATCAAAAGTTTGTTGAAGCGGTGGAACAGCGTGATCGTCGATTAATGTATGAAGCATTCCGTTTGAACTTTAGTGATTTGAATAACGACATTGGCGCTTTTTGGTCTGATCAAATGTAAGGAGAGAGTAGATATGACAACGTATATGATCGGAATAGATATCGGTACGACGAGTACGAAATCAGTACTGTATAACGAACAAGGTGTAGAAGTTGGCAAGTCCCAACAAGAATATGAGATGTTTACACCAACTGTGGATACATCAGAAGAAGATCCGGATGTTTTGTTTGATGCTGTTGTGAATACATTACAAGGTGTCATTCAAGATAATGACGTTAAACCAGAAGACATCTCATTCGTGTCATTTAGTGCACAGATGCACAGCTTAATCTTAGTAGATGCTTCTGACAAACCTTTAACGAACAGTATTATATGGGCGGATAACCGAGCACGACATGCAGTGGAAGATTTGAAGCAGAACCATAACGGTCAAAAAATCTATGAACGTACAGGTACGCCAATGCATGCGATGTCACCCTTGAGTAAAATGTGGTGGCTCAAAAATGATGAATCTGCGCTGTATCAACAAGCAGCCCGCTTTGTCGATATTAAGTCGTATGTCATTTACCGATTGACTGGTGAGTGGGTAATGGATGAATCAATTGCTTCAGCGACAGGTCTTTACAACTTGCGTAAGCGTGATTGGGACCAAGAAGTCCTACAATTGCTAGAACTGTCATCTGAACAGTTACCGAGATTGGTATCAACACAATATATTTGTCAGGATATGGACGAAAAGTATGCAAAACAAATTGGCTTGCATACAACAACACCAATCGTCATGGGTGCAAGCGATGGTGTCTTATCAAACTTAGGTGTCAATAGCTATCGTCCCGGCGAAGTAGCTGTCACGATTGGGACATCTGGAGCGATACGCACAGTGGTTGATCGTCCGCTCACAGATAGCAAAGGTCGTATTTTCTGCTATGTGCTAGATAATGAACACTATGTTATCGGTGGTCCCGTTAATAACGGTGGTGTCGTTTTACGCTGGCTGCGTGATGAGTTATTAGCAAGTGAAGTAGAGACAGCGAAACGCTTAGGAATGGATAGTTACGATGTGATGACACGCATCGCTGAACGTGTGGAACCCGGTGCGCAAGGTTTGATGTTCCATCCATACTTAGCAGGGGAACGTGCTCCGTTGTGGACTTCTGATGCAAGGGGATCATTCATTGGTCTAACTTTAGCGCATAAGAAAGAGCATATGATTCGTGCGGTTCTTGAAGGTGTGCTCTTTAACTTGTACACGGTCTATCTTGCGTTGGTTGAAGTAATGGGTGAGATGCCGTCGAAAATACATGCGACAGGTGGCTTTTCTAAAAGTGCGTTATGGCGTCAGATGATGGCAGACATTTTTGATTGTGAATTGGAAGTGCCTGAAAGCTACGAAAGCTCCTGCCTTGGTGCTTGTGCAATCGGAAGCCTTGCTATTGGTAAGCGTGACAACTATGACATGATTGCGGATTGGGTCGGTAAAACACATGCGCATGAAGCCAATCAAGAAGTTGTAAACACGTATCAAGAGTTGGCATCTATCTTTATACAAGTGAGTCGTAGCCTTATGTCATCTTATGAAGCAATTGCAAAATTTCAAAGCAAACATTATTAATTTAAGGAATAGAGGGATATATTATGTTACATGAGTTATGGCCAATTATTAGTGTCGTATTAGGTATTTTATTGTTACTCGTATTAATTATGGCATTTAAATTAAATACATTCGTGTCGTTAATTGTGACGGCGATTGTGACTGGCTTATTCTTAGGTATGCCATTTGACAGTATTATTAAAACCATTGAAACCGGAATGGGTGGAACGCTAGGGCATATCGCATTGATCTTCGGTTTAGGTGCGATGCTCGGCAAATTGCTTGCTGATGGTGGCGGTGCAACACAAATTGCAGATACACTCATCAGTCGTTTAGGTGAAAAATATGTCCAATGGGCAATGGTCATTGCATCATTTATCATTGGGGTTGCACTATTCTTTGAAGTTGGACTTGTATTATTAATTCCGCTTGTATTTACCATTGCAAAACGTATGAATATCTCACAATTGAAAATCGGTTTGCCAATGGTAACAGCTTTATCTGTAACACATGGCTTCTTACCACCGCATCCAGGACCAGTTGTCATTGCATCTGAATTGAATGCGAATATCGGTGAAGTGTTGTTATACGGCTTTATTATTGCGATTCCAGTGACGATTGTGTCAGGACCACTATTCGTAAAAATCGCACCAAAATTATCACCAACAGCATTCCAACGTGAAGGAGATATTTCATCATTAGGTGCAACAAAAACATTTGAAAAAGATGCGTTACCTAGCTTTGGATTAAGTACATTTACAGCATTATTACCAGTTATCTTAATGTTATTTGCGACAGTATGGCAATTAGTCACAGGTCATACAGATGGCGCAACAAACGCCTTTGAAAGCTTTATTTACTTTATCGGTACAGCGGGTACAGCTATGTTAATCGCTGTTCTATTTGCAATCTTCAGCATGGGCTTAATGCGTGGCATTGCGATGAAAGATGTGATGGATACTTTAACACAAGCAATCTATCCAATCGGTATGATGCTCTTAATTATCGGTGGGGGCGGTGCCTTCAAACAAGTACTGATTGATGGTGGCGTTGGTAAAAGTATTGAAACATTCTTTACAGGTTCACATATCTCACCATTACTACTTGCTTGGCTTGTAGCAGCTGTACTTCGCTTGGCATTAGGTTCGGCAACAGTTGCGGCAATCTCTACAACAGGAATAGTCTTACCATTATTACAAACAGCAGATGTTAATTTAGCACTTGTAGTATTAGCAATCGGTGCAGGTAGTGTCTTCTGTTCTCACGTAAACGATGCAGGTTTCTGGATGTTCAAAGAATACTTTGGTTTAACAGTCAAAGAAACATTCTTAACTTGGTCACTTGTTGAAACGATAATTTCTGTCAGTGGTCTTGTATTCGTGTACTTCTTGAGTTTATTTGTATAAATTAGAATTAGCTGAGTCACACTATTTTATGTGTTGCTCAGCTTTTTATTGTGTTCAGAATATAAAATTTTAAAATTACAAATCATTAAGAATATGACATTTACAATACAAATTGTGCATAGTTATTTTAATTTTTAAATCAAGTAACTATAATTAAAAGTAATTTCTATTAGAGTAGTCAGGTGCAATGGGATGGATAAAATTACGTTTTTGAATGAATTAGAGTATCAATTAAACAAGTTACCAAAAGATGTCGTTGATGACGTCATGAATACATATGAAAATTATTTTTATGAAGAAGGGCAAAAAGGCTTTACCGACAAAGAGATAGTGAATGCATTGGATACACCGAAACAGATTGCAAAACAGAAGTATGCGAAATTTGCGGTTAAAGATGCAGAGAAAAAGCCAAATATTACACATGTCATCCGTGCGATTATCGCAACTATTGGCATGAGTCTCGTGACGTTCTGTTTTGTCTTAATTCCACTAATTATTGTCGTCATCATGATGATGGCAGCCACCTTTGTTGCGTTAGGTATGATTCTTTCTCCATTTATTTTATTAATTTCGAATATATTAGCAGGTATACAAAATTTTTCGATTAGTAATTATTTGTTTAGTTTTGCGTATCTTGGTTTAGGCACCATGTTTTTAGTGATGATTGTTAAGGCATCCATAGGCATAAGAACTATACTCATTCGATATTTAAATTGGAACATGCACTTTATGAAAAAAGGAACCATGTAATCATGAAAAAACTATTTATTTTTGGTATGAGTTGTTTTATCATCTTCTTTATTTTAGGAACATTAGTCTGGCTGTTTATTGAACAGAAAGGCCAACCGATTACAAAACTTGATCGCGCATTTGATGATACACAGATTGAAGCACTTGTCGTCAATACAGATATTGTTAATGTGAAGTTTCAAGAAGGAAAGACTTTCCATATGCAATATAAGGGGAGAGAACAATTGAACGTGACGCAACAAGGTCGTACCGTGCAGGTGGTTGAACGGATGAATGGCAAGCGCAAGATGTTGAATCTGAATCCCTTTATCACGAATGCTGAAGAACTTGTTGTTACGTTGCCACCGAATCACCTCAAGCATTTGAATGTGACGACACATATTGCTAACGTCAATATGAAAGATGTAAAGGTTGATAAAGTTATGGTATGGAATGATCAAAATGGAGAAGTGAATTTGAAAGATTGTCAATTCAAGCATACACAAATTAAAGGACATGAAACATTTGTAAAGGTAGAGAATAGTAAGTTAGCAAAAAGTGATGTAAACGTAGCGAATGGCATGATTTTTGCGAATCACACAGCTGTTGAACAAAGCCTATTCAAACTTGGTGAGGGAGATATGCATTTGTTAAAAATGTCACCTGAATGTGATCTCAAAGGCATTGCCAATAAAGGAGATATTGAGATGTCGTATGCACAAGCACCGAAACATGTCCGTTTGAAGTTACAGCCAACGAATGGTGAAGCGATGGTGGAACACCCAAATATAAAAAATGGCATCAATGGGAACGGCAAACATCAAATTGAACTATATACGAACGATGGAAATATTGTTGTACGTTAAAAATAGCGTTACAAATTCTGGAATTGATGAATTTGTAACGCTATTTTTTATGATTCTGTGGCAAATTGAATGTCTGTATCGAGTTGACCGTGTAATGTTGTACGTTCTAGGGATTTGCCGTCTAACCATGCACGGAAGTCAAAAGCAATAGGTGCTTGAGACTCACCTAACGTAATCCAAGCGGTTAACGTTGTAGGATCGTACATTGATGTATGAATGGTTCCGCTCCAACTTTTGAAGAGTTTACTATATATTTCGTACTGCGGATCGTTAAATCGTTTGAATACATCAAACTTGTCTGGCGAATTTTTAGGAATTTGTGCTTCCAATCGTGCCAATCGTTCTTCCGATTCTTTTGTGTAGTTTCGATTTTCGTGCGTGAGTAACTTAAAATGATTGGTACATGTTTGATCATGACGGATATCGATACCACGTGGCGTCACTTCTATAATAGCGTGATTGCCAGAAGCATCCATGACGATATAGCTGAATGAACTACGATGGGGGATACGTTTTAATAACGAGATAGCTTCTTCAACATTTCGACAATATTCTAAAATAATTCGACCAACCATATAGCACACGAAACCATTTGCTGGCTTTTTACGATGCATAAAGTTGTAAGCCATCACAAGACCATGTTCATTCATACCATCCATACGTCCTGTTGTTCGTGACATTGGACCAATTTGTGCGTAGCCACCATCAGTGGGTTGAAACAACTGATAGCGACCATCATATGTAGCAGGATGATAATCATAGTTACGCACGAGATAATGATCACCTACAAACACACTGCAACCGCTATCTGGTAGAGTAGTAAATCGATAATGAGCAAAATTAAGAATGGCTTGTCGTGTTGGAATATTCAACACATCTTGTATACCACGAATCTCATCCCAAATCTCAGGTGCGAACTGTTGGAAGATGGCCTGCGTTTCTTGAATATCGATATCAAATCTCGGAACACGTTTGCGCCATTCTTTTTCTCTATTTTTAAGCATTTTCGTTTGTTTTAACCATGTGCCGACTGCGACACCGTAATCATAATGTGTACCTCTAAAAGTTAAAATATCTGACTTAACGTTTTGCATAGACTGATATCCTTCCTGCAATATAAAATACATCTTTTGTTACGATGTTGTAATGCAAGGTTAATGGTTTTTTGACGTGTGCATTACTATAATGAGTATATCATTTATAAAATGAAATTCATTGGAGCGTGCATAGTTGATGACTGAAACTTTTATTAGAGTAAAAAATTGGTTTTATCGAAACTTCACATCTTAGTCTTTTTAGCGTATACGTGTCGAACGACGTTATCAGATGTTATCGGACAATGTTTTGTTAGTAGTAGGATATAATTCATATACTGTTTCATCATGTGAGGGGCTGATATCATTGTGTCTGATGCTTACACCATGTTAATTGTGGAAATCTTTAACATTCGGTGTAATATAGATGGACTTAATTGGGCTCGGATCATCTGTCTTGCGTGTGCTGAAGGTGATGGCTATCATAGTCTTGCTTGTCTTATGGTAGTCTGAACTTTCATGCGAATATGTATAAAAAATAACCATTTGCTTATCATAAACATGTGCGCGGTGAATCACTTCAAAATTCCATTGCAAATTTTTGTTTGATTCGACTTGTTTCGTGCGTTTATGAAGCATATCAATTAAGTGTGACTTGCTTAGAGCAACTGGTTCACCTATTTCATTAATATAATATGCTACAACTTGATCATCTATCATATTTGACACGCCTTCAATGTCATAGTTTTTCCAATAATTGAGCAATGAAATGTATGGCATGCAATTTACCTCTTTCTTAAAATTATTTATTCATAATGTACCATATTTTGATAGATAATTGAATGTTTTTAGATTAGTTTGTTCGTGTTTAGGGTATTTATTTAACCATGGGAATTATATATGGTATGATACCTATGTATATATTATGTAAATAGAGGTGACAATTATGTGGAATTTCATTAAAGGTGTATTTAAATTTTTCTTCTTACTAACATTCTTCACAACGTTAGTAGTAGGTGCTGGTGCAGCTGTGTTAGCATATGTTTTCAAAAAAGATTTTGAAGAAATCGAAAGCAAAACAAAAGAAATCGTATCAGATATCGAAAATAATATCGGATAATCAAAAGGGGACTGAAGTAGAATAACTATTATTCTATGACAGTCCTTTTAGCTAGATATAAGCAAAGGAGAGAGTGATATGACGACAAAGGGTTACATCGGCTCATATACCAAAAAAGAAGGTAAAGGTATTTATCACTTTGAATTAGATGAACAAACAGGCAAAATTAAAACTGTTGAAACAGCGTATGAGTTGAATGCTTCTACATATTTAAGTCAGTTTAAAGATACACTTATCGCATTTACTAAAGATGATGAACGTGCAGGCGTAGTTACGTTTAATATTAAGGATGACAACGCATTAGAAGAAACAGCACGTAGTCTTGAATCGTTAAAAGGTTCTGCATGTTATGTTTCTGCATCTCCAGAAGGTGAATTCATTTTTGAAGCGGTATATGGTGATGGTATCGCACGTATATATGAGTTTGACGCAGAAAAACAGCAAGTCGGCAAGCTGATTGAAGAAGTGTATCACGACTACACACCAGGACCAAATGTTGCGAGACAAGAGGCATCACATGTACATTACATTGAAGTAACACCCGAACAAAAATATGTGGTTGCTGTTGATTTAGGTGCAGACTTACTCGTGACATACCACTATGGCCATCAAGGCTTAAATGTTGCACATCGAACTGAGCTACAACCGGGAGATGGACCACGTCATATTGCATATCATAAAACAGGACGTTATGCATATGTGGTCAATGAATTATCAAATACGGTGGTTGTCATGGATTATGAAGATGGACGTTTTACAGAGCGTGAACGCCATTTAACGATTCCAGAAGACTTTTTACATCCGACAAAGTTAGCGGCAGTCCATTTGTCACATGATCAGCAATATTTATATATTTCAAATAGAGGTCATGATAGTATTGCTATTTTTAAAGTATTAGATGACGGTGCGAGATTAGAATTAGTAGACATCGTACTATCAGGGGATGAATTCTCACGTGATTTCAACATCACACCTTCTGATGATTATCTCGTTGTGGCGCATGAACAAGGCGATTCAAAAGTAGTCGTATTCAAGCGAGATAAAGCAACGGGTCGTTTAACATTAACAGATGATAGTCAACAAGCTGCTGAAGGCGTTTGCGTGAAGTTTTTAGAAGCATAGTGAAACAGCCATATTTCTACGTATTATGTGTAGAGATATGGCTGTTACTTTTTGACAATTATTTAAGTTGTTCAAGATATTTAGGAAGTGCAACTTTTACAATATCGTCCCATCCGTCATTCATAAATGGTTGAACAACAGGATGTGGTTGACCAAATTCAGTTTGTTTCGTTTCATCCCAACCAGAATGAATCAGCGTAAATTTTGTTGTCTTAGAATCTACTTCATCTAATTTAAACAAAATCTCCCAATCCTTGCCCCAATAAAAACTGAGATGATTTTTTGGGATAACTTTCTTAACTTTACAGGGGGAATCGCCAAATTCTCCGGCATGAAGCGTAAATGCTTTGTCAGGTGTTGCTTCGAAATCATTTGGCATCCACCAAGAAGCAATACCTTCCGATGTGGAAACTGCATCCCATACTGTATCTTTATTGGCTTGTAGTGTTACAACTTTTTCAATTGGTTTCATTTCAGAACTATTCTGCATTTTTCTTATCTCCTAATATTGATTCTCTTGATTTTTGTTACTTCTTAAAAACTTTTTTAATCGCATCTAACTTCCCTTGATAAGGTGGGAAAAATAAGCCTGATTCAAGCTTTGTTGTTTTAAAGATGTAGGACTTTTCATGTGTAAAAGTGTCGAAAGAGTACTTTCCGTGATAATGACCAATACCTGATGCACCAACACCACCGAAAGGAAGGTTCGGATTGGCAAGATGCAATAAAGTATCATTAATCGCCCCACCACCAAACGATAGTTCGTTGAGTACGCGGTCTGTTGTATTTTCATCTTCGCTAAAAAGATAGAGCGCCAAAGGTTTTGGACGTGATTGTACAAATGCAAAGGCTTCATCAAGATCTTGATACGTTATGATTGGTAACAATGGCCCGAAGATTTCTTCTTGCATGAGTGGGTCATCGATAGTCACGTTATCATAAATACTTGGTGCAATTCGGCGTTGTGTCGCATTGCGTTCTCCACCGATGATACATTGATCTTTCTGTGCATCCATTAAAGTTGCCAGGCGATCGAAATGGCGTTCGTTGACGATATGTCCTAAATCTTCACTAATAAGTGGGTGTGATCCGTAAAATTCTTTCAACGTTGTACGCAATGCATGAATAAATGGCTCTTTAATCGACTCATCGATTAAAATATAATCTGGTGCGACACAAGTCTGTCCTGTATTGATGAATTTCCCGAAACTAATACGTTCGCTGGCTACTTTCAAGTTGGCTGTCTTATCAATGATGACAGGGGACTTTCCACCTAGTTCTAGCGTAACAGGAATGAGTTGCTCAGCTGCCGCCTTGTAAACAATCTTGCCAACATGCTCACTTCCTGTAAAGAAGATATGATCAAAAGGCTGTTCTAGAAGTGTTTGAATAACATCAGCTCCCCCTTGAACAACTGAGACATATTCTGGTTCAAAAGTGTCTGTAACAATGTCTTCTACTACTTTTGCCACATTCGGTGTTAATTCAGATGGTTTAACAATTGCAGTATTCCCAGCCGCAATTGCACCAATTAAAGGTTCGAATAGAAGTTGGAAAGGGTAGTTAAAGGGTCCGATAATCAGTACAGTACCTAAAGGCTCTTTAACGATAAAACTTTTTGCAGGGAATAGATGAACCGGTGTATCTACCGCTTGTCGTTTACTCCATTTATCGATAGATTTGCGCATCAGCTTAATACTACTTAATGTATAGCCAATCTCTGTCGCATAAGCCTCAATGCTGCCTTTTCCTAAATCGGTTAGCAACGCTTCTTTTAATGCAGCATCATGTTGTTTAATACTTTTCGATAGGCGTTTCAATTGTTTTTTGCGAAACTTAATTGATTTTGTTTCATGTGTCAGGAAGTATTCCTTTGAGTGTTGGACTTGTTTTTTTATCTGTTGCATGTATGCAGTCCTTTCTATTTGTGATAAAAGGACTGAGCGTGTATGTGCCCAGTCCTTAGGTTGAATTATGCTCTTAATGATTCAAGTGATGCATCTCTATCAAATTGTAACTTAACATAGCTACATGTTGGAATAATCTTCAAATCTTCATGTTTTGCTTTTTCAATAACACGATTGAATAATTGCTTTGCCACACCGCCACCACGTAATTCTGGAGAGACATATGTGTGGTTTACATTGATTGTCTGCGCGTCATGATAAAGGAATGTAATCTCTGCTTGTGGTGCGTGAACATCTTCTCCGATATAGAATTTATTGTCTGTTTCTTTAATATCGTATGTCATAGCCATTCACAACCTTTGAATTAGATTATTTTGTTAGTGCTGTTGTAATAGGTGGGACGATTTGTTTTTTACGTGATACAACACCTGGTAAGAATGCTGTGTTGTTATCTAACGTTGTATCAAATGCTGATGCTACGGTGTCTTTTTCTGCACCGACTACTAAGATTTTAGAGTCACTGTTGATAATGTCAGTGATTGCAAGGACGAAAATATCATAGCCGTTGTCAACACTTGCTTTGTTCATCGCATTTTCAAGTGCTTCTTGACGTGCGAATACTTCGTCAATATCGACTGTGTTTACTTGTCCGATACGCACTGTGTAGTCACCCATGCTGAATGATTTTGCATCGGCATCTAAAAGTGCTTCTTCAGATTTGTCAGCAGTAGATGCACCTGCTTTTAACATATCAAGACCATAAGCATATAGGTCAACACCTGCAATTTCTGCTAATGCTTTTGCTGCATTGACATCTTGTGTCGTGCAAGTTGGTGATTTGAATAATAAGCTGTCAGAAATAATTGCTGAAATCATTAAACCTGCAATTTCTGGACGGATTTCAAACCCTTGTTCTTTGTACATTTTATAAAGAATTGTTGCTGTACAGCCAACAGGCTCAGCACGATAGTATAATGGACCAGCTGTTTCAAAGTTCGCAATACGGTGGTGGTCGATCACATGCTTGATAACTGCTTTATCAATCGTATCAGCACTTTGTTGGAACTCATTGTGATCGACTAAAATCACATCTTGATCTGTTAAATCATCTGTTAATAATTCTGGTGCTGAAACTTTAAAATGATCAAGCGCATACTGTGTTTCAGGACTTACATCACCTAAACGAAATGCTTTTGCCTCTTTGTTACCATTTTGTTGTTCAAAGTCTGCCATAATAATTGCTGATGAAATCGCATCAGTGTCTGGGTTTTGATGACCAAAAATATATGTTGTCATAGTTTCAATCTCCTTATATACTTTTCTCACTCATATTTTATCATGCGTGTATCAGTTTATTCTACCTTTGCGCCTAAAGTATCTTTAAAGTGTGATAATGCCCATTCGTGTCCAACTTGATTAAAAGATGCGACGCCTTCTGTTGGAATAATCAGTTGATATCCAAGATTATAGGCACTCACTGCGGTATGAAGAACGCATATGTCTGTACACACACCTAAAATTTCAACGGTGTCAATATTTCTTTCTCTAAGCAATGCATCGAGCGATGTACCATAAAAAGAGTCGTAACGACGTTTGTCGATAAAGTGCACGTTGCTTTTGGATTGAATTGTGTCATATAGTGCTTTTACTTCACCGTACAATTCACGCCCTGGTGTTCTAACAATATTGTGCGGTGGGAAAAGCTTTGTTTCCGGATGATAAGGGTCATTCTCTTCGTGCAAATCCATTAAGAAAAAGACGTTGTCATCTTGAGCAATATAATCTTGAATACGTTGTACAATAAATGATTCAATACGTTGACCTGCTTCACCACATGTTAACTTGCCATCTTCAGCAATAAAATCATACGAATAGTCTACAACTAGCAATGCACGTTGCGTCATGTTGTTCCTCCTAAAAATTGGGTATATAGTTATTATGTATAGTATAACTTTTATATAGGAGGCGTCCACACAATTGGTTATGAATGTTATAAAATTTGGGGCAACGACACAAAATAGATGGCGAGACACGATGGGTATTCAACGTGCTTTGAATCAAGCGAAGAAAGGGCCAGTTACCGTATACATACCACCCGGAACGTACTATATCGTTAAGGCTTTAAAAATTTATGCAGGAACTACTTTGATTTTAGATGAAGGAGCTACGCTATTGCGTAAAGGACGAGATGCTTTAATTAAAAATGGCTCGAGTTTACGACGTTATCATCACTATGATGGTAACGGCTATATACGTATTCGTGGGGGAACTTTCGATATGAATGGCAATGAATATCCATACAACAATACGGCAATGTGTTTAGGTCATGCACGTGAAGTGGAAGTCGAAGGTGTCACAGTTAAAAATGTTGTCGGGGGACACGGCATTGATGCGTGCGGATTAGATGGCGTTCACATTCATGATTGTCAATTTCTCGGTTTTTACGATGTGAATGGGGATCGTTCATTCTCAGAAGCCATTCAATTAGATTTATTTGTGAAAGGGGCGTTTCCGAAGTTTGGGCGCAATGACGGAACGATTACGAAGCATGTCATCATTGAAAATTGTTACTTTGGGAATTCACAAGAAGGTAACATGCATGCGTGGAATCGTGCTATTGGCTCACACGCGAGTCGTGTGAATCATTTTTATGAGACAATCGTTATTGAAAATAATGTGTTCGATGGCATGCAAGATTATGCGTTAACCCCTTTAAAAGGGAAGAACATATACATTCATCATAATGTCTTTAACCACTGTGAAGGGGGTATTCGCTATTTGGGTGTGCACCAAGGTAAGAATGCGTGGACACTTGATGGGAAAACACAAGTCAAACAAGGGGGCGAAGGGTTTTTCGTACTTCACAATACATTTATTGATATTGGTCCTAAAGATACAATGCATATACGTAGTCACAAAGATGCACCACATACACATGTCGAAATATTAGAAAACACATTTACGGGGAACTGTGCGCCGATCACATTGACAGCGATTCAAGATATGACACTTCAGACGGATAACAATGTGCCTAAAACAAAAGAAAAACAAGTGATGCATAAAATACAAATTTAACAAACAATCCCTTTTCAGTATGTGCTGAAAAGGGATTGTTAATGAATAGATTAATTAAAGCGACCTAATGACTGTATCTCAAAATCCAATGTTTCTAAAATGGTAATGATTTTATTTAAAGCATGTTCGCTTGGACAGTCAGCTTGAACGAAGAATCGATACATACCAAGTTGTGTTTTTAAAGGTCGAGATTCAATCCATGATAGGTTGACGTGAAAGAGTGCAAATGTGTTCAAGACACTTGCTAATAACCCTGGTTGATCTTGTTTCGGTGTAATGACGAGTAAACAAGTGTCGCCACTCTCTTGTGTTGTAAAATCAGCATGTTGCAATACGAGAAAGCGTGTTTGATTGTGTGCATAATCTTCTATATGAGTCGCAAGTGGCACATAACCATAGACTTCACCGCTACCCAGCGGAATAATTGCGCCGGTTGCTTCGTCAATATGATCTAAGGCTGCAATCGTACTCGTTGTATAATCATAGGATAAGTGATGTTGATGAATGAACTTCTGTGTTTGGCTGATTGCGGGACCAATTGAATAGACTTTTTGTATATCATCTAACGCTTGTTCAGGCTTCCCATATAAACCAAATGTAATATCAAGGAGAACTTCATCAACCACAGTAAATGGCTGTTCTACAAGCGTATCTGCCACGATATTAATTGTCCCTTCAATGGCATTTTCAATTGGAACAATTGCTCGACTTGTAGGATCCTCTAATAGCGCAGTCATCACTTCATAAAGTTGTGTTTTAGCGACAAGATTGTTCTGCGGTTGTTCATCACAATATTGTTTGGCTGCCAAGTATGAAAATGTGCCTTGTGGGCCTAAGTAATAGAGATTCATCACAATCACTTCCTGTCCAGTTCATTTTCATATATTGTACATGAAGTTAGTGGAAAGGACACCCTGAAGTTGTCTTTTCTTTGTAAAAAAAGTTCGGTTCACGTACTTCATTGCGGTATCCGTGATGATAGTTTGATGTCAGTGTCGGCGATAGTGGTGGTGCAAGCCATGACCATTTGCCAGTGACAGTACGTCCTTGTTGTGTTTCATTGTGCTCAAATTGTTCAAACTGCTTGGAAGCGGTGAGATGATCAACCATTGACACACCTGCTTGTCGAAAAGACTGATAGACTGCGTCATTGATTTCTACCATCACACGATCTTTGTTAAAGGATGTGTTGCGCAAGTTATCAAACCCCATTGCTTCTGCGAATGTTTCTAACAAATTGTAACGATAACTATCAGTAAAGTTACGCACAGCAATTTCATTCACCATGTACCAACCATTAAAAGGGACCGTTGGATAAGTAATGCCACCGATTTTTAGATCCATACTTGAGATAATGGGTACGGCATACCATTTCAAACCAAGTGCTGAAACTTTCGGATAATTTTTATGTTGAATAGGTACTTCCATAATGAGAGACTCTGGATACGTATGATACTTTATTGGTTGATTAGGCAGTTGATAAATGAGTGGCAAAATATCAAAGTCAGTCCCTTTTCCACGCCAACCCAAATGTTCAGCGAGTTGTGTGATTTCTCTCTCAGCTGGGTCACCTTTGTCTGCATAGCCCGCATATCGAATGAGTTGATTGTTGAAAATTTTAGGACCAGGGATGTCCGATTGTGCAAAAATCGTTATTGTTGGTTTGATACGTCCACCATTTGTTGCATATTCAATATGGTTATGAATTGCATTGATAAAAGTATCTTCATCTTGGATATCTCGTGCATCTTTGACTGTAAGTTTCTCCCAAAATAATCGTCCGATACAGCGGTTGGATTGGCGCCATGCGACACGTGCACCATATGTTAATTCTTCTGTGGTATGTCGATATGTGCCTGTTTCTGCGATTTCTCGTTCAATACTTGCGAGACGTTCGGTACAAGCCTCTTCTGCAAGGTTTAATTCGTTGTACATGTCAGTTATAAATGTGCGTGCTTGTTGTAACATTTTCCCACCTCATCACTTATGATAGTGAAATCTTACCATATAAATGATACTTGTCGTATGAATGTCATGAGATTGTTAGTATTTCGTTGAAAAGAAGATTTGATGTGTGGTGAAAAGGGGTGGGATATAGTGCCTAGTTCTTCACCTTTAAGGTGTAGAAATAAGTGTAATGACAGGTAATGTCTGAAGTGAAAATATTTTACAAACTTCTAGTCACCCTTGCCGGAGTGGGACAACAGTGCTGAGATATTTATAATCTGAGAAGGCGATATAGGGTGTTCCAATCTCTATCTCACTCCTCATTCAGAATTGTACATTTTCTAACTTACTCACAATACACGATAATCATGTATCTATGATATGATTGACGTAACTAATATCAAAAATAACAATGGTGAATAGAGGGAATACGATAATGTATCAATATGATGATGATAGCTTGATGCTACACAATGACTTATACCAAATTAATATGGCGGAATCGTACTGGTTTGATGGCATTCACGAACGCAAAGCGGTATTCGATATCTACTTTAGAAAGATGCCATTCGGGAGTGGTTATGCTGTCTTTAATGGTTTGCGTAGAGTAATTGAATTTGTCGAGAATTGTCATTTCTCACATAGCGATATTGACTATTTAAGATCAATCGGCTATCAAGATGATTTCTTAGCTTATTTGAAAGATTTACGATTTACAGGAAATATTCGTTCCATGCAAGAAGGAGAGCTATGCTTTAACAATGAACCTTTACTGCGTGTGGAGGCACCGCTTATTCAAGCACAGCTTATTGAGACGGCTTTATTGAATATTATTAATTTCCAAACGCTCATCTCTACAAAAGCAAGTTTAATCAAACAAGTCGCACCGAATGATACCTTGATGGAGTTCGGAACACGTCGTGCACATGAAATGGATGCGGCTGTCTGGGGGGCACGTGCAGCAATTATTGGTGGATTTGATTCAACAAGTAATGTCCGTGCAGGTAAACTATTCGATATTCCAGTATCTGGTACGCATGCACATGCTTTTGTTCAAACATACGGTGATGAATATGTCGCATTTAAAAAGTATGCTGAGCGTCATAAAAATTGTGTTTTCTTAGTGGATACATTCCATACACTCAAATCAGGCGTACCAAACGCTATTCGTGTTGCGAAAGAATTGGGGGATAAAATCAACTTTATCGGAATTCGACTTGATTCGGGTGATATTGCATATTTATCAAAAAAAGCACGAAAAATGTTGGATGCAGCAGGATTTCCTGATGCGAAGATCATTGCATCGAATGACCTAGATGAGTCGACAATCTCCAGCTTGAAGGCACAGGGAGCCACTGTGGATTCATGGGGAGTTGGAACAAAGTTAATTACCGCATACCAACAACCTGCATTAGGCGCTGTGTACAAAATGGTTGCTGTTGAAAATGAAAAGGGCGAATACGTTGACCGTATTAAGCTGTCTAATAACGCTGAAAAAGTGACAACACCTGGTGTGAAGCGTGTTTATCGTGTCATTAATACGAAGACGAATAAGGCTGAAGGTGATTACATTACGTTAGAACATGAAGATCCAAATGCAGAATCACCATTGAAAATGTTCCATCCAATTCATACGTATAAAACTAAGTTCATCAAACAATTTAAAGCGGTTGATTTGCACCAAGATATTTTTAAAGATGGCAAACTTGTTTATACATGTCCATCGGAAAAATCTGCGAAAGCGTATTTGGAAGATAATCTGAACTTATTATGGGATGAAAACAAGCGTTATTTAAACCCAGAAGAGTATCCGGTTGACTTGAGTACGGCATGTTGGGAAAACAAGCAGAAACGTATCTTTGAAGTAGCAGAAAAGGTCAAAGAGATGGAGGAAGCATATGAATAAAATGCAAGCAATGATTGTGAATGACATGAAAGTAACACCAACGATTGATAGTGCAGAAACGATTGAGACGATCAAAGACTTCATTAAACAATATGTGAAAGCACATGCATTTGTTAGGACACTCGTGCTCGGCATCTCGGGCGGACAAGATTCGACATTGGCAGGTAAACTAGTGCAACTTGCTGTCAACGAATTGAATGAAACAGCAGAGCAACCCTATACGTTTATCGCGGTGAAGTTACCATATGGTACCCAACGGGATGCAGATGATGTCGAGGATGCGCTTAATTTTATAGAACCTGACCGCATCGTAACGGTGAACATTCAACCGGCAGTCGATCAAAGTGTTGCATCGTTGGAGGCGGCCGGCTTCACGTTGACTGACTTTCAAAAAGGAAATGAAAAAGCACGTGAACGTATGAAGGTTCAATATGCAATTGCAGCCAATACTAGTGGCATTGTCGTAGGCACAGATCACTCCGCAGAAAATATTACAGGTTTTTTCACGAAGCATGGAGATGGAGCGGCAGACATTGCACCACTCTTTGGGTTGAATAAACGTCAAGGACGTCAGCTTTTGAAGTATTTAGGTGCGGCAGCACATTTATATGAAAAGGTGCCAACAGCAGACTTAGAAGATGATAAACCACAATTGCCGGACGAAGTAGCACTCGGTGTCACATACAATGCAATCGATGACTATTTAGAAGGCAAGACCGTGTCACCTGAAGATGCGGAAGTTATTGAACGCCATTTTGTAAGAAATGCACATAAACGTGAACTAGCATATACACGTTTTACATGGCCTAAATGATAGAGGATTGAGACGATATAATACTATAAAGGCGAAGGATACAGATGAAATTTCAAGTTGAAGAAAATGAAACGATACAAGATTGTTTGGCACGCATGAAAGCAGCTGGTTATATGCCAATCAAACGTTTTGAAAAGCCGGTATTTAAAGAGAATAAAGACGGTAGTGTAGAAGTGTTGAGACAAGAAATTATCTTTACCGGAAAGAAAATCGATCATACAGAATCTTAAATAGCGAATCTATGAGAAAACATGCTTAAATCCATAGAAAAGCGAACTTTATAGAAGTCTCACAAACAAAAGTTCGTTTTATAAGTATATTTCAGGCTGTACGATTTATATTTATAGCTATTTAGTGGTTGATTCCGAACGATAAATTTGGTTGAATAGAGAATGTATTGTTATTGTTGGTTTGCTATAATAAAACTATTATTTGAGATAGGAGTTTTTGACGAATGATTGAACGTTACTCAAGAGAAGAAATGTCACGTATTTGGACAGACCAAAACCGCTATGAAGCATGGTTGGAAGTTGAGATTTTAGCGAGTGAAGCATGGAGCGAATTGGGCTATATCCCGAAAGAAGATGTAAAGAAAATTCGTGAGCATGCACGTGTAGATGTTGAACGTGCAAAAGAAATTGAACAAGAAACACGCCATGATGTTGTTGCGTTCACTAGACAAGTATCTGAAACATTAGGTGAAGAACGTAAATGGGTGCATTATGGGTTAACATCAACAGACGTTGTAGACACAGCATTAAGTTATCAAGTGAAACAAGCGAATGATATTATCGAAAAAGATTTAGAACGTTTTATTGACGTATTAGCGGCAAAAGCGAAAAAGTACAAAACAACGTTAATGATGGGACGTACACACGGTGTTCATGCAGAACCAACGACATTCGGTGTGAAGATGGCGTTGTGGTATGCAGAAATGCAACGTAATATGGAACGTTTCAAGCGTGTTCGTGAAGAAATTGAAGTGGGCAAAATGAGTGGTGCAGTCGGTACATTTGCCAACATTCCACCAGAAATCGAAGCGTACGTATGTAAACATCTTGGTATTGCGGCAGCTCCTGTTTCAACACAAACATTGCAACGTGATCGCCACGCGTATTACATTGCAACATTAAGTCTGATCGCAACATCTCTTGAAAAATTTGCGGTTGAAATCCGAAACCTACAAAAAACAGAAACACGTGAAGTCGAGGAAGCATTTGCAAAAGGACAAAAAGGTTCTTCAGCAATGCCGCATAAACGTAACCCAATCGGCTCAGAGAACATTACTGGAATTGCACGTGTCATCCGTGGTTATATCACAACAGCATATGAGAACGTTGCATTATGGCATGAACGTGATATTTCACATTCTTCTGCAGAACGTATCATGTTACCAGATGTCACGATTGCGTTAGACTATGCGTTGAACCGTTTTACAAATATTGTTGATCGTTTAACTGTTTATGAAGAAAATATGACCGAGAACATGAATAAAACATTCGGTCTTATTTATTCTCAACGTGTTTTACTGGCACTTATCGATAAAGGTATGGTAAGAGAAGAAGCTTATGATACCGTACAACCAAAAGCGATGACATCATGGGAAACGAAAACACCATTTAGAGAATTAGTAGAAGCAGACCCTACAATTACGGATAAACTTTCAAAAGAAGACTTAGATATGTGCTTTGACCCTAGACATCACCTTAATCAAGTTGATACAATATTTAAAAGAGTAGGTCTAGAATAGGACAGCTACGCTTTATCTTTTCATGCAATCGTATGAATAGATATTCTAAGATATAGGGGTTGTTTGCATGCAAATTGAGAAGTTACGTGGAAAAGCACTAGATGAATTATTTGACGCTATCCTCACATTAGAAACACGCGAAGAATGCTATCAATTTTTTGATGATTTGTGTACAGTAAATGAAATTCAGTCATTATCACAACGTTTACAAGTTGCCAAAATGATTAAACAAGGCTACACTTATGCAACAATTGAACAGGAGTCAGGTGCATCAACGGCGACGATTTCACGTGTGAAACGCTCGTTACAGTGGGGGAATGACGCCTATACTATGATTTTAGAGCGAATGAATATTGAAACAAAAAAATAGAAGCAAGACAATAACAGCAGAGATATCTCAGTGGAGAGTTCTGCTGTTGTTTTGCGTTTATCACCTTTGAACATCGTTAGAATATGGATATACAGGAGTGCAGGGATGAAGAAATTATTTTTAGCAGCAAGTATCGCATCACTTATGTTATCAGCATGTGGGACACATGATGAGACAGATGAACCAAACAAGCAGCAAGTTGCTGAGAAAAAGGAACAGCACAAAGTGACACGAAAAGACGGTGTGACTTATGTAGACGGACATCTTCTAGTCAACAAGAAAGTGAGCCTTCCGAGTGATTATGCGCCGGGTGAAAATGCTGAAGCAAGAAAACAATTAGATCGAATGATTCAAGAAAGTCGTCAAGACGATGTGAATCTTGTATTTCGAAGTGGCTTTCGCTCTTATGAGACGCAACAACAATTGTATCGGAGTTATGTCTCAAGAGACGGAGAAGCAGCGGCTGACAAGTATAGTGCGAAACCCGGACATTCAGAACATCAATCAGGGCTTGCTTTTGATGTAGGTTCAGTTGACGCGAGCGATGACTTCAAAACATCGTTTGTTAAAACACCAGAAGGACAATGGGTCAAAGACCATGCGCATAAATATGGTTTTATCATTCGTTATCCTGAAGGGAAGGAAGCCATCACAGGATATCAATATGAACCGTGGCATTTGAGATATGTTGGAAAAGAATTAGCACAAACGATCCATAACGAAGAGACAACGCTAGAAGAATATTTTGAAGTTGGACAAAAAGAGACGTTTTTTCGTCTCTTTTTTAAATGATGTACCGGATGTACTTTATCTGAATTACGCAGTGTTTTATAAGATGAAATTTGTGTATGTGTTTCACAGTTTTATACGAAATATCCCCCCTTCAGTTTCTCGCTTCTGACTCCCACACATCTTCTAAAAATGCTATAATATAAGTTACGAAAATTTAAAGGAGACGTGTGTGATGTACGATATAAAACAATGGCGTCATATATTTAAATTAGACCCAGCGAAAGCGATTTCTGATAAGGATTTGGAAGCACTTTGTATGTCAAAAACTGATGCAATTATGATCGGTGGTACGGATGATGTCACTGAAGATAATGTTATTCAGTTGATGAGTCGTGTGCGTCGATATCCACTCCCACTCGTGCTTGAGGTCTCAAATCTTGAGAGCATTATGCCGGGATTTGATTTTTATTTTGTACCAACTGTTTTGAATAGCACAGATGTCAAGTTTCACAATGGACTACTTCATGAAGCATTAAAACAATATGGGCATATGATTAACTTTGAAGAGCTCATCTTTGAAGGTTATGTCGTTTTGAACGCTGAGAGTAAAGTTGCAACGCTAACAAGTGCGACAACAAACTTAGAAGTTGAAGATGTTGAAGCTTATGCGCAAATGGCTAATGATGTCTACCATTTACCCGTACTCTATCTCGAATATAGTGGACAATATGGTGATCCGGATACAGTACAGGCAGCACGTCATTGTTTAACAGACACACAACTATTCTATGGTGGTGGCATTGATTCATTCAAGCGGGCTGAAGAAATGGCACGTATTGCAGACACCATTATTGTCGGCAATGTCATCTATGAAAACATAAAAGAAGCGCTAAAAACAACAAAAATAAAGGAGAGAGCATAATGAATCCACTCTTAAAAAATATGAATACAGAGCAGAGTGAAGCGGTGCGTACAACGGAAGGGCCACTTTTAATTATGGCAGGGGCAGGCTCTGGAAAGACACGTGTGTTAACACATCGCATCGCATATTTATTAGATGAAAAGTCTGTATCTCCTTACAATATTTTGGCGATTACATTTACAAATAAAGCAGCCAAAGAAATGAAAGAACGTGTCCAATCACTCGTTGGTGAAGCTGGAGAAGTCATTTGGATGTCAACTTTCCATTCAATGTGTGTGCGTATTCTCCGTCGTGATATCGATCGTATTGGTATTGAACGTAACTTCACAATTATTGACCCAACAGACCAAAAATCTGTCATTAAAGATGTATTGAAGCGTGAAAATATCGATTCAAAACAATATGAACCAAGATACTTTATTTCACAGATCAGTAATTTAAAAAATGAATTAAAGTCACCTGCAAAAGCAATGGAAGAAGCACATGACTATAAAGCTATCATGGTCGCAAAAGTGTATGAAGGATATCAAAAACAATTAATTCGTAACCAAGCGTTAGACTTTGATGATTTAATTATGACAACGATTAAATTATTTGAACGTGTCCCAGATGTATTAGAATATTATCAAAATAAGTTTCAATATATTCATGTCGATGAGTATCAAGATACCAACAAAGCACAATATACATTGGTGAATATGATTGCGAAAAAATTTAAAAACTTATGCGTAGTCGGTGATTCCGATCAATCGATCTATGGTTGGCGTGGTGCAGATATTCAAAATATCTTGTCGTTTGAAGAAGATTATCCGACAACGAAGACGATCTTTTTGGAACAAAACTATCGTTCGACGAAAACAATTTTAACCGCAGCCAATGAAGTCATTCGTCATAATAGTGAACGCAAACCAAAAGGTCTTTGGACATCTAATTCAGAAGGAGAACAGATTCATTATTATGAAGCGACAAGTGAACGTGATGAAACACAATATGTCGTGAGAGAAATTTTGAAAAATCAAAAACAAGGCAAGTCATTGAAAGACATGGCTGTTTTATATCGTACAAATGCGCAATCTCGTGTGCTAGAGGAAACGCTCATGAAGTCGAATATCCCGTATGTCATGGTTGGTGGCATGAAGTTCTATGACCGCAAAGAGATTAAAGACTTATTAAGTTATTTGCGACTCATTGCGAATAGTGCTGATGATATTAGTCTAGAGCGTATTATTAACGTACCAAAGCGTGGTATTGGCTCATCTTCTATTCAAAAAATCAAGGACTATGCAAACGATCATGAAATCAGCATGTTTGACGCATTAGCTGAAGTTGACTTCATTGGTTTATCCAAAAAAGTGACACAAGCCGCAGCGGAATTTTATATGCTGATGTCAAATTTGATGAAAGAACAAGAGTTTTTAGAAATCACAGAGATTGTTGATGAAGTATTAACGAAGTCAGGCTTCAGAAGTATGCTTGAAAAGGAAGATACGTTGGAATCACGTAGTCGTTTGGAAAACTTAGATGAGTTCATGTCGGTACCAAAAGATTATGAAGAGAATACGCCACTTGAAGAGCAGTCACTCATTAACTTTTTAACTGACTTATCGCTAGTCGCAGATGTTGATGAAGCAAACTTTGACGAAGGTGTCACATTGATGACGATGCATTCTGCGAAAGGGTTAGAATTCCCAGTTGTGTTCATTATCGGTATGGAAGAATCATTATTCCCACATATTCGTGCGATTAAGAGTGGGGATGATCATGAAATGGAAGAAGAACGTCGTATTTGCTATGTAGCAATCACACGTGCAGAAGAAGTCCTCTACTTAACACATGCAACGTCAAGAACATTATTTGGTAGACCACAATCAAACGTTCGTTCACGCTTTTTAAACGAAATTCCAGAAGATTTATTGGAAAGACCGAAACCGAGCGTATCTATTGCGCCGCATAAACGCACAGGTCAGCCGAAAAAACGTGGCTTTAGTCAGCGCACAACAGGAACAACGGTTGGTGCAGCAGCGACAACGACTGATTGGCATGTAGGTGATAAGGTCATCCATAAAGCATGGGGCGAAGGAATGGTCTCAAATGTCAATGTCAAAGGAGATACAGTCGAACTTGATATTATCTTCAAGTCGGAGGGACCGAAACGTCTCATTGCTCAATTTGCGCCGTTGCAAAAGAAGGAGGATTAATAGATGACAGAACTGAAAAAAAGAGTTGCAACTTTACATCAGTTGCTTCACCAATATAACTATGAATATCATGTTCAAGATAACCCGAGTGTGCCAGATGCCGAATACGATCAGTTGTTGGCAGAACTCATTGAGATTGAAGCGGCACATCCTGAGTTTAAGTCATCTAACTCACCGACTGTCCGAATCGGTGGACAAGCACAATCCACTTTCAAAAAAGTACGACATGATACACCTATGCTAAGTTTAGGGAATGGATTTAACGAAGACGATTTAAGGCGTTTCGATCAGCGTGTAAGAGAAGCGGTCGGATCAGTCACCTATATGTGTGAACTGAAAATTGACGGACTTGCCGTATCGTTAAAATACGTAGACGGTGTCTTTGTTCAAGGGCTTACACGTGGAGACGGAACAACAGGTGAAGATATTACCGAAAACTTAAAAACAATCTATGCGATCCCTTTAACGTTGGAGCGTCCGATTTCATTTGAAGTACGTGGAGAAGCCTATATGCCACGTAAATCATTTTTAAAATTAAATGAAATAAAAGAGAAAAATGACGAGCAGCCATTTGCCAATCCTAGAAATGCCGCTGCAGGATCATTACGGCAACTAGATTCAAAGCTAGCAGCTGAACGTAAGTTGGATATCTTTTTGTACAGTATCAATGACTTTACAGAGCTGGATGCATCATCGCAAAGTGAAGCTTTGGCTGAATTGGATGGCTTAGGCTTTAAAACGAATCCTGAGCGCCGTGAAGTATCGTCAATTGATGATGTTCTCGAATATATTGCATATTGGACAAATCATCGTGCATCGTTGCCATACGACATTGACGGTATTGTTATCAAAGTCAACGCAATAGAACATCAAGAAGAAATGGGCTTTACACAGAAATCACCACGCTGGGCAATTGCATACAAATTTCCTGCAGAAGAAGTCGTTTCAAAGCTTTTGGATATCGAGTTAAGCATTGGACGTACAGGCGTTGTCACACCGACAGCCGTTTTGGAGCCTGTTCGTGTAGCGGGTACAACCGTTTCACGCGCATCATTGCACAATGAAGACTTGATTCACGAGAAAGATATACGTATCGGTGATAGTGTCGTTGTCAAAAAAGCAGGCGATATTATTCCAGAAGTGGTACGAGTCGTTCTCGAACGCAGACCGGAACATGCCGAAATGTATCACATGCCGACGCATTGTCCGAGTTGTGGTCATGAACTCGTGCGCATTGAAGGTGAAGTCGCACTGCGTTGTATCAATCCAAAATGTCAAGCACAACTCGTGGAAGGGCTGATTCATTTCGTCTCGCGTCAAGCGATGAATATCGATGGACTCGGAACGAAAATCATTGAACAACTGTACCACAACGAACTTATACGTGACGTTGCAGATATTTTCCAACTGACAAAAGATGATCTGTTACCACTTGAACGTATGGGTGAGAAAAAGGCAGACAACTTACTAGCTGCTATCGAAGCATCTAAACAACAATCTTTAGAACATTTATTGTTTGGGCTTGGTATACGACATCTCGGCGTCAAAGCGAGCCAAGTGCTTGCCGAAAAATATGAGACGATGACACGATTGATGTCTGTCACAGAAGCTGAGCTTACAGAAATTCATGACGTCGGTGAAAAACTTGCACAATCATTTGTGACATATATGGCCAATGAAGATATCAAAGCCTTGATTGAAAAGTTACAATCACGTGGTGTGAACATGTCTTATACGGGAGAAAAGCTTTCTGAAGTAGAAGGTCACCCAGAATTTCATGGAAAAACAATTGTATTGACTGGTAAGCTTCAACAGATGACAAGGTCTGAAGCAGGTCAATGGTTGAAGCGACAAGGTGCTAAAGTGACAAGCAGTGTGACAAAGTCAACAGATCTTGTCATTGCTGGCACAGATGCTGGGTCAAAGCTAACAAAAGCAGAGTCACTTGGAACACCAATATGGGATGAACAAACATTTATTGATAAACAAAACGCAATGCGTGAGGAATGAGGGAGCAGGCAATGAAACGAACAATTGCGATGATGTTGGGGCTAAGTCTTATATTAACAGCCTGTGCACCGACAGATGATGAACAATCTGAAGAGAAACAAGATCAAGAACAAACCAATTCATCTAAGAAGCAAACAAAAGTGAAAGAAATAGCAACAGATCAAAATGTACAAGGTGATAACTACCGTACGATTTTACCATTCAAAGAGAGTCAAGCACGCGGTCTTGTCCAAGAAAAGATGGCGAATGGATATAATGGTGAAGACTTTGAAAATGGCTTATTAAAGATTAGCCAAGAAGTTTTTCTAACAGATCAGTATTTATATCAAGAAGGTCAATTTTTAAATAAAGATACGATTCGAGCATATTTAAAGCCGAAATTTACGAAAAAAGAAATTGATAAGATGAGTGATGAAGAGAAAGAAAAATCGAATGCCAATGAAAATCTTGGACTCAATCCTTCTGTAAATGGAGAAAAGAATCCAGAAAAAATTGCTAAAAATACACCAGCACTTCTATCAAATATATTAGAACAAGACTTTTATAGTACGAGTGATACAGAAGGAAAAGAAATTGAAGGAATGACAATTGGTCTGGCGATGAATAGTGTCTACTATTATCAAAAAGAAGAATATGGCGAAACATATAGTGAAACGTTGGATACGAAAATGGTCAAAGAAAAAGGTCAGGAAATGGCTGAAGAGATGTTATCTCGCCTACGTGAAAATAATGAGTTGAAAGATATTCCGATTACCTTTGCAATTTATATTCAATCAAGTGAAGAAGACATCGTACCAGGTCAATTTGTAAGCTATGCGGTATCAGAGAAGAATGGTGCGAAGTTGAATGATTGGAAAAAGGTCAATGAACAAACGGTCCTACTCCCTTCAAGTGAAGCAGCTGATTTAGATGAAGGTTTGAATTCAAACTTTCAAGATTTTAACAGCAGTTTGCAATCATATTTTAATAACTTTACACAAGCCGTTGGTAAGGTTAAGTTTGTAAACAAAAAAGCAGACAATCTTGTCGTTGATTTACCGATTGATTACTATGGAAAAGCAGAATTGATTGGGATTACTCAATATGTAACACAGTTGGCTGAAAAAGATTTAAAAGATGTGCCTATTTATGAGATTCATATTAAGGACGGCAGTGAGCCACGCGCACTTATTACAAAAGGTGAAGATGACTCAGAACCTAAAGTGCATATCTATAATCATTAACGTAAAAAACTCCGGGTCTTAATCTTTTGTGGTGGGATGGCATGAACTGCTGTCCCGCCCTTTTTTGTTTTTTAAATCATTTTGATACAAAAAAAGCGCTCATGCCTCTATAATTTTAAGTGCCTAAACAAAAAATGAGAGGAGACATGATGCGCCTATGTGTAATGATATATTAAAACTATTAAAAATAAAAGATGAAAATATTCAAGTTCTTAAAGTGGAAGAAGATGTAGAAGTGCGTGGTCAGCTTTCTACGGTTGTTTATGGAACACTTTCTTATACACCAAAGGCATGTATGAAGTGTGGTTGTGTCAATGACGGACAAATACATAAGCACGGTAAACGTGTTTCGCGTTTAACACTATTAAAATCTCAAGAGTCTAATGTTTATCTTAATTTAGCGAAAGAACGCTTTAAGTGTCTACATTGTTTAAAGACTTTTACGGCTCAAACAAACATTGTTGATAGTAATTGCTTTATTACTAACCGTGTGAAATTAGCGATTCAGGACAAACTCACACGTGTACAGTCTGAGATAGACATTGCTAATGATTGTAGTGTTTCACCAAGCACAGTTAAGAGATGTATTCACCATATCTCACAATCATTAATAGTAAAACCTTCATCTGGATTGCCTAAACATCTCTCCATAGATGAATTTAAAAGCGTTAAAAATGTGACAACAGCGATGAGTTTTCTGTTTATAAATAATGAAACGAATCAGATTATCGATATCTTAGAAGATAGACGTATTCACAAACTTAAAGAGTACTTCTATCGTTTTGATCGTCGTGAACGATTAGCTGTCAAAACGGTCACAGCCGATATGTATGAACCCTACATTAACTTCATTCATGAAGTATTCCCGAATGCGATTTTAATCTTTGATCGTTTTCACATTGTTCAGCACCTTAACCGTGAACTTAATAAGCAACGTATTTCTATAATGAATACTTGTCGCTATAAGTCATCAACAGATTACACGAAAATGAAAAAACACTGGAAACTTTTCCTTTCTGACAGACAAGATATCAACAGCTATGAATACTTTTGGTCGAAGTCCTTCAAAACGTATACGACATCAAGAGATATTTTAGAGTATCTATTAAATCTTGATCAGCAGCTCTATGACACATATATGTTAGTTCATCACCTTCGAGAAGCATTAAAACAATGTGATTGGTTACGTTTCAAAGAAACTTTAATGAGTGTTGATAAGAAGCATGTATCACGTGGTGTTTGGCGTGTCATTCGGTTCTATAAAAAATACGAGTATATCCTTTATTCAACAATTAAACACCCTAAGTTAAACAATGGAGCGATTGAAGGTATCAATAATAAAATTAAGCTTATTAAACGTGTATCATATGGCTATCGAAACTTTAATAACTTCAAGGCAAGGATACTGATTATTTTTAAGCTATATCAACGACGTAAAAAGGATAGTTTACTAATAAATAACGCTGCATAAATATATTACGTAGTAATCGCTATCTAATATGTCCTAACACACTTAGAGATGTGTATCTAAAATCATTTCTAATACGAGACGCCTAAGGCAACAAGCCGAACGGAAAATCCATTTTGGCTTCTTTTATTCAATAAAGCCAAAATTAGTTGAAGTGAGGCGCCTTGGCAAGCGAGTATTAAAGAAATGATGGTATAGAAAAAGCGCACAATTAATAATTAAACTGTACGCTTAAATGAATGTAGAGATGACTACATGTTATGATTAAGTTAAAAATAAAATTAGTTACTTTTTATTATCTGCCCACCACAAAAAATGGACTTCCAAAACTCCTAGCTCAGATGATGTAGCTGGGAGTTTTTTTGATTGTGACAGAAGTGTTTTGCATTTGAACCAATCGAGCGATGCACCAAATTGCTATTCAAATATTGCCGAAATCGTAGGAATGCTGTCGAGTATTCTGCATAAAAATCGGACGTTTACGCAAAATAGCGTAACGTCCGATACCCCTTTTGATTATTTTGCTTCACGAATTTGGCGTTTCACTTCGTTGAGATCACGTTCAACAAAGTCACCAGGTTTTTTCGTGATTTTTGATACAATGAAAGTCACAATCAAGCTTGCTAAGAAGCCAGGTATGATTTCATAAAGTGTGAAGAATTGATATGTTTCTCCGAGTGGATGTGCGAAGACAATCCATAAAATAACTGTTAACGCTCCGGCAACCATACCTGCAACGGCACCATCTCTTGTAAGACCTTTCCAATAAAGTGATAAGATCACAAGCGGTCCAAATGATGCACCGAATCCTGCCCAAGCATTCCCCACTAAGTTCAAGATCGTATCATTTGGTGACCAAGCAATGGCAATTGCTACTATGGCAACGATAACTACAGATAAACGTCCAACTAGAACGAATTCTTTTTCATGCGCCTTTGCATTTGCTTCTTTACCACGAATCAGCTTGTAAAAGTCTTCTGTTAATGAACTTGATGTTACAAGTAATTGAGAAGAAATCGTACTCATAATGGCTGCTAAAATTGCCGCTAATAAGAAACCGCCAATTAACGGGTGGAATAAGATTTGACCCATTAAAATAAACAATGTCTCTGGATCTTGTAGTTCAACACCTTGTGCTGGAACGAAAGCAATTCCAAGTAGACCAATCATAACGGCACCGAATAACCCAACTGCCATCCATGAGATTCCGATACGACGTGTTAATGTGAAGAGACTCACAGATCGGATACTCATAAAACGTACAAGGATATGTGGTTGACCGAAGTAACCAAGTCCCCATGCAAAAAATGAAATAATACCGATTACAGTTGTTCCACGGAAAAGGTCTAAGTTCGTTGGTTTTAGTTCAACGATTGTATCGAATGTATCGAGGCCATTTAATTTTAATAATGCAACAATTGGTACCATGATCATAGCCATAAGCATGATCACACCTTGGAAGAAGTCTGTAATTGATACTGCTAAGTAACCACCAAAGAAAGTATATAAAATAACAATAACAGCAACTAAAACAAGGCCAATGTGATAATTCAACCCGAATGCACTATCAAAAAGTTTACCGCCGGCTACGAAACCAGTATGAGTATACAATGTGAAGAAGACAACGATGATTGTACCTGAAATAATTTTGATGATGTTTGACTGATCGTTCAAACGATTGTTAAAAAAGTCAGGTAAAGTAATCGCATCTCCTGCAATTTCAGTATGTACACGTAATCGTGGTGCTACAATTAAGTAGTTAATATATGCTCCCAATGTCAAACCAATCGTAATCCAAAGTGCAGATAGCCCTGTTGAATATACTTCACCAGGTAACCCCATAATCATCCATCCACTCATGTCCGAGGCACCCGCTGAAAGTGCGGTAACCCATGGACCAATACTACGACCACCAAGCATGTACTCACTTAAGTTACTTGTTGCTTGTTTGTAGCCGTAAAAACCAATCACTAACAAAATGATAAAATAAACAGCTATCATAATGTAAGTTTGCCAGTTCGGATTGACCTGACTGGACAATGTTGCGCCTAATAAAAACATATTAAGTCCCCCTTTAGTTTTTTAGTGGCTTATAAGTATTATACAGTATACGGGGGATATGGAAAGTTCTTATTTAATAGATTTGATTGAAAATATACGAAGTGTAGCGATTTTTTATACATATTTAATCATTTTTAATCATTTTTCGAGAACTTGAATAGGAATTGAAGGTATTGCATTTAAAAAGCAATTTTTTCATTGCTCGGATTCTACTCAAATCCAAAGCGCTCCCTCCACATCCTCTCTATTATTAATTTGTTTAGATTTTTAGGGCAAAGTCTGATACAATTTGTAGATAAAAGAGTATTTTTAAGGAGGCTATATTTCAATGGCTGAAATTACACAAGCACAAGTCGAACATATCGCTAATCTTGCGCGATTGAATGTGACTGAAGAAGAGTCAACAGCGATGCAAGAAACTTTGGCGGGTATTTTAGATTTTTGTCATCAAATTGATTCAGTAAACACAGAAGATGTCAATCCAACAAACCACGTTTTAGATTTACAAAATGTTTTACGTGAAGATGTTGCAGTAACTGGATTGCCACAAGATAAAGCATTAGTGAATGCGAAAGAAGTTGAGGCAGGACAATTCAAGGTACCTGCTGTTATGAATGAGGAGGACGCATAAAGATGAGCATCCGTTATGAATCAATTGAAAATTTACAACAAATGATTAAGGATAATAAGATTAAGCCTTCAGAAATTGTCAACGATATCTATGACGCAATTGAAGAAACTGATCCAACAATTCAGTCATTTTTAGCATTAGATAAAGAAAATGCACTTAAAAAAGCAGCTGAACTTGATGAACTTCAAGCAAAAGGCGAAATGGACGGCAAGTTATTCGGTATTCCTATGGGGATTAAAGATAACATCATTACTGAAGGTTTAGAAACTACATGTGCAAGTAAGATGTTGGAAGGATTTGTACCGATCTATGATGCAACAGTTATGAAAAAACTTCATAACGAAAATGGTGTGTTAATCGGTAAAGTGAACTTAGATGAATTTGCAATGGGTGGCTCTACTGAAACGTCTTACTTCAAAAAGACAGTAAACCCATTTGATCACAAAGCGGTACCAGGTGGTTCTTCAGGTGGTTCTGCAGCAGCAGTTGCAGCAGGTCTTGTACCATTCACTTTAGGTACGGATACAGGTGGTTCAATCCGTCAACCAGCAGCCTACTGTGGTGTTGTAGGACTTAAACCAACATATGGCCGCGTATCTCGTTTTGGTCTTGTTGCATTCGCATCATCATTAGACCAAATTGGACCAATCACACGTAACGTTAAAGATAATGCCATTGTTTTAGAAGCCATCTCAGGTGAAGATGAAATGGATTCAACAAGTGCACCAGGCGTTGCAACAGACTTTACTGCTGATATCGGTAAAGATATTAAAGGTATGAAGATTGCATTACCAAAAGAGTATATCGGTGAAGGTGTCGATAGTGAAGTCAAAGAAGCTGTATTAAAAGCAGCTGAAACATTTAAATCATTAGGTGCAACAGTAGAAGAAGTGAGCTTACCACGTACATCTTCAGGTATCCCTTCATACTACGTGATTGCATCAGCTGAAGCATCATCAAACTTAGCACGTTTTGACGGTATTCGTTACGGTTATCATTCAAAAGATGCGAATACTTTAGAAGAGCTATACAAAATGTCTCGTAGTGAAGGTTTTGGTGAAGAAGTAAAACGCCGTATCTTCCTTGGAACATACGTATTAAGTTCAGGATACTACGATGCATACTACAAAAAAGCACAAAAAGTTCGTACGTTAATTAAAAATGACTTTGAAAATGTCTTCAAAGACTATGATGTTATTTTAGGACCAACAACACCAACAGTTGCATTTGATATTGGCGCTGAAATCAATGATCCGTTGACAATGTATGCGAACGACTTGTTAACAACACCTGTGAACTTAGCAGGTCTTCCAGGTATTTCTGTACCATGTGGCTTAGCAGAGAATGGACGCCCAATCGGCTTACAATTGATTGGTAAACCATTTGACGAAAAAACATTGTATCGTGTTGCGCATCAATATGAAACGCAATTCAATCTACACGACCAATATCAAAACTTATAAGGAGTGGCAAGCAAATGCATTTTGAAACAGTAATCGGGCTCGAAGTCCACGTTGAATTGAAAACAGACTCAAAAATGTTTTCGAATGCGCCAGTAGCATACGGTGCAGAGCCAAATACAAATACAAGCGTTATCGACCTTGCATATCCAGGTGTCCTACCAACAGTGAATAAGCGTGCGGTAGATTGGTCAATGCGTGCAGCGATGGCATTAAATATGGAGATTGCAACAGAGTCGAAGTTTGATCGTAAAAACTACTTCTATCCAGATAATCCAAAAGCGTATCAAATTTCACAATTAGACCAACCAATCGGTGAACACGGTCATATTGATATCGAAGTGAATGGTGAAACGAAACGTATCGGTATTACACGTCTTCACATGGAAGAAGATGCTGGTAAATCAACACATAAAAATGGTTACTCTCTTGTTGACTTAAACCGACAAGGTACACCATTAGTTGAGATCGTGTCAGAACCAGATATTCGCTCACCTGAAGAAGCATATGCGTACTTAGAAAAATTAAAATCAATCATCCAATATACGGGTGTTTCTGACTGTAAAATGGAAGAAGGTTCATTACGTTGTGATGCCAACGTATCAATCCGTCCAGTCGGCCAAAAAGAATTTGGTACGAAGGCAGAATTGAAAAACTTAAACTCATTTAACAACGTGCGTAAAGGTCTTGAATATGAAGTAAAACGTCAAGAAGAGGAATTGTTGAATGGTGGCGAAATCCTTCAAGAAACACGTCGTTTTGATGAGTCAACGGGCAAAACAATCTTAATGCGTGTAAAAGAAGCGTCAGATGATTACCGTTACTTCCCAGAACCTGATATTGTACCGTTGTACATTGATGAAGATTGGAAAGCACGTGTAAAAGCATCAATTCCTGAATTACCAGATGCACGTAAAGCTAAATACGTAGAACAATTTGGTTTGCCAGCGTATGATGCGCATGTCTTAACACTAACAAAAGAAATGTCTGATTTCTTTGAAGCGGCAGTTGCAGAAGGTGCTGACGTGAAGTTAACATCAAACTGGTTAATGGGTGGCGTGAACGAATACCTAAACAAAAATCAAATCGAACTTCAAGATACAGGTTTAACGCCAGAAAACTTAGCCGGTATGATCAAGTTAATTGAAGACGGTACGATGAGTAGTAAAATCGCTAAGAAAGTCTTCCCAGAACTTGCTGAAAATGGTGGAACAGCTGAACAAATTATGAAAGATAAAGGCCTTGTTCAAATCTCTGATGAAGGTGCAGTATTACAGTTTGTTCAAGATGCAATCGCAAATAACCCACAATCAGTTGAAGACTATAAAAATGGTAAAGGCAAAGCGATGGGCTTCTTAGTTGGTCAAATTATGAAGTTATCTAAAGGCCAAGCGAATCCACAACTTGCGAATAAATTATTGAAACAAGAACTCGATAAACAATAATCTTTGCTTAAACAGCACACTGTCAATCGTAGATTTACGTTCGGCAGTGTGTTTTCAATTTTGTTTAACACGTGACAATCACTAAAGAATTCTGTTCAATATTGAATGTTTTGGCTTTCTTTAAATTACAGATTGTTTTAATATTAACAATGAGTATATCAAAAATGATTGAGGGATATGAATGAGAAAACGTGCGAGGATTATATATAATCCAACATCTGGGAAAGAGCTTTTTAAACGCGCCTTACCTGATGTATTGGTGAAATTTGAACAAGCAGGCTTTGAGACCAGTGCATATGCGACCCAAAAAGCGGGAGATGCGACTGAAGAAGCTGCGCGTGCCATCAATGAACAGTATGATTTGATTGTTGCAGCAGGTGGAGATGGAACGCTCAATGAAGTCATCAATGGGATTGCAGAAAAGCCCAATCGCCCAAAATTAGGCTTAATCCCAATGGGAACAGTTAATGACTACGGACGTGCATTACATTTGCCAACAGATATTTTTGAAGCAGTAGATGTGATTTTAGACGGCAAAACAATACAAGTAGATATTGGAAAGATGAACAATCGATACTTTATCAATGTTGCTGCTGGAGGTAAAATTACAGAAGTTTCGTATGAAGCGCCAAGCAAGTTAAAGACAATTGTCGGGCCGTTTGCGTATTATATTAAAGGTTTTGAGATGTTGCCACAAATGCACCCAGTTGATGTGCGTATCGAATATGATGGCGAAGTATTTGAAGGTGAGATTACCTTATTTTTACTCGGCTTGACGAATTCGATGGCAGGATTTGAAAAACTTGTTCCTGATGCAAAGCTCGATGATGGTATGTTTACATTACTAATCGTTGAAAAAGCGAGTTTAGCTGAATTGGGTCACATTATGACCTTAGCTTCACGTGGTGAACACACGAAACATCCAAAAGTTCACTATATTAAGGCGCAATCTGTTAATATTTCATCTTTAGCAGAGATGCCACTGAATGTTGATGGAGAATATGGCGGACAATTGCCAGCTAACTTCTTGAACTTAGTAAGACACATTGAAGTGTTTTCTCCTGCAAATGTAGATAATGAATTATTGATTGAAGAACCTAAGAACACAGATGATCTATTTGATTAGAGCGATTGAAATCTCGCTTTAGCACACTGTATGAGACAAAGCGTTTATCTAATAGTGATCATGTAATAAGTTAAATGGCAGTAGGGAGCTGAAATGGAAAATTATTTCACTTCTAGACACTTTGTCGGAGTGGGACAATGAAAGCTTATATTTGAAGAGGCTTTCTATTCCACTCCCTTTTTCTGCTAACTATGGTATGAAGAGAGTGAAATATTTTGGCAATCGTTGAAAAAAATGAAGTATATGAAGGACATGTTGTAGATCTAACACATGAAGGCCACGGTGTTGTAAAAGTAGATCGATACCCAATCTTTATCCCGCATGCTTTAACAAATGAAAAAATCCGGTATAAAGTGATCAAAGTAAACAAAAATTATGGTTTTGGCAAACTTGTTGATATTTTAGAAGAAAGTGATGAACGTGTTCAACCACCATGTGTTTATTATGACAAATGTGGTGGCTGTCAGTTACAGCACTTGTCATATGAAGCACAGCTCAATATGAAGCGTGAACAAGTTGTTAATTTATTCCACCGTAAAGGGAAAATGACAGATGTTCCGATACACCCAACTGTCGGAATGGAGAATCCATGGCATTATCGTAATAAAACACAGATTCCTGTCGGTTCAACAAAAGACGGAGACGTTCAAATGGGTTTTTATCGACAACGAAGTCATGACATTATTGATATGGACACATGTCTAATTCAAGACGATATTCAAAATGACATTATGCGTGAAATTAAACAATGGGTACAAACTTATAACATCCCAACGTACAATGAACAGCGTCATAAAGGCTTATTACGTCATGTTGTGATTCGGATTGGGCATTTCACTAATGAAGTGATGGTAATTTTTGTGGTGAACGGTAAGCATTTGCCACATGCACAAACCATTATTGATACATTAACAGATAAATTCACAGCTGTTACAAGTGTAAAGGTGAATATACATCGTGAAAAATCAAATGTTATTATGGGATCGACATCTCATACGTTGTACGGTAAAGACTATATTGAAGACACATTGAACAATATTCACTTTGAAATTAGTGATTTATCCTTTTACCAAATCAACGTCACACAAACTCAAAAACTATATCAATTGGCAGTTGACTATGCGCAATTATCAGGAAATGAAGTTGTATTAGATGCATACTGTGGTATAGGAACAATTGCGTTATCCATGGCTGACAAAGCGAAACATGTCTATGGCGTAGAAGTTGTACCAGAAGCGATTGAAGATGCCAAACGCAACGCCCAAAATAATCACTATGACAATACCACATTTGTTGCAGGACCAGCTGAAAAAGTGATTTTGGACTGGCAACGTGAAGGCATTCAACCTGATGTCGTCACAGTTGATCCACCACGAAAAGGATGCGATCCGACCTTTATTGAAACGTTAAAAGCATTAGCACCGGAACGTATTGTATACGTTTCTTGCAATCCAAGTACGCAATTACGAGATGTAGAACTATTAAAAGAGCAATATCAAATCAAAGAAATCACACCCGTAGATATGTTCCCACATACAACACATGTTGAGACAGTTGCATTGTTGGAGCGTAGATCATAAGAGATGAAAGAGTTAGATACCAAAATCTAGCTCTTTTTTTTAGATTTATTATTTCAGTTTATGAGGGGATGACACGGGGACTGCCTAAAATATACTAAAACAACGTGAATTTAGGGAGCATTAACCCCAAAGAACTATTTATAAAGTTGTTGTATTGCAATATACGATACAATATTCTATGATGTCACTAAGGAGGCGGATTGATATGTCAGTTAATAAAACCGCAAATGTAAATGTAAGAATACAAGAAAATGTAAAACAACAAGCTGAAGAGATTTTAGATAGTATGGGAATCTCTAGAGCTACCGCGATAGATATGTTTTACAGACAGATAATCTTTAATAACGGTATTCCATTCCCTCTAAAAGCACCTAAAAATATGCCAACAAAAGAAAATATGGATGAAGAAGCATTTAATTCATTAATGGCGAATGGTTATGCACAGGCAATACAAGGAGATACTTACAGTATAGATGAAGTCTTTGAAGAACTTGAAAGAGGTTTGTAATGGATAAGTATAAGATAAGACTTACAAAGCAAGCAAAAGAACATCTTACGCTTATAAGAGAATATATTGTTACAGAATTAAAAGCGCCGAGTATTGCGAAGCAGGTTTTGAACTTATTAAAATTTGAGATATATTCTTTGGAAACAATGCCACAGCGTTTTAAATGTATCGAAGAAGTTCCATGGAGAGATTTAGGATTTAGGAAATTTCGAGTAAAAAATTATTATATTTACTTTCAGATAGATGATAAAAAGAAAGAAGTTCAAATTATTGCAATTATATATATTAAAATGGATCAGGAAAGACAGCTGAAAAATTTGTAACTACTTACTTATTAGTTTTTACAAAATTACCCAAATATATTTTTAGATATAATTAATGTATATCGAGACAGTCGTATAGTTAGGATATAAAAATAAGAGATGAGAGAGTTAGATGCTAAAATCTAGCTCTTTTTATTTATAAATCTTATGGATTATTCCGTTAAATAGAAAATATTATTCCGATAATCCATCTATTGTTCCGACCTAAAGTGTAATATGTCATGAAAGAGAGGTGTCTGATGATGTACATGTCAGTAAAACAAGCCTCAGAACTTTGGGGAATATCTGATAGACGGATACGTATCTTATGTAAGGAAGGGAGAATACCTGGTGTCATTAAAGAAGGACGTCAGTGGAAAATACCTTCAGATGCCCAAAAACCTTCTGATGCTAGATTAAAAAAAGCGGAGAGTCTCTATTCTGATATTAAGAATAAAATGCAACAGCTCACAAAGCTACGTTCGTTGACAGCTGGCGAATTAGAGCGCTTAAATGAAGAGTTTATGGTTGAGTATATTTATAATTCTAATGCAATTGAAGGGAATAGTTTAACATTACGTGAAACAGACCTTGTTTTACGAGGCTTAACGATTGATCAAAAACCTTTGAAGGATCATATGGAAGCAATTGGACATCGTGAAGCTTTTCGATACGTTAAATCGCTTGTCTCTGAACAATTAGCATTAACTGAATCGGTGATTAAAAATATTCATTACTTGGTTTTATCCGACAAAATGGATGATCGTGGGGTTTATCGTAAAGTACCAGTTCGTATTTTAGGGGCTGTAAATGTCCCTGCGCAGCCATATATGATAGAACCTCTAATGGAACAATTATTAACGGACTACTCAAATAGTACAGAAAAACTAATAACTAAAATTGCACGATTTCATATTGGGTTTGAAAGTATTCATCCGTTTATTGATGGAAATGGACGAACGGGCAGGCTACTTGTGAATTTAGAGTTGATGAAAGCAGGGTATCCACCAATTGATATCAAATTTACAGATAGATTGGCATACTATAATGCCATTGAAATGTATCATTCCAAAGGGACATTATCAGCAATGGAAGATATATTTGCGAAATATATCAATGAGATGTTAGAAAGATATTTAGAAATTTTAAGTAATAGTTAAGAAATAAATAAAGCATATTGTTTGAAACTATCTGAAATACAGCAAAAAAGCTATGAAGTCACTGAGCTGACCCCATATAGTGGGAACTTTATAAAAACACTTTCGTTGAATTCAGTTAAAATGAATTTACGGAGGTGTTTTTTCTATGCGCAGAGTGGCGTATTCAGTTGAAACAAAGTTTAAAGCAGTGAAGATGAAAGCAGAAGGTTATACAACTAAAGAAATTATGTGTGAATTAAATATTAGAAATAGCACACAGGTAAAAACATGGTGGAGATGGTATAGAAAGAAAGGGTGAAACATATCGATTTAGTCAACAAGTAGGCAAACAATACTCCTATAATAAAGGATTAGTGGAACTTTCTGAACTGGAACAATTAAAGTTAAAGAATAGAAGAAATCAAGCCGAAATAGATATTTTAAAAAAGTACAAGGAATTGGAAAGGAAGTGGTACCTGAAGTAGTGATAGAATTAGTGGATGAGTTAAAGCACAGGCATCCTGTGAAGCTGATTTTGGAAGTGTTGAATGTCCCTAAATCAAATTACTACCGTTGGAAAAATAAGAAGAAAACGGAAGATACAACAGTTAAAAAGGTTAAGGAATTATGTGAAGATAATCATTACACGTACGGCTATCGCAAGATAACTGCTCTGATGAATCAGGCCTCTAAACAACCGATAAACCATAAACGTGTACAAAGAATTATGAGAGAAAATAATTTGAATTGTAGAGTTAGAATTAAGAAATCTAAACGTCGAGGGAAGGCATATTATCTTACAAGCAATAAACTGAATGGTAACTTTAGAGCAAATCAACCTCTACAAGTACTGACTACTGATATTACGTATCTTCCCTTTGGTAATTCAATGTTGTATTTATCTTCAATCATCGATTTATATAACGGTGAAATTGTGGCTTATAAGATTAGCGATACACAAGATCAAAGTTTGGTAAATGACACCTTAAACCAAATTGATATTCCAGAAGGATGTCTACTTCATAGCGATCAAGGAAGCGTCTATACATCGCATGCTTACTACCAATTATGCGAAGAAAAGGGCATTATCAGAAGTATGTCTCGCAAAGGTACACCTGCTGATAACGCCCCGATAGAATGTTTCCATTCCTCGCTAAAGTGTGAAACATTTTATCTTAACAATGAGTTAAATAACTCTAATTTCATTGTAAAGGATATTGTCGAAAAGTACATTGAAAACTATAATAATAATCGAATTCAACAAAAATTAGGCTACTTATCCCCTGTGCAATACAGAAAATTAGCAGCCTAATTCAAGTGTTTTTATGTGAGTCCCATATTAAGGGTGCAGTGCCTCACCTGATTTCATAGGTTTTTTTGACTTTTTTGCCAACTAGGATATCTATTAAAGTCACTGATATAAATTCTTGAAATTGTTGTCCTAATAAACCTTAAATTGTTGTACTAGGCTCACAATTTGGATTAATGATGGCTTTTAAATAGCGGATTTTTTGATAAAAAGAATTTATGTTATAGAATTTGTGTATATGATGATTATATTTCGAGATGTTCATGGTTGAAATTATTGGAGGGATCATATGGAACATTTAACGTTAAACACAGGTGCAAAAATACCTTTAGTCGGGTTAGGTACATGGGATTTGAGAGATGAAACTTGTGTTTCTCTAGTATCAGAAGCTATACGATTAGGGTATAGACTTATTGATACAGCACAAATGTATGATAATGAAAAGGAAGTCGGTCAAGGTATTGCTCAAACAAATGTAGATCGTGATGATTTATTTATTACGACGAAGTTAGATAGTCGGAGTAATGGATATAAACAAGCACTAGAGGGGATATCTCGTTCATTAGATAACTTGAACTTGGACTATGTTGATCTTCTGTTAGTTCATGAACCGTATTCAAACGACTTAGCGATGTACGAAGCTTTGTCAGAAGCTTATCATGATGGGAAAGTTAAAGCAATCGGTATTTCCAATTATAATCAGAAGCGATTTGAACAGTTTCTCAAAAATGTAGATATCATTCCGGCAGTCAATCAAGTAGAATGTCATTTACAGTTTCAAAAATGGGTATTACAACAAAAGTTGAAAGAACATGGAACGATTATGCAAGCATGGTCACCACTTAGTCAAGGGAAGCTTGGCTTTGAAAAACAACCAGAATTCCTTCAACTTTCGGAAAAATACAAGAAATCACCTGCGCAAATTGTATTGCGATTTTTAACACAACGTGGGATATCAGTGATTCCTAAAACGAGACGTATTGAGTGCTTAGAAGAAAATATGTCTATATTTGATTTTCAATTATTGCCTGAAGAAATGAATCTGCTTAAATCTTTAGATAAAGATACAACGTTATTTTCATGGACAGAGTATTAATTAAAATTATATAAGATGTAAAAACTTAGGATTTGAGTGGAACCAAACGATGAGTAAAATGACTGTTTCAATTTTGCTGAAATGATTGTATTTCTATACAAATCCTATTTTTATGAAGTGTATCAGTTTCCTTCGTTCTTAACGTAATGATGTCTAAATATCTGTAACATTAAATATTTATACCTATAATAGATTATTTTCAGAATCGGTATTTTGAAAGGTAATATTAAAAAGTTTTTCTTTTGCTTCTTCTAATGTGTACTCAGTATGAACGACCCAATATTCGATGAAGCCAACTATGCCACTCGTCGTGTAATGAATGTAGTCTAAATCAGGATCATGGTTCATGGTTTTTGAATAAGCACACATCGCTTCAACCATACTATCCTTTAAACTATCAGAAAAATGAACCTGCTTGTTGCCCAATAATTGTGACAAAATAGCACGATGTTTTTCTACAGTACTTAAGATATTCGATAAATATTCTTTAGATTCTGCAACGCCAATATCAGAAATGTTTTCAACGACAGGACGACAACTTTCTTCAATATCTACAATAATATCCATAAGAATGGCATGATATAGATTTTCTTTACTTTCATAGTGTAAATAAAAAGCATTTCTAGAACATTTGGCTAACTGACATATATCAGTGACAGTAATTTTTCGGTATGCTTTTTCTTTTAATAATGTTAATAGGGCAGTTCTCAAACTTTCTTCTACTCTTCTAAATCTCAAATCTTGATTCATTATGAACTCCTTTAAAGATTTTAAGTGACACTTAGGACAAATGTGTAAATTGACCAATTTATGTTACAAGTGTACAATAACTTACTACAAAAATAAATATTATGTATAGGGAGAAATAAACATGGCAGATAATAAAAAACAAATGATGCTAGGATTAGCTATGTTTGGCGTACCTGGTCTAAGTATGAGATCTTGGACAGATCCAAAAATAAACTTTGAAAAATACCCTGACTTATCATATGACATTAAGGCTGCGCAGTTAGCAGAAAAAGGGAAGTTCCAATTTATGTTCTTCGGTGATTTTCCAGGAACAAAAGAAACGGACAATGGAAAAGCACAAACGATGGGTGTCGATCCTTTATTGATTGCAACAGTGATTGCACACAATACCAAACATATAGGTATGGCAATTACAAAGGCGACATCTTGGAATAGTGTTTATGAAATTGCGAGACAATTCAAATCACTAGATGTTATTAGTAATGGACGTACCGCTTGGAATGCTGTGACAGGTGCGAATGGAGTAAGCGCCAATGCTTATGGTATTAACTTATCACCGAGTTTTGATCGTTATGGAAAAGCTTATGAATTTACAGAAGCGGTTCAAACATTATGGGGCACTTGGGCTGAAGATGCTTTAAAGCTAGATAGAGAAAATAAAATTTTTGCTGACTATGATAAAGTGGAATCAGTCTCTATAAAAGGGAAATATGTTGAAAGCACAGGCACATTGCCAATACCGCCTTCAAAACAAGGGCAACCCGTTATTTTCCATTCAGGTGGTTCTGGCAATAGTATCGCTTATGCAGGGAAATATGCGAATGCGATGATTGGAGAAGTTTAGACAATTGAGCAAGGTAGAGAAACACGTCATGCTTTGAGACAAACTGCTATTGAAAACGGTCGTGACCCAGAAGAAATTAAATTTATCGCAGGTGTGATGCCATTAATAGGAGATACGAAGAAAGAAGCATTAGATCGTCATGCTCAATTTATTGATGAACAAACATTTTATCAAAGAATCGCACAAATCGGTTATGCTTTAGGCGTGCAATTTACAATGGCTGATATTGATAAGCCAATTGATACCGACATTCTAAATAATGTCGTGATTACACCGTATAGTGATCCTAGAATTGAAAATATTATAAAAGTTGCACGTGAAGGTTGGACATTACGCTACGTTGTTTACCACTCAGTTATCGATTACCATCCAGCGGCAGTTGGGACACCAGAAGATATTGCAGACTATTTAACTGACTGGTTTGAACAAGGTGGGGCAGATGGCTTTTGGGTCATGCCGAATGTTTACGAAGTTGACTTACCACGATTTGTAGATGAAGTTGTACCGATTCTACAAGAAAGAGGTATTTTCCATAAGGATTATGAGGGCGATACGTTAAGAGAAAACTTTGGTATCCCATATCAGTATGGTGTAAAAAAGGGAGATAAATAATCTATTAGTTATTGTATCTACACTATTAATTCCGCGCTTTTAGTGTGTAAAGACAACGTAATATTAATATCGATAATAAAAAGTAGTGATCATCCAACTGTAAAGAAAGGATTTTCACTACTTTTAATTTTAATATCTAAAATGAATGGCCTCATCTAATTCTTCTTGTGCTTCTTCAAGTGACAAATCTTGTTGTAACCAATGGAGAACATACCCAATGATACCATTCATGAAAAAGACTAAAAAACTAGTATTAATTGGGTGTTTCAATCTTTTTGCTTCTCGTGAACTCGCTTCAAGTAATACTTCAACTAAACGCTGAGAAAAGGACCATTGTTCTTGTGATAACAGAATTTTTATTACTGATTGATGTTCATAAATAGCACTTAAAATATTATCTGTGTATTTCTTAGATTCTTTACGACCAATCTGTCTATAATCTTTCACAACGGGTTCACAACCGGCTTCAATACTTTCTACAATTTCTTCAATAATTGCATCTAATAAATGTTCCTTACTATCATAATGGAGATAAAACGTATTGCGAGAGCAGTCAGCTAATTCGCAAATCTCCTTGACTGAAATAGTAGGGAACTTTTTATATTGGAGTAAAGTTAAAATTGCTTGTTTAATATGTTTCTCACTTTTAAGAAATCGTTTGTCCATAATAGCCCCTTTTCTATGACATTTTAAAAATTTTGTCACTTATAGGACAGATGTTAATTAATTGTCCTTGTTGGATATATGTGACAGGTGTACTATACATTCTATAAGACAGAGCAATTAATCGCAATGACTTAATAGTGAACGTAAAGGTCATTGCTAATTATTAAATCGCTTTTATGAGAGAGGGAAAATAAGATGAATGATTATTTAAATAATGATAATAAAAAAATGAACATTGCAATGCAGTTAGTCACTGGATACGGCGGTGAGTCTTTGACATGGCGTTTTAAAGATTCAGATCCCAAAGCATATACGAATGTTAAAACATTTATTGAACTTGCGAAACAAGCAGAAAAAGGAAAGATTGATACATTATTTATTGCTGATACACCCGCAAAAGTAGGGGCAGGTGTAAACGGCATGCTCGAACGTAAAACACCTAACTTTGTCATGGAACCGATGACCTTACTATCAGCAGTTGCGGCACATACTGAAAAAATCGGACTTGTTGCAACTTATTCAACAACATACAACTTACCGTATAACTTGGCACGTCAATTGAAAGCGTTAGATGTCATGAGTGGCGGTCGTGCAGGATGGAATGTTGTTACAACAGGAACACGTGAAGTTGCTTATAACTTTGGTAATGACCCACTTCCAGATACGACAACACGTTATGAAATGGCGGATGATATGGTTCATGCCGTTCAATCACTTTGGGGAAGCTTTGACGAGAATGCTTATATTGTCGATCAAGAATCAGGGCAGTTTATTGATGACTCAGAAGTAAAGGCTGTAAACTATCAAGGCAAGTATTACCAAACGAAAGGGCCACTTCCAATTCCAGCAAGTCCACAAGGTCAACCACCGTTATTCCAAGCGGGCCCTAGTCCTGAAGGGATTGAATTGGCAGGCAAATATGCAAGTGGTGTGTACGCAAATCCATTTACAATTGCAGAAGCAAGATATTATCGTAATTTATTAAAAGAAAGTGCCGTTAGACATGGTAGAAAAGCGGATGATATTAAAACGTTTACTGGCTTAATGGTTGCTGTGGCAGACACATATGAAGAAGCGATGGAGCGACGTCGTGAGTTATTAAGCTATATGACACCACAAGAATTTGAAGGTCAAATGCGTTATCTATCAGGTATGATTGGTATTAACTTATTACAACTTGATTGGGATAAACCATTACCAAAGTCAATCAGCGATCAAGCGGTACCGAATCATCATGATCCACGTTCAGCCAAGGCTGTGAAATTGATCCAAGAGGGATTAAGCCCAAGAGATGTGTTAGCACGTGGTGCCATCTATTATCATCCGGTAGTTGTTGGAACAGGTGAAGATGTTGCTGATTTTATGGAAGAGTGGTTCAAATCTGGTGCGACAGACGCATTTAACGTTGTACCGCATAGCCAAAAAGACGTAAAAGAATTCGTTGAAAAGGTTGTACCGATTCTTCAAGAGCGCGGGCTTTTCCATGAAGATTATGAAGGTTCAACATTACGTGAACATTTAAACATTGAAAAAGAATATGGAATCACAAACTAAGAATTAAAATATTATTAAGGAACACGTATGGAATTTTTAAAATACGTGTTCCTTTTGTTATATTTGATTCAAACAACCATACTCTTGACAGTGTTGTTGATAAATATAATCAGACAATAGGGAGATTTAATTATGGAAATGAACTTACCTGATAAATGTAATAATGCTCCGAAACAAAAAGTCTTATTTAATTATGTGAAGGAACAAATGTTAAATATGAAAATGGATACTGTTAATGTTATCTATTTGATGTCTCATGGAAAGATGGCATCCATCTTATGTATGGCTTATAAGGACAATGAAACTTTTAAAGTTGCCTATTTTGCAGAATTTCAAAATCATAAAAAAGATAGTGATATTAATGAAGTGACATCTATGATTGAAAAGATTTCTAGTGAATAATGTCTAAACGCATCTGTTTTGAACGATAGCTATTATTGTACAACTGTATAAAATCATTTTTAAGTTTTGCGATATTGAATTTTGTCATAAAATTGATAAGAATTGATTATGCTATTTTAAAATATTATTTAACTGTATAAATAAGTTGCACGTGTTTTAAGTTTGTTCATATATAAGTGCAATAAACATAAAGAGCAAAAAGCATGTTTATTTAATTTTTGTAATAAACATTTATTTATATTAGAAAAAACTTAAATGGGTTTTGAATTAAGAAGGGGCTGGGACATAATTCCCAGCTCTTTTACAAAAAAGGTCTAATTTGGTGTCGAAAAACACTAAATTAGACCTTTTTTATAGATATCATTTAAAAAAATAAAACACTTCCCGTATAATTGTTAATAACCACAAAAACAATGAAAGGAAGTGCCTTATATGTATAAAGAGTATAACATTTCTCAGCTTAGTCTGCCAATTGAAACTGAAATTTCTTTTCCCGAGAGTGATATTGCCCTCATTATTAATAAACTTGTAGAATCTATTTCCCAAGAAACTTTTAATCAATATTACAACCATAGAGGTCCTTCATCTTATCATCCTAAAATGATGTTAAAAATCGTTTTATACAGCTATACACAGTCTGTCTTTTCTGGTAGAAAAATGGAATTTCTACTTAAAGATAGTTGTCGTATGATGTGGTTAGCTCAAGGACAAGTCCCTTCATATCGTACAATCAATCGCTTTAGAGTTAATCCACACATGATAGATTTTATACAAGTTCTATTTGTGGGTCTTAGAGCGCAATTATTAGAAGACAAAGTGATTACAGAAGACGCCCTTTATATAGATGGAACGAAGATAGAGGCTAATGCCAATAAATATACTTTTCAATGGCTAGGTAGCACTAAGCATTTTAGTAAAGGGGTTATTGAAAAATCCAATGCGGTGTATAAACAGTTAATTTCAGAGAAGATCATACCTGAAATTAAGAGAGAATCTTCTGATGAACTAACAAATCGTATTGAGATGCATTTAGATGATAAAAATGAAACGCTCACTTCTAAAATTGAAGCATCTCAAAGTGTAGAAATAAGAAAGACATTAAGAAAACAAAGAAGTAAAGTTAGAAAATATAAAAAAGCAATCAAAGATTTTAAAGATCGTAAAATAAAATATGATGAGCAGATGGAAATTTATGGTGACAGAAAAAGCTATTCTAAAACAGATCATGATGCGACCTTTATGAGAATGAAAGATGATCATATGAAGAATGGACAATTAAAGCCTGGCTATAATCTGCAGATTGCGACGAACAATCAGTTCATTTTGGCATTTGGTGTGTATAGTAATCCGGGTGATACGCGAACACTTCCTTCTTTTTTAAAATCAATCAAAGAATTATACGGTGACATTCCAGAGTACATTGTAGCTGATGCGGGATATGGTAGCGAACAAAACTATACGATGATTCTTGATGAATTCGAGAAAACACCACTCATCACATATAGTATGTATTTAAAAGAGAAGAAAAGAAAATATAAAAATAATCCATTCATAACAGCTAATTGGAAATATAATGAAATAGATGACTATTATGTATGTCCGAATAACAAAGAATTGCATTTCAAAAGTTATAGAAAAAGAAGAGACGGATATGGTTATCAGAGAGATTTCAAATTATATAAATGTGAAGATTGTGTTGGATGTCCTTTACGAAATGAATGTATGAATTACAGAACCAACCCAACTACAACAAAAAGCTTATATAAAAATCCAACTTGGGATTATTTTAAAGCATTCACAAATAAGCAGCTTTCAGATCCAAAAACGAAAGGCATCTACAAAAAACGAAAAATAGATGTCGAATCAGCATTTGGAAATCTGAAGGCTAATTTGGGTTTCCAAAGGTTATCAGTT